>NZ_JAUBOS010000003.1:0-213979 GCF_036700365.1 Microcoleus sp. w2-18bC1
AAAGTTGGATGGTGGGTTTGGGCTTGGGTCAACTTTTCGGTACATTACGAAAGTGATGCTGTACTAGGCTTTTGACTGATTTTAGCTCAGAATCTTACACATGCTCAGCGCTGTCAGGAGCCAAAGTCTTTTGATGTAAGGGTTTTAGGCTTTTTCAGCAAGCCCTATGTATTTTTAGATCGAATTAGTTGGGATAACTTCAATGAATCAGGAGACTTAATAGCCCAAGTAGAAGCATTTAAAGAATTCACAGGGCATTACCCAGAATCGGTTCACGTTGACCAGATTTACCGTACTCGCTCGAATAGAGCCTGGTGTAAAGAAAGAGGAATTAGGATGAGCGGTCCGCCCTTGGGAAGACGGTCAGCTCATGTGAGTAAAGCAATAAAAAAGCAAGCTCAAGAAGATGAAAAAGCGCGTCAGGCTATAGAAGGGAAATTTGGTCAAGCAAAAAGAAGGTTTAATCTCGATCGAGTGATGACCAAACTCGATAATACATCTCAAACAGCGATTGCAATTGCTTTTTTAGTCATGAACCTTGTTGCGGGATTAAGGAGGTTATTGTGGCTTTTTTTGTGTCAAATTATATTAATAAGGACTAGAAAGGTGACTGAGATTATCAAAAGCTATCCTCCGGTATTACAAGTAGAAGAAAAACTTATATTAAGCGTTGGCGGGCAATAGCGCGATCGAACTTTTTTGAGTTTTTTGGACTTATTCAGCAAGCCCTAATGTATTCTTCAGTCCTCTTTCAGAGGACTTGCGCTATGAGACAGGGAATTCATTCCCTGGCGGACTGTGGGACTGAGAGAGGGCTCGCCGCATCCACCTTCCCCATTTCCCAAAAAAATGTAACGAGTTGTAAAGTATAATTAAACCGAAGCGAACACAGAGGCCAAGTAGTATCAAATGCGAGTTGCGATCGCCGGAGCAGGCTTAGCAGGACTTTCCTGCGCTAAATATCTTACCGACGCGGGCCACACCCCCATCCTCCTAGAAAGTCGGGACGTACTCGGCGGCAAAGTAGCCGCCTGGAAAGATGCAGATGGCGACTGGTATGAAACCGGCCTCCACATCTTCTTCGGTGCATACCCAAATATGCTCCAACTCTTCAAAGAACTTGACATTGAAGACAGGCTGCAATGGAAAGAACACTCGATGATTTTCAATCAGCCGGAAACCCCCGGAACCTATTCCCGCTTTGACTTTCCCGACCTTCCCGCCCCCTTCAACGGCGTCGCAGCCATCTTGAGCAACAACGATATGCTCACCTGGCCCGAAAAAATCCGCTTCGGTATAGGTTTGATTCCGGCGATGCTTCAGGGCCAAAAATACGTCGAAGAAATGGACAAATACTCGTTTTCCGACTGGCTCAAAAAGCAAAACGTCCCCCCCAGAGTCGAAAAAGAAGTATTCATCGCCATGTCCAAGGCGCTCAACTTCATTGACCCCCACGAAATATCTGCAACCATACTGCTGACAGCCCTCAACCGCTTCTTGCAAGAGAAAAACGGCTCGAAAATGGCCTTTTTAGACGGTTCCCCCACAGAGAGGTTGTGTCAGCCGATGGTAGACTACATAACTGAGCGCGGCGGTGAAGTCCGGCTGAATGCACCCATCGGGGAGTTTTTGCTCAACGATGACAAAACGGTGCGCGGCTTCCAGATTCGGGGAGTAAAAGGGGCAGAGTCAGAAATTCTGACGGCCGATATTTACGTTTCCGCGATGCCGGTTGACCCGCTGAAGCTGATGATGCCGAAACCTTGGGGCGAAATGGATTATTTCAAACAGCTCGAAGGCTTGGAGGGAGTACCCGTCATTAATGTACACTTGTGGTTCGATCGCAAATTAACTGATATCGACCATTTGCTGTTCTCGCGATCGCCCCTGCTGAGCGTCTACGCCGACATGAGCAACACCTGCCGCGAATATGCCAACCCAGACAAATCAATGCTGGAACTGGTTTTAGCACCGGCCAAAGACTGGATAGGCAAGTCTGACGAAGATATCGTCGCAGCCACAATGGTCGAGTTAGAAAAACTCTTTCCCGATCAAATCCCAGAACCCGCCAAACTGCTCAAATATCACGTAGTCAAAACCCCACGTTCCGTCTACAAAGCCACTCCCGGACGCCAGCAGTGCCGTCCCACACAAACAACTCCCATTAGCAATTTCTATCTAACGGGGGATTATACGATGCAGCGTTATCTTGCGAGTATGGAAGGTGCCGTGCTTTCTGGTAAGCTGACAGCGCAGGCTATTTCAACGGCCAATAACCAATGAAAAATTAAGAATTTTTCATAAAGACGTAAAAAATCTCCCGTTTTCTAAACGGGGGAGTGTCAATTCTAATCTTTAAATTTCTTATTCTCGGATGCTGCAACTGTCAAAACTCCAGTGCATGAGAACTCTGGCCTCTTTGGATGAATCCTACGAACTGTGCCGCCAAGTCACGGCGAGTTATGCCAAAAATTTTTATTTAGGCACTCAACTCATGCCCGAAGCGAAGCGTCGGGCGATTTGGGCGATTTATGTCTGGTGCCGCCGCACCGACGAACTCGTAGACGGGCCGGGTTCTGATGCAACGACCCCTGAAACCCTCAATCTGTGGGAAAAACGCCTAGAATCTGTGTTTGCCGGCCATCCTCACGACGACTACGACGTAGCTTTGGTGGATACGCTGTCTCGTTTCCCCATCGACATTCAGCCGTTTCGAGAGATGATTGCGGGCCAGCAAATGGACTTGTACCGCAGCCGCTACGAAACTTTTGAAGAGCTCAATCTTTACTGTTATCGAGTAGCGGGTACTGTAGGGCTGATGTCGATGTCTGTCATGGGTGTGGACGAGTCGAATCCCGCTGCTAACTGGAATTGGCACTGGGGTAATAAAATTCCCAAAGAAGAAGCCATCTCCCTCGGTATTGCCAAGCAGTTGACTAATATTCTGCGCGATGTCGGAGAAGACGCCCGCCGCGGCCGCATTTACATTCCCTTAGAAGACTTAGCGCTGTTTAACTACACCGAAGAAGATTTATTCAACGGTGTAATTGACAACCGCTGGCGGGAATTGATGCGGTTTCAAATTCAGCGAGCTCGCAAATTATACGCCAGCGCCGAACCGGGAATTAAAGTGCTCAGTCCCGATATCCGCTGGACTGTTTGGGCGGCTACAATGCTGTACAGCAGGATCTTAAATGCGATCGAACGCAATCAATATGATGTGTTTCAGAAGCGGGCTTATGTTACCAATTCTCAGAAATTGCTGTGTCTCCCCGCCGCTTGGATGAAGTCAAAAGTGCTTTAACCGCAGGCAATTTTGCTGGCGATTCGGCAACGGGTAAGGGGTATTTGTCAAGTTACAAATTATATGATGTCCAGCAAATTGCATATTAGGTTTTTGGGGACAGGGCAGTGCCGTGTCCCTACCTGTTGTGTGTTAATTGGAGTCAATCGATTTTAGATTTTAGATTTTAGATTTTAGAGGCGACCCCACGGATAAATGCGGGGGCTTGAGAATTTTCGATTTTCGATTTGGGATTGATTCCACCGATAAATCACGTGGCGGGTACCATCAAGAAATTCTTGGTCAAAGTGGCGGTGTAGCGGGTAAAATTTTCAATTGGGCGATCGAACTTTCCAACAATTGCTTTTCCTGCTGGAGTTTTGCTTCTAAATTTTGAATTTGTTCTCGGCGGGCTTCAACTTCTATCAAGCGGCGAGACAATTCTTGACTCTGCAAAGTGAGAGATTGCCTCCAATCTTCTACTTTTTGGGCTTCTTGCTGCAAAAAATCGGGAGTAAAACCTGTTGTTAAATATTTCTCTACTAATTGTAGTACCCAGTTTGTAGCTGCTTGAATATCCAAAACCTGGCTATTTTGGTCAACATTTGCTAATACTAAAATCCCTGCATTTAAAACATTCGTTGCAGAGTTAATTGGATTTTGAGCAAAATCTTTCTGTAATGTCAAGAAACTTTCTTCACTAAGAATAGCCCAAGTATCATCAGAATTTTGGCAAGCCAGCAATTGCAGACTTATCTCGCCTAAATTTTCCTGATTTTGTACTTGGGCTAAATATAGCATGAGGGTTATTAGTAATTGGTAAGTGGTAATTGGGTATTAATTATTGGTTATTAGTTATTTGTTGTAGGATTTGCGAGATCGTAGGGGCGGGTTTTACAAACAATCTATGCCTGAAACTCACTATCTCGTAAACCCGCCCCGGCCACAGTCAACAGTCAACTCTTAAAACAACTTTAGCCGATCGCGCCTGTGGTGCGTGAGAGTCAATATTTTCCTGGGGATTCCCAGGTTTTTCGCCCTCACGCCACCTACAAATTGACTAAAAACCGTCAACAGTCAACTCTTAAAACAACTTTAGCCGATCGCGCAAAATCTCAGCTTGTTTTTCGGCTTCCGCCAAAGCATCCCTCGCCCCCTGAACCACATCAGGAGTAGCCTTATCCACAAACTTCTGATTACTCAAACGCGCCGCAGTATGCTTAATTTCAGCTTCCACTTTGCTCAACTTCTTTTCTAATTTAGCACGCAAAGCCGCCAAATCGACCACCCCAGCCAGAGGAATCAATACTTGCACAGTACCTACAACCCCAGTAATTGTCTGTCCCAAATCTGTATCCAAACTAGCAGTTACGGTCAGATTTTCCACTTTTGCCAAATCCTGAATGTAAACGCCTCCATCTGAGATTATTTGGCGTTCTTTCTCGTTTTCGCTTTGCAAAATCGCCGTCACCTTCACACTTGGCTTGATATCAGAATCTGCCCGCAAATTGCGAATAGTGCGAATGGTACCGAACAACAACTCAAACTGCTGTTCCAAATCAGAATCAATGAGTGATGCGTTTGCTTCAGGATAAGCTTGCAAAGCCAAACATTGATCGTCACCTGTTTGAGTCAGAGTGTGCCAAATCTCCTCAGTAATGTGCGGCATAAAAGGATGCAGTAGTTTCAGAATCCCTTCCAACACAAAAGCAAAAGTTTGCTGTGCCCCTTTCTTAGAATTTGGTTCAGCATCCTGTTGCAAGCGAGACTTGACTAACTCAATATACCAGTCACAGAAATCGCCCCAAATAAACTCATAAAGTCCCTTCGCCGCTTCTCCCAAACCGTAATTTTCCAAACAATTGCGGCTTTGTTGCACAACTTGATTGTAGCGAGAAAGAATCCAGCGATCGCACAATTCCAGCCCTTCTTCTCTCCCCCCCTCAACAAGGGAATCTTCTTCTCTCCCCCCCTTAGCAAGGGGGGGTTGGGGGGGGTGAGGAATTCCCAATTGTTGCGGAGTCTGTCCCTCCAAATTCATCATCACAAACCGGGCGGCATTCCACAACTTATTCGTGAAGTTACGCGAAGCTTCCACCGATTTCGATTCATCAGTTTTGCGATCGTACTCCATGCGAATATTTTGACCGGCCCCAACCACTTCCTTAACCAAAGTGTAGCGCAAAGCATCAGTACCGTACTTGCCAATCAACAGCAGCGGGTCGATACCGTTATTTTTACTCTTAGACATTTTCTGACCGTTTTCATCCAACACCAAACCGTGAATGTAAACAGTATCAAAAGGCATCTTTTCAGTAAAATGTCCTGCCATCATCGTCATTCTAGCCACCCAGAAAAAGATGATATCAAAACCTGTAACCAAAGTAGTTGTCGGATAGTAAAACTCCAAATCTTTAGTTTCGTCCGGCCATCCCAAAGTTGAGAAAGGCCACAACCCAGATGAAAACCAAGTATCCAATACGTCTGGATCTCTTGTTAACTCTACGTCATTACCAAATTTAGCCGTAGCTTTTTCCTTAGCTTCAGCTTCAGTTTTCGCCACTACAAACGGCGTCGTGTCAGTAATTTCGCCTTGGGTTTCGCTAACAGCATACCAAGCCGGTATTTGGTGTCCCCACCACAATTGTCGGGAGATACACCAATCCTTCAGCTTCACCAACCAATCCCGATAAACCTTTGTCCATCTGTCAGGAACAAAGACTGGTGAGTTACTTTGATCTAATGCTTGTAAAGCACGTTGAGAAAGAGGCTCGATCTTCACAAACCATTGTGTAGATATCAAAGGTTCGACCGGGACTTTGCCGCGTTCGCTGTAGGGAACAGTATGCTTATAATCTTCTATTTTAACCAAAACCCCGTCATTTTCTAACCGCTGCACCACATTTTTCCGGGCAACAAATCGGTCTTGTCCCTGGAACTCTCCGGCATTTTCATTTAAAGTGCCGTCCTTATTCATAATGTTAATAAACGGCAAATTGTGACGTTTACCCATCTCGAAGTCATTCGGATCGTGGGCGGGAGTCACCTTAACACAACCAGTTCCAAAAGTCGGATCGACAAACTCATCAGCAATGATTGGAATTTCGCGATTGACGATCGGCAAAGTCACAGTTTTACCGATAAGATGTTTGTAGCGATCGTCCTGTGGATTCACCGCCACCCCAGTATCGCCCAACATCGTTTCCGGCCGAGTCGTCGCCACCTCCAAATAACCCGAACCGTCCGTCAAAGGATAGCGGAAATGCCACAAATGGCCCTCAACTTCCTGCTGGTCTACCTCCAAATCCGACACAGCAGACTGACTCGCCGGACACCAATTCACCAGGTAATTGCCGCGATAAATCAGCCCCTCATCGTACAAGCGGACAAACGCTTCTAAAACCGCAGCGGATAAGCCTTCATCCATCGTAAAGCGTTCACGCGACCAATCGACAGACACGCCCAAACTGCGTAATTGGTTAGTAATAGTATTGCCCGATTCAGCTTTCCACTCCCAGGCCCGTTCCAAGAATTTTTCTCTGCCTAAATCGTGGCGAGTTTTGCCTTCTGCTTTGAGTTGCTTTTCGAGAATAGTTTGAACTGCGATGCTAGCATGATCCGTTCCCGGCAACCACAGAGTATTGCGTCCAGTCATGCGGTGATAGCGGACGAGGACATCAATCAGCGTCTCTTCAAAAGCGTGTCCCATGTGGAGGCTGCCGGTGACGTTGGGCGGCGGGATAACGACGCAGTAAGGTTCGCCGCCGGCTTCTGGGTCAGCTTTGAAGGTTTGGTTGTCTTCCCAGTATTTTTGCCACTTGGCTTCGGTGGCTTGGGGGTCGTATTGCGGGGGTAGGTTTGCGGTCATGGTGGCTTGAGGGTTTTATCTTATTTAGATTGTGCCATAGAAGGGAGGAGAAGAGTTTTGAACCGCATCCGTGTCAGAGGCAGAGGGAAGACCGATATTCAAGGCGGGGAGTGTCAAGTTAAAATGAAGGTAAAATTAAAAGGTTTGATGGCATTATGAATGTAGCAGCACTTCGACATCAAATCGATCGATGGCTCGATCGACTTTCTCCAGAACATCTGGCATTAGTTGCGAGTTTTATAGAGTTTCTAAGCCAAAAGCAACGTCAGGGGGTAATCATTTCGCAAAATAATCTGCCAGAGGTTTTCTCAGCAGAAATCCAGGAGATGCCTCCTGCTAATTCTTTTAGTATTCCAGAACCCTCAGAAATTGACGGAGAGGGCCAATCTCAAGCAGCGCTTCTACAAGATTTTCGGCAAGCTTGGCACGAAGCCATGACTGGGCAAACCATTTCGGTTGCTCAAATGTGGGAAGGAATTGAAAATGACTGACTTGCCCTTAATTCAAGTTATAGTTTCACCAACCTTCAATCGCAATTTACGCACTCTGGCAAAAAAATACCGCAGCATTCGCAATGATATTCAACCCATTATCGAACAACTCACACGGGGAGAACTCCCAGGAGATCGAATTGCTGGAGTGGGTTATGCAGTCTTCAAGTTGAGAGTCCGAAATAGCGACACTCAAAAAGGTAAAAGTGGTGGATACCGTTTAATTTACTACGTCCAAACAGCAACGGGAATCATTTTGCTGACCCTTTACACCAAGTCCGAACAAGTCGATATTGCAGCAGAGGATATTCAGAACATTATTACAGAATACGAGCAGCAGCAGAGCGAAGATCGAGAGGATATCTAAGAGTTGGGGAATCTTGCGCCGTCGAATATGAGGTTTCGACATCTTCAGTGGTAAAATCCTTTTAATATTTTATTTGACAGAAATCCCTAATCCAAAACCCGCATTCTCTGGGAGAAAGCCACGATTTTGCAGACAAACCGGTTTTCTTTTTGCCTTAGTCCTACTGGTAAAACAACTGGCAATAATTAAGGATCGCAATGAATAACAGCTATCAAACTCCAGGAATTGCGTTTTTTGTTCTAAAACTCAAACAAAAGTTTATAGTTTGTAGGCAGGTTTAACCTCGTATAGCAACACGGACTGCTACTATACCTCGATTACTTTACCTCCTTATAATCAACTCCATAACTCGTATCTCTCCCCGACAAATACGTCGTTTTCCCCGTTAAAGTCTCAAGAGTTTTTTTCGTTTCAGCCGAAGTAATCGAATTCAGCGGCACGCCGAACTTGCTAGCCAAACCAGCGGCCACGCCCACACCTTGTCCTTGATAAATATTCACCGTCGCAATTCGCCCGACGGATACAGCCATACCCACATAACCGGACGATCGCCCTACAATGGCTAAATTCTTGACTTTGCTAGCCAAAGCGCTTTCTATCCCGAAATTATAGACTGGCAGCGGCGGAATTCTCGCAGATAAATTCTTGACTCCGCCCCGCATATCGAAATCGTAGGAAAAACTGCCGATCGACTTTTCAGGTACTGTTCCCCCTTTGATAATCTCCTGCCCCGTCAGCGGATCTACAACATCGCGAACGTTCAAACTTTGCCTGATATAAATCTCGTCTGGAAGAAATACTCTCACATCTTTACCAGACTTCTTTTGTAGCCAGTATTGGAGAAATGACATTTCTCTAATCATTTCAGGAGTCGGTTTTCTGCCATTAGCTTCCATCTTCATGATTTGGTCAACTTGGTATTTAAACAGAAACCCGTTCCAGGACAGCACATTCTTGTTATAAACGCAGACATTGCCTTTATCAAAAAAGAATCCTTTATTTTGACTAAAGGGCAGCTTTCTGTCTATGTGATACGCTGCACCTATGGCTACGCTTCTGATGTCGTAGCCGTCTGTATATGGCTGATAAATCGTACTCCAGAAATTCCTCATCCAGAATTTTGTACTAGCCGGATCTTTAGATTTCATAATGCTTTCTTTAATCTTTTTTACCAAAGGCCGATTGTATAGAATTTCATCTTCTATACTGCGGAATTCGGACATCGTTATCCCTGTAATTCTCGGAACTACAGAGACTGCTAAAGTTTCATTTTTGGATTTTATATTCTGAGATTGATATCCTGTATAATAAGATAATCCGGCTTTTCTGGCTAATTCCGCGTCTTGAGTTACGTCAATAAAAGAGTTGGCTTTAATTCTTAATGTGCTGCCTTTGACTTCGGCATATTCGATTTTATTATCTACGACGTGGGGAGTAAGAGTGGAGTTGGAAATAACTCTGACTTTTGCTGCTGAAAGCATTTGCCTGAGAGCTTGATCTGCCCTTTTTGGGTCTAAGCAAGATTCGGGCGCATCCGCTTTATCTAAGAATTCCTTAAAACATTGGGCGTAGGGTTGGCGATACCAACCGGGGATTTTATCTACATCGATGTAAGCTAAACCGCCGCGGGTGAGTAACCCGCCCAAAGGTGCTCTTCCGTAGTTCGATCGCACGATCGCAACTTTGCCCTTTGGGCCTAAAGTTTTCTTAGCCCATATCGCCGCACATATCCCCGGTACTTCATCACCATATACTACTACATCGAACGTTTGCTCTGGTGGTTTTTTGGGAAGTACCGGAGGCGGGCTGCTGGATTTTTGCTGCAGAGTTCCATTGTCTAAGGTGGCACTTGCTGGGTTTCTATTTGCGATATAATTTTCTATTTCTCTGAAAGGCGGATAATTAAGTAAAAGTTTTACGGCGGCAAAGATGATTGCAATTGAAGCTAATTTCTTGAAAGTAGAGAGCATTCAGTTGACTCGTGGATAAATTTGCAATACCTGATAGGGAAGTTCAGGGTTTACGGAGTTGAATATAGCACGTTTAGATAGTTTCGACACAGTTTTAACTTTTCCGGGAACCGTGATAAACGAATCTTCTCAACCCAAACCTGGTGATGCTGTCCTTGGCCGCCAAAATGCTACAATTACATCAATCAACAATTTAAACATAAAAAACATGACTTTTGAGGCGGTTTTAAATCTTGTCAAGCACTTGTCTCTAGCCGAAAAGTTACGGTTGATTAAGTGGATTGTTCCTGAAATAGAACGAGAATTAGTGGTTCGGCCCGCTCCCCGCAAATCATTGTGGGGTTTATGTGCTGACTTGGGAATTGCACCCTCTGCCGCTGATATAGATGAAGCTCGCAGCGAAGAATGGGCGAATTTCCCAAGGGAGGATTTCTAATGCTGCGTGCTGTAGCTGATACTCATGCTGTGATCTGGTATATCTTTGCCGATTCACGACTTTCGGTGACTGCTAGAATGACAATAGAACAGATAGCTGCCGAGGGAAATCAGGTGGCTTTTTCATCAATTACATTAGCAGAAATTGTCTATCTGAGCGAGAGAGGGCGGATTAATTCAACTACTCTCGATCTATTAGTGAGAGAAGTTGAGAGCGATGATGCCTTATTGGTGGAAATTCCTTTCGATCGCAATATAGCTTTGACTTTAAGGCAAGTTGACCGATCGCAAATTCCCGATTTGCCCGATCGCATTATTGCTGCTACTGCTTTGTATCTTAATGTACCCGTTATTAGTCGCGATCGCCGGATTCAATTATCTAGTATAGACACAATTTGGTAATTCTGAGTCACTCGGCGCAAGTTTAAATTTTCCGGGAACAGTTGTTAGCGGTTTTGCCAGTGTTACTGGTTTGGCAGGGCATTTGATGTGGGTAAGGATGGCGGGTGCGATCGCATCTCAGATATCTGGTGTCGGGAAGGGCGATCGTATTTTAGATGAGAAAACATGAAGCAACAGGTAGGGTGATCGAAGATCGAAGTAGGGGCGAACGGTGGTTTAAAGAACCGCTATCAGCTACAATTAAAGTCAGGATAACAATTAAGAACTCTCAAAGAATAAGACAAAATGAAAAAATTTTTTGTACATCCAGAGTGTCCTTTTTCATCAGAGACATTTAACTTATTGGCCCAATTTTATGAAAACCCTAGCTCCGATTTTTACATGGCACATAAAAAAGATTTTTTACAATATGTAGAAGAGCCATTGAGGTATATTTTCAGTCATGTAGAAGAGCTGTTGCCTGATTTTATAAAAAAATATATAAATATCAAGTGGGAGCAACTTGGCTCCATTGTTGAAACAAACGGTTTACAATCAGTAGCTTACAGTGTGGCTTTTGGTTATGGAGACATCAATTATATAGAGGATGCTCACTTAATGCTAAGATTTGACAACCAAGACTTAACTTTTGGTTTGTATGCAGAATTTAACGAGCTTGATTATATAAGAGATAAATATGAGAGCAATTATATAAATAATCCAAGGGCAATCAACAGCCTTAAACTTTATAACCTTCCCAATCAATATCATTGCTATTTAACTAATAGAATCATTAGTCATAATTCCTATAGACCTGAATATCGCCAGATCGTAGTTAAACCTCAAAAATATATTGATGAATTATTAAATAGTATTATTTATTTAACGAGCGAACAACCACCAGATTTCAAAGAAAATGAAATTATTAATATTCAGGTTGCTAGATCGCTTGCAGCCGAAGAAGTATTAGGATATTCTGCCAAACAGTTAATTTACATAATAGCACAAACCTTTAAAAAAGTATTTCCATTATTTTTTTTGTGTGCCAATATAGTGGAGAATGATTCACCTCTACCTATCAATGAATATTTTTCAGTATATGAAAAAGAATTTAATCGATCGTACAATCTCGAAGAAATTTCAGAACAAACTGGTTTTCAAACATCTGATCTCAACCGCTGGATATCCACCATCCACCGCAAGAAACAAGCCATCTTACAAGGCCCGCCCGGAACCGGAAAAACCTTCCTCGCTCAAAAACTTGCCCAACACTTAATCGGTGGCGGTGACGGCTTTTCAGACACGATTCAATTTCATCCAGCTTATACTTATGAAGACTTTATTCAAGGCATCCGTCCGCAAAGTCAAGATGGGCAATTAACCTATCCCATAGTTCCCGGCAGATTCCTCGAATTTTGCAAAAAAGCCGAAGCCTGTGAAGACACTTGCATTCTGATTATTGATGAAATTAACCGTGCAAATTTATCTCAGGTATTTGGAGAGTTGATGTATTTGCTTGATGACCGCGATCGCACCGTTAAATTAGCGAGTGGCGAAGAATTTAGAATCCCTACAAATGTCCGCATTATTGGCACAATGAACACCGCAGACCGTTCTATTGCCTTAGTCGATAATGCACTCCGCCGCCGCTTCGCATTCATGCCCGTCTATCCAAACTATGAAGTGCTGCGACAGTATCACCACAGAGAGGAAACAGGTTTTCCAGTTAATCAATTAACTAGCATTCTAGAAGATGTCAATCGCGCAATTAACAACAAACACTATGAATTAGGCATCTCCTTCTTTTTGACAAAAACCTTAGCTGAAGATATCCAAGATATTTGGGAAATGGAAATTGAGCCATACCTCGAAGAATACTTCTTTGATAACCTGGAAAAAATGGATGAGTTTTTTTGGGAAAATATCAAGAATAAATTGGGCTATTGACAATCTAACGCCGTCATTAACGCCGATACCGTGGCGTTACTGCATCCACCACAATTATGAAATCAGAATCCCGCCGAATTATCGAACTTACAGAATATCAATTAGCAACTTTTGAACAAGACTCAATCCCCGAATCAGTAGGACAGAAAATATACCATAATTATGCCAAGGAAATCGAGATAGAATTTCCCAACTTTAAAACAAAATATCAATGGCACTTAAAATCTAAAGGCAGAGTTGGCAACATTCCCATCACTCCAGAATTCCACATCGCCATCCGCCCCAAGGTTCCCATAAACAACCTCTTCGGAATGATCGACTATGCGTACAACCTTAAGATAAAATTTCCCCAAGGATCGATTCAGTGCCAATCATTAGAACAAAGTTACGAGATCTTAGCTAATATTCTTGCCCACAAAATTCTAGAACGCTGTCGCAAAGGATTATATCGCGATTACTTATCCAAAACAGAAAGACTCGCCTACATTCGCGGCCGCGTCGATTTGCGGTCAGCCCTGCAAAAACCTTGGGATGTTAAACTAAAATGCCACTATAACGAACAAACAGGCGACATCGAAGATAATCAAATTATGGCTTGGACACTCTTTATCATTGGCCGCAGCGGTTTGTGCGGTGAATCTGTTTCATCCACTGTGCGAAAAGCCTTTCACGCACTCCAAGGATTTGTTACATTAAAACATTTTAAATCAGAAGCTTGTATTGATAAAAATTATCACCGTTTGAATCAAGATTATCAACTTTTACACGCCTTATGTCGATTCTTTTTAGATAACACAGGGCCTAGTCACGAAACAGGCGATCGCGAAATGCTCCCTTTTCTCATAGACATGGCTAATTTATATGAACAATTTGTCGCTGAATGGCTGAAAGCAAATACACCAAAAGGCTTTTTTGTCAAACAACAACACCGAGTCACACATGACCAAAACTATTTCGATAGGATTGACTTACTGCTGTGCGATATTGCAACAAAAAAAGTCCAATACGTCCTCGATACAAAATACCAAGCTCCCGATAGAGTAGGCAGTGATGACCGTCATCAAATAGTTGCTTACGCAAATGCCTTAAAGTGCCAAAATGCAATTCTCGTCTACCCGCAAAACCTCAAACAGCCACTAGATATAAAAAATGACGATATCCGAGTTCGCAGTCTAACTTTTTCCCTAGATAGCGACCTGAATGAAGCCGGAAAAACCTTCTTAACCTCTCTACTTCCAAACACCCTGCCCTAACTCTACTCAGCGCCCTCTGCGCCCTCTGCGGTTCATTTCTCCACAAAAAAAGAGGCGCAATTGCGCCTCCCAAATCTTTCATGTCAGGGTTCTAAACACTAACAGCCACTTTCGCTTCTTTTGCAGTCAACTTCTCGTAAGTCGCCCGCATCTTCAATCCGACTAACACTTGGAACAAACCAGTTCCATTGTTGGAACCAGGATACTCGCGGTGCTGGAGCAACAGGTGAGTTAACTCGCCTTCATACTTCGCAGAAGTCTTGCTCAAATGGCTTTCGATGTAAATAACTTCTTCGAGATTCTCGAATTGACCATCTACTTCTAAAATCGAGACTTCGTGACCGTAGAAAGCGTCCGGCCCGTAGTACATTTTAATTCCGGGATAGGAACAAGTCAGCTTGCGGCCGCAAGGAACCCAGTTAATTGTTGAACCTTCGTCAAACAAATACGCAGGCTCAAAATTGGCGATGCCTTCGCGCTGAATCATCTGCACACGCAGAACTTTCCGCTCTTTGTCATCTTTGATCAAGTTGGTCGGCAACACTTGAATTACCACATCAGCATATTGCTTTTGCGGGTCGATGTAGGCTGTAAAATCAGGTTTGCGAGCATTGATCGCAAACAGCACGTCTTCGTAACGGTGGCCCCGTTCCGCCATGTCGCGCTGGATTTTCCAAGCAATTTTTACCTCGTCGCTGATGTCGAGGTAGACGCTGAAGTCGAGGAGCGATCGAACTCGCTCGTCGTATAGGGGATGCAGCCCCTCAATCACAATCACGTGATTCGGCTCTACCCGCTCAGGAGGATCGAGCAGACCAGTTTCGTGGTTGTAAATCGGCTTGTCGATCGCGTGACCTTCTTTGAGAGCCTTCATTTGCTCAGCCATCAGGTCAAAATTGTTCGCTCTGGGGTCAAGGGCTGTAATCCCTGTTTCCTTGCGCTGCTTGCGATCGAGACAATGATAGTCATCAAGGCAGATTACAGTAACGAAATCTTCCCCGAACAAATCTGTCAATCGGCGTAAAAAAGTAGATTTTCCGCATCCGGAATCTCCGGCAACGCCAATTAAAACCACGCGATCCGGCTTACTGGTCATAGTTTCCCTCTAACAAAATCACTGTTTACTAACTAACTCAAGTCTAGATTCCACAAAATTTCAGCCCGCAGGTAGCGGCAAGCAGGCTTTGTGCTGCTGTGCTACCCCGAGACGATCGAGTTCTCACCAGCATACAGCAGTGAGTTGACTGCCTGCCCGGGCAGACCCAAGCAATCTTCAAGGCAAGTAATTAATACTAACTTTAGTGGTTAATCTTACCAGAAGGCGTTCGCCCCCTACAAGCTCAACCTCATTAAAACTGCTCGAATCTTCCTTTCTCTGGTGGGGCGCTCCCCAAATCAGAAGGACTTATCGGGGCAGATCCCCCGATCGGGTAAAATATTGGCAGTACGCAGACAACAATAGCTATAGGTCAACAGCCGAACGCAAAGCGGGCTCGGTGAGCGCGGCGTTCGGCTAGTAGGGATTTGATACGCGAGCGATCGCAACTTCAACACTCCTGCCGGCGTGGCGAGGCCCAAAAATTGGCGCGGCCAATTAGTCCCGATGGCCTTAAGAAAAAAGTAAATTGAGTCTAACGTCACATTCTCTTTCTTTATAACTCTGTATCGTGAAGGACAAGCAACAAATGTACAGCCCAAGCATATCTGGTGTTGCGGCAAACTCAGAATCAGGCAGCCGCATCTTTGTTTACGAAGTGGAGGGTATGCGTCAGAGCCAAGCAACTGACCAAATAAGTAACCCGATTCGCCGTAGCGGCAGCGTATTTATCTCCGTACCCTACGATCGCATGAATCAGGAAATGCGCCGGATTGCTCGGATGGGTGGCAAAATTATCAGCATCCGCCCCTCAAATAGCGCTCCCGAAACAAATGGCAAAGTCGCACCAGAAGCAGGGCTACAGAGTCAGAAATCTGGAGAAAAAACTAAGCCCATGACTCAAGCCAAGGAAAAAGTTCAGGTTCCTGTTAACCTCTACAAACCGGCCAATCCCTATATTGGTAAGTGCATTTCTACAGAAGAATTAGTCAGAGAAGGCGGCGAAGGCACAGTCCGTCACGTCAAATTTGACATTTCTGGAGGCAAGTTACACTATCTCGAAGGTCAAAGTATCGGGATTATTCCCGATGGCACGGATAAAAACGGCAAACCCCACAAAATTCGGCTTTATTCGATCGCCTCCACCCGTCACGGAGACGATGTAGACGACAAAACAGTTTCTCTGTGCGTCCGCCGCCTAGAGTACAAAAGCCCAGAAACTGGTGAAAAAGTCTTTGGTGTTTGTTCGACTTTTCTCACCGGTTTGCAACCTGGAGATGATGTCAAAATCACCGGCCCCGTAGGCAAGGAAATGCTGTTACCCGACGACGAAGAAGCCACCATTATTATGATGGCTACCGGTACGGGTATTGCTCCTTTCCGGGCTTATTTGTGGCGGATGTTTAAAGAAAACAATCCCGATTACAAGTTCAGAGGTTTAGCTTGGCTGTTCTTTGGAGTTGCTTACACTCCCAACATTCTCTATAAGGAAGAGTTGGAGCAATTGCAGCGCGAGTTCCCCGATAATTTCCGCTTGACTTATGCCATCAGCCGCGAACAAAAAAATGTTGACGGCGGCAAGATGTACATTCAAAACCGGATTCAAGAGAACGCAGACCAATTGTGGGAATTGGTTCAAAAGCCGAATACTCACACTTATATCTGCGGTTTGAAGGGTATGGAAGGCGGAATTGATGAGGGAATGTCGGCCGCGTCTAGCAAGCACGGTGTTGAGTGGGCCGCCTATCAGAAACAGTTGAAGAAAGAGCACCGTTGGCACGTTGAAACTTATTAATGTGTTACCTGATTTAATCTGATTTGTAGGGTGGGCTTGGCTCGCCCTACAATTTTTGAAGCAGTTTTGAGTCTTGAGGGGCTGATTCACCCAAGACAAGTGTAAAATATACAGTAAGCTCACCGAAAAAGGGAGATAACTGACATGGTTATAACTTCTACCCAAAAACTCACCTTTGAAGAATATCTGAACTATCAGGGAGAATCGGGTGTTTGTTATGAATTATATCGGGGCAATCTGATCGAAATGCCAACACCTACAGCAATACATATCAAAATTTGTGAATTTTTAGTTTATCAGTTCCGGCGCTTCTTTGCAGCACACAACCTACCCATAGTTGCAATTGTGACTACCGCAGTCCGAACTGAGGAAAACTCTTCTCGCATTCCTGATGTGGTGATTTGCACTCAGAGTCTGTGGGAACAAGTCTGCGCGCAACCTGGTTCTGCAGTGCTAGATTTTGAAGAAAAACCGCTGTTAGTTATCGAAGTTACCAGTCAAAATTGGCGAGACGACTACATTCGCAAACGGGCAGAATATGACTTAATTGATATCCCTGAATATTGGATTGTAGACCCAAATCAACCGAAAATACGAGTATGCAGTCGCCCGGAAAATGAAGGCAGTTATTCTCATCAGGAATTTGTGCCGGGACAGCAAGTTCAGTCTGTACAGTTCGCTGAATTTATTTTATCGGTTAATCAAGTGCTATGTCCGCCCCTAGTTGAAGATTTAATTCGAGAAGAACAAGCACAGCTACAGCAACTAGGACAGCAAAATGAGCAACTAGAACAGCAAAATGAGCAACTAGAACAGCAAGTTAATGCCGAAAGGCAGCGGGCCGAAAGATTGGCGCAGCGGCTGCGAGAAATGGGGATAGAGATGGATACAGAACTTTAAATTGCCATGTAAAATCTGGATTAATTAGTCATGTAGATCCCGGACTTTTTTAAGAAGTCGGGTCTCAGGGTATTCAGTGAAGCCGCGGTTATCATACAATGATTCTAGATGAAGTGAGTTTCTACGGGTCAAAGTCGTGGCTTTCAAAATTGGTTTGCTAGGTTTGGGTACAGTTGGCGCGGGAACAGCAGAGATTTTGCTCTCCCCAGATGGCCGCCATCCACTGTTGCAGGAATTGGAAATCTATCGGGTGGGAGTGCGCGATATTTCTCGAACTCGGTCTTTACAATTGCCAGAAAATGTGCTGACAACTGACCTAGAAGCGATCGCAACTGACCCGGAAATTGATATTGTAGTAGAATTGATTGGCGGATTGGAACCGGCGCGATCGCTCATTCTGCAAGCTATTGCCAGCGGCAAGCACGTCGTCACTGCCAACAAAGCAGTTATCGCCCGCTACGGTAATGAAATCTTCGAGGCCGCTAACAAAAAAGGCGTTTACGTAATGCTAGAAGCTGCTGTCGGCGGCGGCATTCCAGTCATTCAAAGCCTCAAACAATCCTTAGTTGCAAACCGCATTCAAACTGTCACCGGCATCGTCAACGGCACAACTAATTACATCCTGACGCGGATGCAAACAGAAGGCGCAGACTTTGCCGAAGTCCTCGCCGACGCTCAGCAATTAGGTTATGCTGAAGCTGACCCCACAGCAGATGTAGATGGATTAGATGCTGCCGATAAAATTGCTATCTTAGCCTCGCTAGCTTTTGGCGGACGCATCAAATTAGCTGATGTTCACTGCGAAGGTATTAGAAAAGTTAGTGCGGCGGATATTGACTACGCCGACAAGCTGGGATTTGTGATTAAATTATTGGCGATTGCTCAAGAAACTTCCCGCTACAATGGCAAGCAAGCGGAGGGAGAAAGCGAACTGCTGTCCATTCGAGTGCATCCGAGTTTTGTGCCGAAAACTCATCCGCTGGCGAGTGTTAACGGGGTTTACAATGCCATTTTAGTCGAAGGAGAGCCGATCGGGCAATTGATGCTGTACGGGCGCGGCGCCGGTGCGGGCCCCACAGCTAGCGCCGTAGTATCCGACATCATGAATGTAGCGGCCATCCTGAAAACAGAAACTGTTCCGATTCCTCATCCTTTGCTGAGTTGCAGTCACCAACACTACTGCAAAATTGCTCCGATGCAGGAACTTGTTACTCGCTTTTACGCCCGTTTTTTAACCCACGATACTCCGGGGGTAATTGGAAAACTAGGCACTTGTTTCGGCAACCACAAAGTTAGTTTAGAATCAGTTGTGCAGACGGGAATTCACGGCGATTTAGCAGAAATTGTCGTCGTGACTCACGATGTTAGGGAAGGTAATTTTCAACAAGCACTCGATGAAATTCGCGCGATGGAAGCAGTCGATAGTATTGCTAGCACGTTGCGAGTTTTGTAAAAGTGATTTGCTAGGGGCGGGTTTCACATACAATATTTGCTACTAATAAGTGACAATCTATAAAACCCGCCCTCTCACTCTATTCTCGACCTCTGGGTGCATCGGCGTCAATCCCTTGTCATCTGCGGTTAATACTTTCTCTTTTTTTAACCGCAGATACAGGCAGATTAACACAGATTAACGCAGATGAATTAGATCGATTCCCGTTGCAGCGTCGGTGATTGTTGACCCTTCGGCGAAGCTGAGCGGGCATAGCTTTTGACTGGATTTTACGCCCGACGATACTACCGGATTTGATATTATATAGAATATTTGCCAATCATTGATTATCTCTAAAACCCGTCCTCTCACTCCCCCAATGGTAAATGTCATGTAGATTTTTGCCATTTGATACAAGTAAAAGTTAATTGAGATTATTCGTTGTGCGGTGGCGGGTTTATGTAGATTTTTTGTACTTATTCAATATTGTTGGTAAAACCGGCGGCTACCAGATAATGAAAGGAACAGAATTCGATTTCGTCGATCGCAAAACGGGAAGGCACTTGCTAGATTCTCTCTACGAAAAGTTTGCAAAACCCCAACTGCACGATACTTTTAAACCCAATAATCCTTCAATTTACATTCGGCACCAGGAAGGGCAAGTTATTGATGGAAATTATATCATAACAAAAGTGTTTGAAGACTCTCGCACTGGTTTTTATGCTGAAAGTCGCGTCCCCATTTCTGGCAATCATCCACCTGTTTTAGTGATTCGCGGCTACGGTTCTTGGTATCCTTTCGATCGCGTTTTGGAAGATACGCCCGATGTATTTATGGCAAAACTAGAACGACAGTTAAAATCGGCGCAAACTGCGGGTGCTATTGATTGGATAAAGCAGCAATTTCACAGCGGGAATCCGCCCGATGTCATCGGAGAAAGTTTGGGGGGCAAAGTTGCTCAGCAAATAGCAGCAAAATACCCGGATTATATTAGATCCACTGTAGTTTTTAATTCTTTGGGCGTTTCGGAAAAGTTAGCTAAAACTTCCACCGCTAACAATGTTTTTCACTACTTTACTTTAGGTGAAAGGTATGCTTTCTGGGCAAATGAAGGCGATTACATACCGGGAACGATTTTTGTGATTTCCCAGAAAGGGAAAAACTGTTGTTATAAAATCGAGGAGACGATCGTCCGAATGGCGCGTTTTGAAGGCAAGTTTCTCAAAAGGCGCGCGATTGTGGCAATATTGGCTCAGTTGCTTTTGCTAAATAGACACAATGCGATCGTCCTCAACAAGCGGCGGTCAGTAGTCGTTCAGATCGATCGCACTCAATTGCAAATTTTCCGAAAAAAGCGCTTTGTTTAAACTCAGACAGAATTGCTTCAGGCGGCAGATGGCTGATTTTCCCGCGCTGCGACGGCGAGAACCAGACAAAGTGCTGCGATCGCTTTTTCCCATTCTTGCTTTACAGCGGTAGGTTGAACCTCATCAAAGGTGCTAACTAAACGAGGGATCGCTCGTTCTAATGCCTGTCTGGGAATTGATTTGTGCAGATCAACTAAACGAATTAAACTTTCTTGATTCTTCAAAAAACCGATTACCCATTTCGTAGTATGATCGGGACTCTCAGGGACGTTTTTAATTCCTAGTTCTGTTTGCAACCAGTCGTAAAAAGACGGCAGCTTTTGAGCTAAAACAGTTCCAGCAGTAGGCAAAGTTTCTTTGAGTAAAGCAGTATCCAGACTTGCGAATAATTGATTGAATTCCGGTGAATCGAGCAAGCTGGTTAATGGCAGTGAAAGCAGCGCTTCTGAAGCGTCAGGGGATACATTTAAAGTCCGCGAAAATGTTTGCAGCATTGGAAAGTCTCTGGTATTGATGACTTTTTTAGCCTAACAATCACGCGAATCAATGAATATGAGCTACCTCATATTAGCAAAATTATAAGATCTCGATCCCCAAAGAAGCCTCTAAATCTAGCTGCGTGCCTCTGCGGTTAATAATTTCCCATTGAATATTCTACACAAATTCTCCCTTAGCAACCATCACCACCTTACCACCCACCAAAACTGTTATTTCGCCTTCATTCTTAGCGGCTTGTAACAACAGCAAAGAAGGTCGAGCGATTTCATAACCCTGCTCAACTCTGACATCAATCTTGGCTTCCCCATAATAATCATGTTCTACCAAATATCCCGCCAAACAGCCGTTAGCACTGCCAGTCGCCGGATCTTCTGGAATTCCTAATGAATGGGCAAAAACTCGCACGTTTAAATCATTAATATCGCTGTAGGTTTCTGGGCAAAATATCAAAATTTCTTTCGCTTCCATTGTCTCAACTAGCTCAAAATATTTATCTAAGTTGACTTGAGCTTTTTTGAGCGAGGCGAGAGTTTTTAATGGGACAATTATAAACGGCACTCCCGTAGAAACTTCTTGAATTGGGAAGTTTGCATCAATTTCATCGGGTGCTAAATTCAGGACATTGGCCAGAGTTTCTGCTGATAAAACTTGACCAAAACTAGGCGGGTTTTGTCGCATCCACAAAATATCTGCCGATTCATTGTGATAATTAAAAGTAACTGGAATTTGACCGACGGCTAGATTGAGAATTACTCGATCGACCTTTTCGCGAATAATCTCTTGCTGCAACACAAACGCCGTGCCCAAAGTCGGATGACCGGCAAAGGGCAATTCCTTCTTGGGCGTGAATATCCGCACGTCATAGCCGCCATCTCGCGGATCGGGCGATCGAATAAACGTAGTTTCTGAATAATTGATTTCCCTCGCTATCAGGAGCATTTGCGCCTCAGATAGTTCGGCAACTCCTGCACCGCAAAATACAGCTAGTTGGTTGCCAGCATATTTTGACTCCGCAAACACGTCAACTATATAAAAATTCACATTTCCCTCGTTCAACAGTAGTTTGTGTAGCAGCGGTTTCAACCGCCTCCTCCTTATAAAAGAAGTTTGTAACTTGCTATTTCAAACAGCGAATTGCTTCCAACATTCCCCTGGCTTTATTGAGCGTTTCTTCGTACTCCATATCCGGGTTAGAATCTGCCACCAAACCAGCACCTGCTTGCACAGAAACCGAATGTTTGTCACCACCTAAAGAACGAACAACCATAGTCCGAATTGCGATCGCACTATTCAATTGCCCCTCAAAATCATAATACCCGTAAACCCCAGAATACGGCCCCCGGCGACAACCTTCCAACTCGTGCACAATCTCCATCGCCCGAATCTTCGGAGCACCGCTAACCGTACCTGCAGGAAAACCAGCTTTCAACAAATCCCAAGCTGTCTTATCCTGGGCCAATTCTCCCACCACATTGCTCACAATGTGCATGACGTGAGAATAACGCTCAATTTCCATTAATTCGTCAACTTTTACAGTACCGTTTCGGCAAACTCTGCCTAAATCGTTCCTGCCCAAATCAACTAACATGACGTGTTCCGCAATTTCCTTGGGATCTTGAAGCAATTCAGCAGCCAAAGCATCATCTTCTTGAGGAGTTTTACCCCGGCGACGAGTGCCGGCGATTGGTCGCAAAGTCGCTATCTTTTTGCCATCAGCAGCGTTTTCCGCTTTCACCATAATTTCGGGACTCGAACCGATAATCTGCCAATCTCTAAAATTAAAATAAGCCATGTACGGAGAAGGATTTATGAGACGCAAAGATCGGTAAAGTGCAAAAGAATCGCCACTGTATTCAGCTTCGAGTCGCTGCGAAATAACTACTTGAAAAATATCTCCGGCTTTGATATAATCCTTCGCTTTTAAGACATTGGCACAATACTTTTCACGGGTAATATTGCTCGTGTAAGCCAATTCTGTATTTCCGGTTGGGGAACGGGCATCTTGCCCGTCATTGGGAGGTGTCCATTCTATTAGAGTAGATTGCCGGGAAAGCGGCGATTGCAACTTCTGAACTAACTTGCCAACGCGATCGCACGCTTGCTGATAAGCATCTGCCAAATCAACGCCAACCTCGCGCAAATCCGCATAGGCGACGACCCAAATTTTCCGCTTCACCTGGTCGAAAATCAGCAAATTATCCACCTGCATCCACAACCCATCCGGCAAATCATTCTCGCTTGCTGGATGCACTGGAACTCGCGGTTCTATCCACTTAATTAACTCGTAACCCCAAAAACCGAATAACCCGCCAATTCCCGGCGGTAACTGCGGCAATTTCACCGGTTGATAAGACTCCAAACACTCGGTTAAAGCTACAAACGGATCGCCCGTAAATACTTTTTCGGAACCGTCACGGTAAACTTGAGTTGTGCGATCGCCCTTTGCCTCCAAAATCCACAACGGATCGCACCCTAAGAAACTATAACGCCCAAGTTTTTCCCCACCTTCCACCGACTCCAGCAGAAAACTGTAAGGTTGACCCGCACAAACCCGATACCACGCAGACACCGGCGTATCCAAATCAGCAACCCATTCTTGATACACGGGTACAAAATTGCCTTGTGTCGCCAGTTCCGAAAATTGTGAGAAATCGGGAAATATCATATATATCAGAAGGAAGAAGGAAGAGGGAAGAAGAAAGAAAGAAGAAGGAAAATGCAATCCTGGCAATAATTTCAGCGATTAAAAGCGTCCTACCCGTCTTGGGCTCAATAAACAAAAGACGGAAAGCAACAGCCATGAGGCTGCTGGTACTCGCCAACTGCCATCACCGCCATCGGTTTGAGCGCGCGCAGCCCCTCTTGCAAACACCAGCGAAACAAACTTGCGTAACGCACCGGCAAGTGGAAAGAAACCTGTGCTTCGGAGTTCGACGCGGCCGCCCCCAAAAGTAAAGCCTGCATATCCGCCTCAGTTTCCGCGACGCTGTGGCTCAAAGCCGACACCGCACAAGTATAAGCCACAATCCGACCTTGTTTGCAAGCAACCCAAGGAGAAAAGAAATTCAGGGCGTACTCAATATCGCTAGTTCGATCGCACCTGTATAATTTCTTGCACAAAGCCGTACATTCACCAACATCCTCACTAGCCATCGGTCGCACCTCAAACCCATGGTGCGGCTGGCTGCGAAACTTTCCTTCCATTAACACGAAAGATTCCTTCACCTCAAAACCCAAAGAAGCGTACAGCGACAGCGACGCCATATTAAAAGATTCCTGAACCAAACGGATGCCCACAGCGTCCTGTCCCCGTTCCAGCAAAGCTTTCATGATTTCCCGTCCCGTGCCGCGGCCTTGAAAAGTTCGATCGACACTGACGGGCCCGATACCACGAATCGGGTTGCGTTCGTCCATAAATCCGCAGCCGACAACGGCACCGGAACTCTCGGCTACGATGCCAAAAAACAACGGACTTTCGATTAGCAAGCTACTTATTTTGGTTGCAAATTCCAGCGTCGGAAAATCTGTAGGGAACAAGTGGCGATCGGAAATATCTTTAAAAGCTTCATAAGTAATGCCAGCGCAAACATCGATATCAGAAGGCTGCGCTCGCCTGATTGCGACATTCATTTTTAATTTAACGATTAACTTTTAATAAAATTAGAAGTTTGCAGTAGTATTTTGGCGCTGCGGGCTTAGCCTCCCGCGCCAGAATACTACTGCAAAAACAAGTTTACAAGCTGAGCCTTTCAAGGCAATATTAGCTATGTTTTGCTCAGCGATGCAGTCATAGTTTAAGGATCGAAAGTCTTCTTGCCGCTGAACTTCAGCTTAGCCGGATTGGGATTGCTGCCAATATTGCGGTCAATCTTACCGTTGTAGGGACGACCTTCGTTCACCTTTTCAGGGAACACGCCATCTTTGGGATGCAGGTACTCAGTAGAACCGTCGGGAAACACGCGGTAAATTTTGTAGTTCGAGATTTTGAATTTAGCCCGCAGTTGCTGGCCGCCCAAAGCGATGCACTGCTCCTTGCGGGGCAGATACAGCAAGTTGTCGCCTTGACGCATGATTGCAGCGCCGCCTGTAGGCATTTCAAACACCTGTTCCTTGGGGCTAGTCCAAGTGATCGCGTACTTCTCTTCAACTAGCGCCTTGGTCAGCAAGCCGCCGGTGCTGCCGCCGAAAAGAGGGGGTTGTCCAGTGAGTTCTTCTGCCATAAACATATCCAAAGGATTTTTACGGCATCCTATCATCATGACGCGACACTGCTGTCGAAATTGTAAGGAAAGTTAACAGTTTTTGGGCGATCGATCTCTTCTGATAATTGATAATTAGTAATTAATAATTGATAATTGGTAATTTACACCAAAGTTATAAAACAAAATTAGGCAGCACGAATCCCGAAAAAATAATCAAACAAAAATAGCAATTATTCGGGTGCTTGTGGGCCCCCAAATAATCGCACATTCTCCCAATTTTCCTCCACAAGCAATGATCGAAAAATTTACCGCGTCAACCCTAAGTCAAGAACCAATTAGGGTCATAGCCGCGGGGAATTTGGCTCAAAGCAGTCCAAGTTTCTTGATTGACAATCCCGTTGGCCTGAATCCCAAAGCTTTTTTGAAATGCGCGAACAGCTTTGTCCGTCAAAGTAGCAAAGTCGCCGTCAATTTCACCACCATAATGGTTGGAAGTTTTGAGAACTTCCTGAACAGTAGCGACTGCTTCCCCAGAACTGCCTAATTTGAGTATCGGCATATTAACTGGAGCAGCAGTATAAAGCGCCTGCCAAGTCAGCGGCCCGACAATGCCATCCGGTGACAAGAAAACCCGAAACTGAAACAGTTTCACAGAAAAATCAACTGCTTTGTTAAAAATTCCTTTAGCAGGCTGTCGGTAAAGGTGCAACTTGGTTAGCAGTTCTTCTAGTTCCAATACCGCTTTACCTTGAGAACCTAATTGTAGTTGTGGCTTTTTGGCTATAGGTTGAGTAGATTTCATCTGGATTGTAGGTGACATAATCGGTTTTGCTAACCTCTAGGTTTGAGTATTCTTATGGAAAAAAACTTTTTCCGGGCGAAACATTTGCCTTCTCAAATTTTCTCGAATCAACACTGGCGTCGGCAGTGCCTCAACAGATTCGAGCAACCTTTACCATCTCGCGACTTGTGGACAGGAGACTTATACCCTTTTAGATTTTAGATTTTAGATTGGGCATGACTGATTACTATCGGGGTTTGCAGCTTACGTACAGTTGGATTCTTTGTTTAAACTGATATTAATTTTCGGCAGCCTCCCTAGGTACTCTGTCGCCAAACCCGGTTTAAGACGGCAAGCGCATCCTGAATCTGCTTTGATACTTTTGATTTTAAAGCTGAACACCGCGTGGCCACATCTCCTTTAAGGCTGATCTCACAGGGTGAGGATTGAGGGTGATATCCTTTCCGTTTGCATCGGAATTATTCATGTCTCTCTTCTCTTTCTCTGCGAGCTCTGCGTTCTCTGTGGTTAAATCATTCCGATGCAATCGGCATTAATATTAGTCGTTAAGTCCGACAGGGGTTTCAACCCCTGCCTCATAGCTCAAGTCGTCTCAAGACGACTGTAGATTAGTATTTGATATCAAGTCCGGCTTAAATAGCGCCTCCTATCAAATTTGTTAGCATCGAAAGTATTCCTATCTCTCTTCTCGATCTCTGCGTGAATCCGCGTCAATTCCTTGTCCGGGGCGGTTAATACATTCTCTTTTTTTCACCGCAGATACAGGCAGATAAACACAGATTCACGCAGATGAATTAGATCAATTCCGGTTGCACCATCCGTGGTTGACTGTTGACTGGATTTTACTATTTCGATGCTACCGCAATTGATATGAGAGAGGGTGTAGCAGCGGAGGCTGGTTCTGCTGCGAAAACTTTTCTGTGCTATCGTATCTCGGTCGATCGATTAATATCGATTCCGGTTGCACCGTCCGTTATTGTTGACTGTTCACTGTGAGTCAAGAAAATGAAAATTGCGCGAATTATTTGTTGGCAGCTTGATTCGACTTTACGCCCGACTCCGGAAGCGCGGATTTGATATCATTCCAGCGCAGCCGGATTTGATATCACTCGATCGCTACTTGCGCGCTCAGACGCCCACCAACCCGGTTTTTTACAGTATATTCCATGTAAATTTAGTACGGAGAAACCGGGTTTCGAGCAACAGAATCAGTAATCATGCGAGAACTGTAAAGAAACCCGGTTTCTGGGGTATACCTCATAAACCTTGAATACGCTGTATCAATTTAGTCTAAACAATCGGAATAGTAAAGTGAAATTCACTTCCTCGGTCTTTTCCTGCGGAATCTACCCAAATTTTACCGCCCCAGCCGGCAACAATCTGTTTGCAAATTGCCAATCCCAAACCGGTACCGCCGGCGCTGCGGCGCAAAGCTCCTTCTTCTTGATAAAATCGATCGAACACTACTTTTAAACTGTTCGCCTCGATTCCCCTCCCCGTATCGGCTACGAGCACTTCCACCATCCGAGAACCGTTGCATTTCGCTCTTATGGTGACGCTTCCTTGAGGTGTGGTGAATTTGCAAGCGTTGTCTAGCAGTTTGGAGAGCACCTCCACCAACCACTCTCCGTCAGCTTGCACTAAAGGCAATTCTGCGGACACTTCGGCGATAATTTCCGGTAACTGTCGATCGAGTCCGCCCCCCGATCGCACGCTGCTAAGGGCCAAATCAACGCATTCTTGCAGCGTCAGCGATTCTACATTCCATTGGACTCGCCCGCTTTCTAAGTGAGAAAGAGTTAAGAAATCCTGCACGAGTTTCCGCATTCTATCGGCATCACCAAGGGCAGTTTCTAACATGATTTGCCGCAATTCTGGGGGCATATCTGGTTCGGAGTTCAAACTTTCCAAACACACTTGAATCGTAGAAAGTGGGGTGCGGAGTTCGTGTCCGGTGATGGCAATTAGATTGCTGCGAGTGCGGTCTAATGCTTCTAATTGTTGGTTGAGTTCTTCTAAATGAGCGTAGGTTTCTGCTTGAATTAAGGCTGCTCCAAGTTGGGTGGCGATCGCCTCTACTAAAGCAATTTCGTCTTCTTCCCAAGGTAAAACCGCTCGGCACTGGTGCATTTCCACCATTCCCAAAACCCGCCCCTGATAAAGCACTGGCACCATTAACCAAGAGACAATTTGCCAATTTTTTACAGTTTTTTCCAGGAATTGTGTATTGACAATCAACGGGTGTTGTGCTGTGTCTTGGATGTAAACTCGCTCTTGCCGCGCCACCGCGTCGCTCCATATTTGATTTTCCTGCAACAGCCAAGTCTGATCCAGCATGGAACTAGCGCCCGGCCCCAAAAACTCGCGATCGATTTTGACCGCCACATCTGTTGCCTTGCACCGATAAATCAAACATCGGCTTGCCGAGAGGGCAGTGCCGAGTTCTTGGACTGCGACTTCGACGATTTCTTGCGGGTTGAGAGACTGCCGCATTGCCGTGGTAATTAAGTTTACCAGGCGTTCTTTGCGTTCCTGAGCGGCGATCGCGCTGTATGCTTTGAGCAGTTTGTGCTGGCCTGCTTGCAAGTAGGTTACTAAGCGTTCGGTAAAAGCATCGCTCAATTTTGGATTGGGAATTTTTGAGTTTTTTCTCGTACTTATTTCGGGTTTGGCGGCTTTGGAAGTGGCGGATTTCCTCGTTTTTTTCGGTGTTTTGAGTTTGTAAGTCGTTCGCGCTCGATCGATCTTTTCTGCCAATTCCGGGCGATATTTGACAATTCTATCGAGCAACAATGCGGCCGCTTTGGAGCTTACCTCGCGATCGAACGTCCAAATTCCTTCAAATCTGCGAGCTTGATCCATCAACAGTGGCCCGCGAGCGTCCTGGTTGTCGATCGGCACAATTTTTTCTTGACAAATCAGGCAAGTTGAGTAGTGCTGCCCCAGCACCACTAAGTGCCACTCTTTACTCAATCCGTCCTCCGGTGCAAACGCCACAGTTTCGTGACATTCCGAGGAATTTTTAAAGTCAGTTTCCGGTGCAGCCAGCACGTATACCTGAGACGAGCGTGAGGCAATTCGCCGGTAGCGGTGAGCTTCCTGGCGGTAGAAGCGCTCTCGCTGAAAGCTGGCAATCACTAGCGGTTCGTCGTCTGAACCCGCCAAAACTAAGTCTTCCATCGCGTGAGACAAGGCTGTCATGGAAGATTTGAAATAAATTTGTGCCCGCAGTTGGGGCAAAGCTTGCAGAAGTTCTGCCAGTAGCGAAATAGGGACGATCATCTAGCCTTAAACGTGCATTTTTGCCGATGACAAAACAGGATCGATAGGAGGTTTAGAGCGATCCCTTTTCAGTATCTGATACATTTATGCTTCATAACACGACTGTTTAAGTCATATCATGCTAGCCATATCATTTAGACGAATCTAAGCAGAGGTATGCCTCCAAGACCTTGAGTTCATCCCAAAGTCACCTGTTTTTACCTCTAGGTTTTGACGCCAACTCATCTATTCAGGGTTCGATTCGGGCGTTAGCACTCTCACCATTCAGACTTGTTAGGCACCGCTTCCGGATCTCTTGCATTATACTATTCTTGAGCTATTTGATATCAATGCTATCTTTATCGGTTTTTGGCGAATCGGTTTTGGGCGATCGATCTGGCTAATCGGCAATTAAACTTTCAAAAATCACAAGTAATTGGCCATTAGCTAAAAACTAACGGCCAATTATTTTGAGGACTTATATCCAATCTGGTTAGATTCGGAATGATGCCAAGGATGCTCGGAAAATTATTATTCCGATGAAGCGCGGAAACGATTTTCACCAAAATCTATGAAGAAAAAGGGTTTCGGACACCTAGCTTGTAAGTCCTATATTTTTTTTGAGGCATAGCGCCTAAGTATAAATGCTGCGGCTGTGGTTGTATTAGGCTAGTTCGCCCCCTTCGTCGCTGCCACCGGGAGATGATTTGTAGAGAGCATCTAATTGTTCGCGGGCGTCTTGGACAGTCAGCGAACGCATCACTAACAGCGGCTCATTGACAACATTTCCGTGTTCGTCTAAAAGTTCTGGATGCGGTACAGATTGAGAGCGAGGATAGGATGCGTAGGGATTATTTGCCCTGAACTGTTGAGGGCGCTGGGACTCCATACCAACGGTGACTAGACTGCGGATTAAGTTACCGACCGCCAGAAAGGCAAGAACGGTAAAAGCTAAAATATAAAGCAAGTGCAACATTATCTTCTCCTCCGGGCTAAACAGCCACACAGCAATTTACAAAAGTGTTTCAGCAAGTAATAACTTATTAACTGGAAATCTGTTTGAGGTTGTCAAGTGGGCCGCCACATTTCCCAAGGTTGGGGATTTGACTGCAAATTTAACTTGAACTCGCTTCCTTATTTTCCAGGGGGAGCTGACTGCCATGAGCGAAAGCGTGCCGATACTTGCCAGCATTCGGCGAGCTGTCTGTGCCACGGCATCAGTGCTGCTGTTTCAATCCCAACTTGACCCCCGGTTGCTTGAAATAGAGCTTTTGCTGCGCCTACTTCTTGCTGAGCCTGTTTGACTCGCGCCAGCAAGTCAGATTGATCTTCCTCGCTGAGAAAGGGAATTTCCTCAGTTTCTAAGAGCTTTGCCGATCGGTCGAACCAGTAATTGAAATCCTCTAACAGCGGTTCCAGTAACGCTTTGAGCAATTCTGGCTCGGGCAAGTTGGAATTAAGCATGGATCAAAATTGGGTTATTTATCTATTATAGTCTTAGACGGTCTTTACAAATTGTAACATATTTTTAACAAAAATTCAATAATTTAATAACAATTAGCCCGTGGGTGTGAATAAATTTAACTGTGCCAGCAGCGATTTTTGAGTCGAAATCCCCAAATTGTGCAATATCGGCTCAGACTCGCTAGCAATAGCTCATAGCAGAAGGAAGTTCGGCAAGGGATTCGCTTTCTTCCGATGTAACGGATGTAAGAGATGAAAGGAAGAAGAAAGAAGGAAGAAAAAAACTATGCCCAATGCCCAATGCCCCATGCCCCATGCCCAGAATGACCTAATTTCCCGGAGTGTCCCCCAGTCGGAAGTCGGCGCTTGCTGTCCCAATCTGAGTAATATAGAAGCAACTGCAACTAAATTAATTGCTAATTCAGCCGATGTCTAGCTCAGAATCCATGTCCCCTCCAGAAGAGTCCGTTAAAATTGAGTTGCCCCGCACGAGTGAGTCCGAGGCACTAAAAAAAATTCGCCACACCACTTCCCACGTTATGGCGATGGCGGTACAGAAGTTATTTCCCAAGGCGCAAGTGACTATCGGCCCTTGGATTGAAAACGGTTTCTATTATGACTTTGACACTCCCGAACCTTTTACGGAACAGGATTTAAAAGCCATTAAAAAAGAGATGATCAAAATCATCAACCGTAAATTGCCTGTAATTCGGGAAGAAGTCAGCCGCGAGGAAGCAGAACGCAGAATTAAGGAGATTAACGAACCTTACAAATTAGAAATTTTAGAAGGTTTGATCGAACCAATTACTTTTTACCATTTGGGCGAGGAATGGTGGGATTTGTGCGCGGGGCCTCACTTGGATAATACCAGTGAGTTGAATCCAAAGGCGATCGAGCTAGAAAGCCTAGCAGGGGCGTACTGGCGCGGCGACGAAACCAAAGCTCAATTACAGCGGATTTACGGCACTGCTTGGGAAACTCCCGAACAATTAGCAGCATACAAACACCGCAAAGAAGAAGCATTAAGGCGCGATCACCGCAAATTAGGTAAAGAATTAGGCTTATTTATTTTTGCCGATCCTGTGGGCCCCGGCTTGCCTTTGTGGACGCCGAAAGGCACTGTTTTGAGAAGTATTTTAGAAGATTACTTGAAACAAGAACAAATCAAACGCGGCTATTTGCAAGTTGTGACTCCACACATCGCCAGAGTAGATTTGTTCAAAATTTCTGGACACTGGCAGAAATACAAAGAAGATATGTTTCCGCTGATGGCGGAGGATGAGGAAGCGGCAGCAAACGAACAGGGTTTTGTGATGAAACCGATGAACTGCCCTTTCCACATCCAAATTTACAAAAGCGAATTGCGATCCTATCGAGAACTGCCGATGCGCTTAGCGGAATTCGGCACGGTTTACCGCTACGAACAATCGGGAGAATTGGGCGGTTTAACGCGGGTGCGCGGCTTTACGGTGGATGATTCCCACTTATTTGTCACACCGGAACAGTTGGATGCAGAATTCTTGAATGTGGTGGATTTGATTCTGTCAGTATTCAAGAGTCTGCAACTGAAAAACTTTAAGGCGCGTTTGAGTTTCCGCGATCCAAACAATTTAGAGAAATACATCGGTTCCGATGAAGCTTGGGAAAAGGCTCAAGGTGCAATCCGCCGCGCAGTGGAAACTTTGGGAATGAATTATTTTGAGGGAATTGGAGAGGCGGCTTTTTACGGGCCGAAACTCGATTTCATTTTCCAAGATGTCTTGGATAGAGAATGGCAATTAGGAACTGTTCAGGTAGATTACAACTTGCCAGAACGTTTTGATTTGGAATATGTTGCTGAAGACGGCACTCGCAAGCGTCCGGTGATGATTCACCGCGCTCCTTTCGGTTCTTTGGAACGTTTGATCGGGATTTTGATTGAGCAGTATGCGGGCGATTTTCCGCTGTGGTTAGCGCCGATTCAGGTGCGGTTGTTGCCTGTCAGCGCCGAGTTTTTGCCGTTTGCGAAGGAAGTGGCCGCGAAGATGAAAATGCTCGGAATGCGCGCTGAAGCTGATGAGAATAGCGAGCGTTTGGGCAAGTTGATTCGCAATGCTGAGAAGGATAAAATTCCGGTGATGGGTGTTGTGGGTGCGAAGGAAGTTGAGGCGAATAGTTTGAATATTCGGACTCGGACTTCTGGGGAGTTGGGGGCTATTTCGGTTGAGGAAGTGATTGGGAGGTTGCAGGCGGCGATTAGTAGTTACGGAGATTTTTAGGGGGATTTTTTAAACGCAGATGCACGGGGATTAACGCAGATGATAGTTTGATATTGTCTGCGTTTTTCTAATCGATCGACTAAACTCATATAATTAGGTAAATTAACAGGAGTTAAATTAATGAGTAATCCGTTTCTAGGGATGAATCCTTATTTAGAAAGTCCTGAATTGTGGCCTCAAGTACATCACTTGCTAATTAGTAGCATTTTTGAATCATTAGTGCCACAGTTGCTGCCAAAATATATCGTCGATATTGAAAAAAGAGTTTATGAGCTTAGCGGGGAAAATTCCCTTTTAGTGGGGATTCCTGATGTCACTGTGCAGCGCTCTCCAAGTCAAACAAACCCAACTTCTTCTAATGTTGCAGTTGCCGCGCCGCCTGTGACAGCCTTGAAAGTAAGACTGCCAGTACCTGTGGAATTTAGGGAAGCATATTTAGAGGTGCGAGATACAGAAACTAGGGAAGTTGTGACAGTGATTGAAGTGTTGTCACCCGCCAATAAGCGCCCTGGGAAAGGGCGAGAAATATATGAAGCAAAGCGAGAAAAGGTGTTTGGTAGTCGCACTCATATGATTGAAATTGACTTGCTGCGAAGTTACCAACCAATGTTAGTTTTTGGGAACGATATTGAGGCAAGTTATCGAATTTTAGCGAGTCGGGGAAATCAAAGGCCTTTGGCGGATTTGTACCTTTTCAATTTACCGGATATGATTCCTCAGTTTCCCTTGCCTTTGCGTGCGGGTGATGCGGAACCAATTGTAGATTTACAAGCGTTATTAAATGGGGTTTACGATCGCGCCGCCTATGACTTTAGAATAGATTACACCGCACCCCTACCTGCGCTTTCAGAATCAGATGCTGCTTGGGCGGATGCTTTGTTGCGGGAAAGAGGGTTAAAGGGATAAGGAAAGTAGATTCTTCCCTGGTGGGGGGCGGGTTTATGAGAATTTTTGGTGGTTTTTGATGTCGGCGAAACGACCCCTACAGAAATATAGGGTAACGAGGCTCGAAAAACTCAAAACACCTACACAAAACGTTACATCTTTGTTACCATCGTGGCAAGTCTGTCCTCAGCAGCCCCTCTATTAACCTTCTAAACTAACCGTTATGAGTCAACATCCCTCAGCAATTCCCGCCTCCGAAGAGTCCGACGAAACCCAGACAGCGCCGACAAACACTGCACCTCCACCGAGTTATGTCAAGCTGGCGATGCGGAATATGGTTCGCAAGCGGGCGACTTCTTTGTTTCATTTTGCTTTGACAGCCGCCGGACTCTTAGGCGTACTCGTCGGTTTGGCTTTTCTCGATCGCTATTTCAATTCTTAATCCGGGATTCCAACAATCAGCCTCTAATTTCTGCTGATGTTTTTGATCTTTCTTAATCGGGAGTTAAGCTGATTGTTCTGCCTGCCTGTTGCAATCTCTAACAGATTACTGTATCTTTCCAGCAACAGCAAAATCCCCTGCCGTTCGATCGCGCAATTGGAATTTGTAAAAAAATTGAATATATCCCTTGACAGGAGAGCAAAAAAATGTTAATTGAGGTGAACGTCGAGGACTGTTACGGGCTCGCCCAGCAGTCAGCCGACGCTTCCAACCTCCCTGAGAGTACAGCCAGCGGGGAGATTTCAGCCGAAACCTGGGAAAATTGGTTTAGCGTTTGGCTGGAAAACCAGGAAGATTATGTGCCAGTCGCTCCGGGCTACGAAGTCAGTCTGCGTTTAACCGCCGATACCGAGATGCAAGCCCTCAACCTCCAGTACCGCCAGCTCGATAGACCGACTGATGTACTAGCTTTCGCATCTTTAGAGGTAGACTGTCCTCAGCTAGAGGAAATGCAGTCATCTGAACCCCTATACTTGGGTGATATCGTCATCTCGATCGATACAGCTAACCGACAAGCCCAGCAGCAAGGACATCCCCTGAAGAACGAACTAGCTTGGCTGGCAGCCCACGGTTTTCTGCATCTTTTGGGCTGGGATCACCCGGATGAAGAAAGTCTGACTCAAATGCTCGATCGACAAGAAACATTGCTGCGGGCGATCGGTCTTGCGATCCAAACAGCATAACTGAAGTTGATGTTGATTTAAAAAATCATGTCAAGCCCAACATAACTTTCTGAAATTAAACCAAAACTTTAGTAAAAACTTAGAAAAGTTACCTAGACTTGATGAAGTTAATTTGAAAAGTTTAGCTTTCATTCATCTCTGTAAATTAAAGTTGGTTCTTTATGACACTAGATAGACCCTCAATTTCATCACAAATCGCACAGTTTCTGCCCATGCCTCAAGACTCTTCTAGCCAGACAGTCCAGGAGCCGAAAAAAGCCTTGAAATACAACCGAGAGCTGTCCTGGAAAATCGCATCTAGCTTAGCTACGAGTTTTAGATACGCTTGGGGGGGTCTGAGTTATGCTTTTGAAACTCAGCGCAATTTTCGGATTCACACAGTTATAGGCACTTTGGCGATCGGACTCGGGCTATTTTTGCAACTCAAACCTGTAGAAATATCTGTGATCGGCGTCACCATTGGCATAGTTTTAGCAATGGAACTGTTGAATACGGCGATCGAATCGGTGGTAGACTTGACAGTCGGGCAATCTTATCACGAACTAGCCAGAATTGCCAAAGACTGCGCTGCCGGAGCAGTTCTGGTATCGGCAATGGCTGCGATCATCGTCGGTACTGCACTTCTGCTTCCTCCTTTGTGGGCAGTCGTTCAAATTGCGATCGGCCGTCAGTAACTTATTGGAGCCAGAAAATTTTAGGTTTTAGATGACCAATTTGAGATTTTTAGTTTTATTCGTCTATATTGCAGCTATTTTTATCATCGACATCTATCTAAAATCTTGAAACCCTTGCTTTCAGGGAGCGAGTCAATCTAAAATCTAAAATCTAAAACCTAAAATCTAACTTAACCCGTGATTATAGTCATCGATAACTACGACAGTTTTACATACAATTTGGTACAGTATCTAGGAGAACTGGGTGCTGAGTTGCCTGTAGCAAGCGAAGTGCAAGTCTACCGCAACGACCAAATTTCCTTAGCTGAAATTCGCCGATTGCAGCCAGCAGCAGTGGTGATTTCTCCAGGCCCGGGGCGGCCGGAAGATGCGGGAATTTCTCTGGAATTAATCAAAGAATTGGGGCCAACTCTGCCAATTTTAGGCGTGTGCCTCGGACATCAAAGTATCGGTCAAGTATTCGGCGGCAAAATTGTTTCTGCACCCGTGTTGATGCACGGCAAAACTTCTCAGGTAGAACACGCAGGAGTCGGAGTTTTTCAGGGTGTGGAATCGCCGATGATTGCAACTCGCTATCACAGTTTGGTAATTGAAAAGCAGAGTTGTCCAGAAGTTTTGGAAATTACCGCTTGGGTTGAAGACGGAACTATTATGGGTGTGCGGCACCGGGAATATCCGCACATTGAAGGTGTACAGTTTCACCCGGAAAGTATTTTGACGACTTCGGGAAAACAATTATTGCGAAATTTCTTAGAAAGACTTTAGTTGAATTTATCTGAATTTGTAGGGTTCGCTCTTCTAGCACCTTACGGTGAGAGTAGGGTAAACATTTTCGCACCTGAACCGCCCCAAAAAGGATACAAGCCCCCCACTCCTGTCGTGGTGAACCCCAAATTTTAGACTCCTGTTCGAGATTTCAGATTCAATGCTACAAGTAAATCTAAAATCTAAAATCTAAAATCTAAAATCGACTGACGGTGTTTTGTGGTATAACAACAAACGACCAACACCCGACAACCCCAACCACAAGATGAAACGGCGACAATTAATACGTTACGCACAGACGGGTTTGCTAGCAGCTTTAGCAACTGGTTTACCATCTGGATGGGAAAGCTATCAAGCTCAAACTGCTGATTCTTTGTCGGTTCAGTGGTTGGGCCACACTTGCTTCTTGTTCGCCGGAGGCGGTGCGAGGGTGCTGGTGAATCCTTTTCGCCCCCTGGGCTGTACCGCAGGCTATCGCTCTCCTAAAGTGCCAACAGATTTGATTCTGATTAGCAGCCGATTGCTTGATGAAGGGGCGATCGACGGATTTGCGGGCAATCCCGGCCTTTTGTACGAGCCAGGGGCTTACAGGTCTAACGGGCTGCGGATTCAAGGGATTCGGACGGAAAAAGACCGTGAGGGAGGACGGCGATTTGGGGTTAATGTGGCTTGGCTGTGGCAGCAAGCGGGCGTTAAGATTTTACACTTGGGCGGAGTTGCTGGCCCGATCGGCATTGAAGAACAAATCTTGATCGGGCGGCCCGATGTAGTGCTGATTCCCGTGGGCGGCGGGCCGAAAGCTTACACTCCGGCGGAAGCGAAGCAAACTTTGCAACTTCTCAAACCGAAGATGGTGATTCCGACACATTTCAAAACCCAAGCCGCCGATGCTGCTGCGTGCGATTTAGTGCCGCTAGATGAATTCTTGGCGCTGATGGATGGTACGCCGGTGCGCCGATTGAATAATGACACGATTTCCATTAAATCTGCTGACTTACCCCAAACTGGTTCGGTGATTGAGGTTTTGAGTTACAGATTTAGCGGTTGATGCCCGATTGCTCAGCTTGCGTTATAGTAAGGAAGTTTTGGTCGATCGGGGATGCAAGAGAAATTTCTCTCTATCTTAGCCTCTGGCAACCTTGCCTTTTGTCGAGATTTGGCTAACATAACAATTCATGTTCACGGTTTTATCTCATAAGGAAATGCAAGCGCAATGAAAAATCAAAATTTACCTAGCTGGATGAAACAACTCACAGGTTTCGCAGGAATCATCGGCGCTAGCGCGCTAATCGGTTTCCCGGCTTGGGCTCACATCACCTCGAACACTAATGTTGCTAATGCAACTCAAACTCCACAAGTTGCAGGAAAGGTAAAAGCCGCTGCTTCACCGGCACCAACTGGCGTTTCACAAGCACCAACTTCCGCTGCTAAGGATATTGTTGCTATTGCATCTGGCGACGCTCAATTCAAGACGCTGACGAAGGCTTTGGGAGCAGCAGGTTTGGTGACAACTTTACAAGGAAAAGGCCCTTTCACTGTTTTTGCTCCGACAGACGCGGCATTTGCTGCTTTGCCAGAAGGAACTGTGGAGAATTTGCTCAAACCGGAAAACAAAGCCCTACTTACTAAGATTTTAACTTACCACGTTGTTCCTGGTTCGGTTGTATCTACTAGCCTGAAATCCGGCGATGTTAAAAGTGTCGAAGGCAGTTCGCTGAAGGTGGGAGTTAACGCAGGCAAAGTTACTGTCAGCGGTGCTAATGTTGTGAAAGCTGATATCAAAGCTAGCAACGGCGTTATTCACGTAATTGACAAGGTGTTGATGCCCCCTGATGCCAAGTAGGACTAGCGTTTTGTGCATCAATTGATGTCAGATTCGGTTAAATGAAGACGAAGTAAGGACACAACAATGTTGTGTCCTTATTTGTATGGCAGGCAATTCAGAATTAATATAGATAAAGCTTTAGCTAGCTGCAGGTACTTACAAAAATGGCTGCCAACCCTTACCCCGATGGCCAAAATCGAAGATTTCGGGATGGAGAATTTCTGCTAAAATTTCTAACGAATCAACCAATCTCGGCCCCGGCCGATTAAAGTAAGAATTGCCGTCAGTTATGTAAACGTTCCCCATTTTTACTGCTTCCAAATTAGGCCATTCTGCGTATTTAGTTATGTGTATTGCTTCGATGCGAGTGCGGTTCAAATCAAAACCACAAGGCATAAAAATAATTACATCGGGGTTAGCTCCTACTAGCGATTCCCATTTTAACCAAGGGGAATGTTCCCCGACAATTCCAAATAGCGAATTGCCTCCCGCCATTGCTACTAATTCGGGAATCCAGTTACCCGCAGCCATCAAAGGCTCAATCCACTCGATGCAAGCTACTTTGGGAAGTCTCTCTTTTGTAGTAAGAATAGATGATGCTTGTGTTTGAGAGGTAATAGCATTGATGCGGGATTGCAAAAGGTCGATCGCACTTTTGCCATTTACGCCCAAAGCATCAGCAACTCGCTGAATATCCGTCCAGATTTCTGCTAGCAGATTCGGCTGCAAAGAAATAATTTCCGGCTTGCTATTTACCAGCGTGTTTACCGCTTGTTCAACCTCTGCTAGAGAACAAGCGCAGACTTCACATTGAGCTTGAGTAATAATGTGAGTCGGCTGCAATTTTTCCAAAGTATCTATTTCTACTTTATACACGCTGAGGGCATTTTGCAACAATTCTGTCACGCGGTTGTGAATTTCGCTGCTAGTTCCTTCGGGATTGAATTTAGGCTGAGTGCAAACAGGTAAATTTTGGATTTCTGGGGGATAGTCGCATTCGTGGGAACGGCCCACGATTGCATCGGTTAATCCTAAAAGTGCTACAATTTCCGTGGCACTGGGAATTAAAGAAATTATTCTTGGTTGGTTCATTGGTTTTCTGTTTTTTACTGATTCTGAAGCACAGGCGGGACGCCCGTGCCACAATAAAAGGGATTGTTAAATTTTTAGTTTTTTTAAGTATTGCAAATCTTGCCATGCTTGAATGAGATTACCTTGCATCAGAGTGGCTACACCGTTTAAAACTCTAATCTCCGGTAGGTTAGAGTTGAGAGCTAGAGCAGGTTTTAAGGCTGTTTGAGCGGCTTTGGGATGCCAGCCGTACAGGTGTACGAAAGCGAGATAGGCGTAAGCGTAAGGGTTTTTTGAGTCGAGTTGAGTGACTTTTTCTAAGGCGGCGATCGCACTTGTGACATTCTGCTGCAATACCCGAGAAAATGCCAAAGCATAAGCCAATTCTAGATTATTTGGTTCCTGCTTCAACCGATATTCTAACGCTTGTTCCGCTTGCACGGTATAATCTTGAATTGGATCGTACTGATTGATGCGGCCAATCTGCTCGAACACGGGTTCTAAACCGGGCAATCCTTTTGGTAAATTAACCGCCATCGCCCGCAATTGAGTCACCAAATCTAACTCAGGCTTATCTGTATTCTTCTCGTTTCCAGGCTCTACCTGGGAACGCATATCCCGAGGCTCTGCCTCGATCTTAACACTCACTGCCGGCACATTAATCGGATAAGTTTCCCCGGTTTTGCGATTTAGATAAGTAGCTTGCAGATTGTAAGTTCCCGGTGCAATATTAGCAGGAGGAAGCATCGCCGTGCGATCGACAACTCGAAACCCCACAGCAAATTTATCCGCTTCCAGCATCCCCGGATGCAAAGTCGCCTGGGCGATCGCGCGATCGTGTAAAATCCTGAAAGTCTGTCCCGGTGGAATATCGCCCGACTGCTGATTTTGCCACGTTACCAACACTAAACCAGACTGCAACTGCTGCCAAGGCCCAGACCAAGTATAAGTAACCGGTAGCGCGAGTCCGGGAACTGCTTTTGCAGCGACAGTAACTCGATCTAATTGTACTTGCGATCGCGCTTCATTCAATGGCTGTATTTCGACAGGCTGCACTCGCTTGCGATAAAGATTTAAATTAGTATAATCTGGCAAAACCCAAGTTTTTTCTAACTGAAATTTATCGCCTTTTTCAATCGCGGTTACGGCTGCATTTTGAGCTTGTTTAATTTTTTCGCGGATCGAACCTTGCGGGCCACTTTTAGTTACGAACCAAGAGAGCGATCGCACATCTTGCGGCACGTCTTTTAAATTCGTTCCCACCTGCCGCCCATAAACCTGAAAATTCGCCAAAGCACCGTAAAAATTCAAATTATGCTGGTTAATTTCCGGGGTCGAAGGCAACACGCCTAAAGTAGACTGCAAATAAGGTTCCCTATCAATAATTTCGGCAATTATCTCTCGGTGCGGCCACTCTTTCCCCCAGTAAGGATAGTGAGAATTGCCGGGACTGATAATTTGAACTAAGCTATGTCCAAAAGCCCCTCCCAGCGGCCACATATGCAATAGCATTGCCAGAATTCCCAAGCCAATTGTACCCCAGCGAATTTCTCGTCCCCACCGAGAAGGCCACAGCGTTAAACAGTAGGCTAAGAAAATAGATAAAACTGGCAAATAAGGTATACCATATCGGTCGTCTTTGTTAATATTTAGAGAATTAATTAAATAAGCTCCTACCCAGAAAACAGCCAGCCAGCGACAGGAGTTGAGATAAAAGATGGACGAACTCTCTTGCCGACGACGCCAATAAAGTATCAATCCTACTAAGGGAATAAGTAACAGAGGCCAAGAAATGTGTTCTGGTAAGTGTTGACCGTAGTAAATCCAAGCGTCGATCGTATTGAGGGCCGGATCTCCTTCGGCGATCGCAGAATCCACTGTTGCCCGTTTTCCCCCGGTCAAAATTAACAGCCAATTAGTTTTTGCCCACGGCCCAAACACCGCCACCGACAGCAACAAACTACCTGCTAATTGAGCTAATCTTCCCCAAGCTTTTTGTCGCACAGCACCCACAGCTAACCAGACAATCGGGGTAAATAGAAATAATACGGTAGTGTGTTTAACTAATATTGATAAACCGAGAGAAATTCCAAAGGCGATTGCCCAAAAGAAAGACGACGGGGAGAGGGGGAGAGTGGGGTAGGGGGAGAATTTATACTTTTTCTTTGTTCGTTCTTCCAACTGAGTTCTATCCGTTACATCCGTTATAAAATCCGTTGCCGAACTTCCTTCTTCCTTCTTTCCTTCAGAAGCCTTCCACATGGTCAAACAATAGAAAGCCAAAGTAATCGCCGCAGTGAGGGGATAGTCGAGTAAAAATTGCAAGCGGAACCGATAAAGTCCCGGTAACAAAACGCAAATTGCAGCGGCCCACAAACCGACTTGCCTGTTAAATAATTGGACACCCAGACTGTAGACTGAAGCGAGGAGAATTGCACTAAATAATAGATGAACGAGGGTTGCCCGATCGCCCCCAGTACCGAAAACTTGAAGAAACGGCACCGTCAAGATGTATGCCAAGGGCGGAATTTTCGTCGAAAGCAGCCAGAAGTTTGTCCACCACTCCCCGGAAAGCCACTGAGGATGCTGCAACGCCTGCAAGTATTTCAGGGTGCTAGTCAGGTAATCTGCTTGATCCCACGCCGGGACAGATCGATCGAGGGCAAACCAGAGGCGATCGCTAATTGCCCCCAGCAGCCAAATTATGCCTAAGACAAGCAGACTCTTGCCCTCGCTGTCCCGATGTTGCTGTGCCATTGCGATTCTTGGATTTTAGGTTGCAGCTTTTAGCTTACAGGTGGGCGGTTCCGGGTGATCGAAAATTAATTTGAAAAAGTGCTTGCTAAATTCTGTATGTGTCTGCTAAGATAGTAAAGCGCGAAAAAACAAGCCGGGATAGCTCAGTTGGTAGAGCAGTGGACTGAAAATCCACGTGTCACGAGTTCAAGTCTCGTTCCTGGCATCGCAAAGCCCTCACAAAGTTGAGGGTTTTTTTTTAGGAAAAATGCGGGCAATTCAGCTAATCAAGATGTAGGTTTGCCGATGGCGGGGTGAAAGCCCCGCCGGAAACTCAGACAGAGCTGATATTTGACGGACTTGTGCTAAAAAAAGATAGGTCAGATCAATTCCGGTTGCACGAGCCAGATGATTGTTGACTGTTGACGGGCGGGTCGAAAAACTGAATGATGGTTGAGTGTTGAATGTTGACTCGATTTTACGCCCGACGATTAAGTGCGGATTTGATATCAGACAAAAATTACACTTGAGTATAGTTGTCAGATTAATAAGTCCAGTTTTGCTTGGTCTGCAAGCTATAGGTTCCATCTTTCACATTCACCCGCTCAGGAATCAGATCTAAATCTTTAAACATATTTGCCTGGTGCTGTAGGGCCGTGAGCGATTGGTCGTCGATCGGGATAATAGCGCGCTCGGCACTACGTCGCTGTAAAATTTCTACAATGGATGGATCTATTTCATGCTGTTCTGCCAATCGCACAGCAGCTTCTAATTCCTGTTTCTTAGCCCAAGCTCCAGCTTCGTTTACCTCTTCTAAAATCACCTTGAGCAAGTCGGGATAGTCGCGTACCAACTCTGGAATTGCGTAGTAATAGGTCGGAACTTCTAAAGAGGCTTTGTCACCAAAGATACTCTCTAAGTCTGCAATCGAGCGCCCTGGATAAGCACTTCGGACTTGAGTTGTCGTGTAGGGAACCCAAATCACCCAAGCATCCACCTCACCCGCGCGGAATAGGGGCAGCGCCTGTGGCTGGGTCAGATAAATTGGCTCAATGTCACTAAACTCTAATCCCACTTTTGCCAGTGCTCGCACCAGCACATAATGAGCGCTTGAGCCTTTGTCAAAAGCTATCTTTTTACCCTTCAGGTCGGCAACCGTCTGAATTGGCGAATCTTCTGGTACTAGAATCGCTTGACCTTTAGGAGCAGTATATTTTTCTTTAGCCACCCGCACAAACACATGATCTGCTGCTTGAGAGAAGATGCTGGCCGTACCACCGCCGCCGCAGAAATCGATCGTCCCATTGCTTAATGCTTCTATCAGAGCAGAAGCTGATAAGAAGCTTGTCCAAGTAACAATCAGCCCAAATGGTCGCAAACGGCTTTCGAGCAAACCTTGAGCACGCAGGACTTCCAGATTCGTCATACCCTCTGGATAACCGATTTTGAGTTGCTTGAGCCGCCGCGCTTGCTCAGCTAAGGGTGTATTGCCCGAATGAGCAGAACGATTAGAAAACCAGCGATCCAAAACGACACAGAAAAGTATGCCCCCCACAAACAGTCCCACCGTTTCCAGTAACCGGATTGTTGAGTCTTTAGACAATTTGACCTGATTTACCTGACTGATGACTAGAGGGGAGAGTACATTGCCAGAGGCTGGAGTGGCAACAGCATGACTGTCAAAAGCCAGACTCAAGACTAAAACCAAGACCAGGCCGATACAAAACAGACCTACAAACCGATAGGTGGCCGATATACGAGTGGCCGAACTGAGCGACCGTAAGATATTGTGACCTGTGCCTCTAGGCACACGGTCAATCAAACGGCTAATCATAATGACTCCTTTGATAAACACAGGTGATGGACATTCTGGGATGAGTTGAAGCTCCGGGCTCAATTCAAAGCACCGCTTGATACGGATAAACTACCAAATTTGCTCACTTGTTACACCCAATATGGGATACTCACATTATCATATCGAGATTATGGTGATTTTTCACGACGGTTGAGAAATCAGTAGTTTCGGCGATGGGATAGGTATTGAGTGAGAGACGGTAATGGATTGGTTAATTGCAACAATTAAGATTGGACTGGCTGTTGCTGTCGCAACAACGTTTGACGACAACATTTATCTGACGGCCTTCTTCAGTGAGGTTAATCGTACTTTTCGTCCTAAACACATTGTGGTGGGTGAGCTTATAGGGTTCACGGCATTAATCACGGTAAGTTTAGTTGGTTTCTTGCTGGGGCTAGCAATTCCGTCAACTTGGACGGGGTTACTGGGGATTTTGCCGATACTGATTGGCTTGAATAATTTACTCAACCTTAACAAGGATGATTCAGCCGAAGATAAGTCAGCTAATCTGAAAAGAAACTCTAAATTTCACGGATTTGATTCTCGGCAGCGATCGCTCTGGGAAATAATTCGCGATCCGCAAACTTATCGCGTTTCTGCGGTCACGATTTCTAATGGTGGTAACAATCTTGGCATCTATATTCCCCTATTTGCTAGTAGCAGTATTCAAAATCTGGCTGTGATCGTACCGATTTGCTATTTTATTGTTTGCTGCTGGCTGTTTATGTCCTATACTCTGACGCATCTACCTGGTATTGCTTTGGTTCTCAGCCGTTATGCGAGCAAGATTTTCCCTTTTGTGCTAATGTGGCTGGGTTTCCGAATTCTGATAGACAGCGAATCCTATCGTCTTTTTCTACCAAACACTTGACAGACAAAAACGATCGAAGCATGGAAAAAATCCATGACAACAGTACCATTCTCTACAATAAAGGAATAAAAAAGACTTTAACATAATAGATGAATACCAAAAAAAGCTAGACCGTAATCCCAAATTAGTGGTCTATCAATTTAATCTCCTTGCCATTCCCTATCTTGCAGTTACTTTTGAGAGAGTAGCGGCGTAGCTTCAATTGTTTGCCGGATTCCTATTGTGACTTCGCAGTTACTATGCAAGCAATCGATCGGGAGCAGTGGACTGAAAATCCACGTGTCACGACTTCAAGTCTCATTTATCGAACTCCATTTGCCTGAAAGTTTAGCTTACGAGATTGATGAATCTGTTCGACCTGAATATTTAAAGCTGTGGAGAAGCGTTCAACTCCGACGAGAATAGTTTTGAGAGTGAATTATTTAACTGTCTTATTTTTGAGTGAGGTACGACGCTAATTCTGGAATTTCACCGCCGCGCTGCCACTCGGCTTCCCCGCGCCGCACTTTGGTTCGGGCTGTGATTTCCTCAATCTCCCATAATTGCAATTTGGATAGTAGTAAGCATTGGGCCACAGTAAAGAAACAATCAGCCAAAAGCTAATGCTTAAGGCAAACCCTCTGGCGCACGATGTAGGATCGGGGAGGAATTTCGGCCAATTATTCATGGTTGGGATAATTTGACGGGATCTCATCAATATCGTCCCATCGCGCCGATCGTTCTGGGCCGTGCGATCGTCCATAAAAATTGCTCGACAGTGCCGGATGTGCCAAGTTGATTGAAACTTTTTAAAATAAACACTCGTACTCGTTATCCTGTTGAAGGGGCCCCGTGCTCTGTGGGCATCCTACAACTGCCTAAAGCGAAGCTATCCCGAACGCGCGTGCGGGCCCGTTGCGGTAGGGAATCGCTCCAGACAATCCCTTATCCCCTACAATAAACAAGCAATTATTATATTTTGAGTTATCCTGTGAGTCCTACTGCCGAAGTCAGCAATACCCTAAATGCGGGCGCTCTACCAACCGTTACCGCTACCGCAGCCCGCCGCGCTGTTTTTCCCTTCACTGCAATTGTTGGCCAGGAGGAGATGAAACTGGCGCTGCTGTTGAATGTCATCGATCCCAAAATTGGCGGGGTGATGATTATGGGCGATCGAGGTACTGGCAAATCTACCACAATCCGCGCCCTCACTGACTTGCTGCCGGAAATTGAGGTGGTGGCTGACGATCCTTTTAACAGTCATCCCACTGATCCAGATTTGATGAGTGATGAGGTGCGCGATCGCACTTTATCTCAAACTGACATTAAAATCGCCCGCAAAAAAGTCCAAATGGTAGACTTGCCTCTGGGCGCTACCGAAGACCGAGTTTGCGGTACGATCGACATCGAGAAAGCTTTGTCGGAAGGTGTTAAAGCTTTTGAACCCGGTCTTTTAGCTAAAGCTAACCGTGGCATTCTGTACGTGGATGAAGTCAATTTGCTCGACGATCATTTAGTCGATGTTTTGCTCGACTCGGCCGCCAGCGGTTGGAATACGGTTGAAAGAGAAGGCATTTCGATCCGCCACCCGGCTAAGTTTATTTTAATCGGTTCCGGAAATCCAGAAGAAGGAGAATTGCGGCCGCAGTTACTCGACAGATTCGGGATGCACGCAGAAATTCGGACTGTAAAAGACCCTAATTTAAGAGTGGAAATTGTCGAACAGCGATCGAGTTTTGACCAAAATCCGGCGGAGTTTCTCGCGAAATATCAGCGCGAACAAGATGATATGCAGCAGAAGTTGGTGGAAGCCCAGGAAAGGTTGAAATCGGTAACTATCGATCGAGAGTTGCGGGTAAAAATCTCCCAAGTTTGCGCGGAATTGGACGTAGACGGGCTGCGGGGCGATTTGGTGACGAATCGGGCTGCGAAAGCTTTCACGGCTTTGGAATGCCGCACAGAGGTGACTGTGGACGATATTCGCCGGGTGATGACTCTGTGTTTGCGGCACCGATTGCGGAAAGACCCGCTAGAATCAATAGATTCGGGGTATAAAGTGACTAAAGTGTTCGATCGGGTATTCGGTCTGGAATCAACTGAGGGGTAATTAGTAATTGGTAGTTGGTAATGGGTAATTGGTGGTGATGAAACCTTCCCAAATTTTCATACCTAATTCCCCATTTCCAATTACTAATTCGGGCAATGGAAAAACGAATCTTAGGATTAGATCCGGGCTTAGCAAATCTTGGCTACGGGGCAATTAGTTGTCAAATTGTCCCCGGCAAACAAGATAAAAACAGCGTTTCCATGATTGATTGTGGCGTCATACAAACAACGCCAAAACAGGAAATGGGACAGCGCTTGAAAACAATTTACGACGATTTGCACGAGGTAATTGAACAGATTAAACCTGATCTAGCAATTGCCGAAAAACTGTTCTTTTACAAGATGGGAAATACCATACTTGTAGCGCAAGCGCGGGGCGTTTTGACGCTAGTATTGGCGCAGTGTGGAGTGCCGCTGTTCGAGTTTACGCCGGCTCAAATTAAGCAAGCTTTGACCGGCCGGGGTAATGCAGATAAGTCCGAAGTGCAAGAGGCCGTGGCGCGGGAGTTAGAGTTAGGTTATATTCCGAAACCCGACGATGCGGCGGATGCTTTGGCGGTGGCTTTGACTGGTTGGTACGATGATGATATTTGTCCGAAGAAAATACAGTTGGAAACAGGAAAAATTTGATGCAATATCAAATCATCGGCAAATTAAGCACAAATCCGGGCAAGACATCTTCTCCCGATAAACTTACAGGAAATTGTACAATCTCTACTTCGCGAGAAGGGCGATAAATTTCTACTTTTTCGTCTAGAGGATTAATTAACCAACCCAAGCGTAAACCGCTGTTTAGATACTCCTGCATTTTCTCCTGAAGTGGCCACAGCGGGTCTGGGGGCGATCGCAATTCAATGGCAAAATCAGGACAAATTGGCGGAAATTTCTCTTGTTGTTCTGGTGTTAAAGCAGACCATCTTTCTAAGCTAACCCAAGCCACGTCTGGAGCTCGATAGCCATTATTAGGCAAGCGAAAAAGTGTAGAAGAACTAAACACTCTCCCTAGCTGGGTTTTACGGTTCCACAAGCCCAAATCTGTAATTAAATAGGCTTTTCGATTGCCGCTAACTCCGCCTGCGGGTGACATAATAATGATTTCTCCTTTAGGTGTCCGTTCAAATTGCCAATCTCGATTCATCTGGCATAAACGGTAAAACTGTTCATCGGTTAGTTCGACAGTATCTAAGTTTAAAGTAATGATTGTCATTTTTCCTAACTCTTTATAAATATGAGTCCTGCCAACCTATTTTAGCGCCGCATTTGGTCAATTTTAACATCACTCCTCCTAGCTCGGACTTAAGCTTTAATACGAGGGCTTAAGCCCCAGCCCGACTATTGCGAAGTGCAAAATATTATTTGAAAATGTAATTAAGTTCGATCGCCCAATTCCCACCTCCATCAAAAAATGCTATAATAGCAACTTTAATTGCTAAACTTATCCCGCCAACAGAGAACACAGGAAAATAATATGGTGATTATTACCTCACAACAAATTGCCCAATTTCGCTCGCAATTAGCGGAATATCCCGAAGCCCTAAAAGCCCTAGACGCAATCGAAGACTGCGAAGGTAACATCGAAGATGCAGCGATATCTCTAGCAATTCAAGCCGGGCAAGAACCGAATATCTCGGAAAATTGGTTAGACGGATTGGCCAAAAGATGCCGGGTTGCTATCTGCAAATCAGAGGTTAAAGAAGAGTTGAAAAACGGACAATTGAATGCTGCATTTAGAGATTTAGTGGCAGCAAAAATTTGCCCTGATATTTTGGTGACTTCCGTGATTATTTATGTATTTAAAACTGGGGTGAATGAGTTTTGTGAACCTCTCGAATATAAACTGTAAAGCCATCGCTGCATTTAAAAATTAGGTGAAACACAGCTATCCCGAAGGGTAGGGAATCGCCCTCATTTCTCAAAACATGATACAACGAGGCGATGGCAACTCTTCTCTACCCCTTTGCACTACTGTAGCCAGCCGGCCTCAAATCCGGCGACAAACCCAAAGATTTCCCCAGCAAACGAGCAAGTTGCACTAAAAAATTAGCAGTATCTTCGTCACCTTCGCGCGCCATTGAAGCCGATATCTGGATTAGCATTTGCACAAATCCCGCATCAATTAAATCGGAACAGGAACTTAAGACCTCTGGTTCTTGGCCGTTGGGACAGGTAAGCACTCGCTCGATTAAGTTCAAATAAGCCTCTTGACGTTCTGGATTCATTTTGGCAGGAGCTTTACAGTAAATAATTTATTATTACGTTTAACTCACTCCTGTCAATCAGGCGATCGAATAAGCGATCCCCGTTTTAACTCTAGAAACTCCATTCAGTCAGGAATAGACAGAAGCTTAAAGAAAATCTTAAGTTTCTCCATGCTAGTTTAGTCGAGGTAAGTTGTCCCAATGCGCCCCCGAGAATGCAAGCTAAGCTGCGCCAATAATAACCCTAAGATTCAAGGGAATTAAGAATATACAAAATGAAAATAGGAATATTTTTAGGAAATCTAGGAAACCCCGCCATCTACTATCCCAAACTTGCCCCAATTACCGGCGGAGTCGCGGCGAGTATTTTTCTTTGCCAATTATTGCAATGGCAATCACAACAGTCCAACTCCGGCGAATGGGTGAAAACTAACAACAGCGAAATTGAAAAAGCTACTGGTTTAAATCGCGAAGAACAAGAACTCGCGAGACGCCTGCTAAAAGTGCGATCGCTCCTGAAAGAAAAATTAACAAATCCCAACACGGACACCCTAGAACTCTGGGCGGACATTGACGCTTTCGAGGAAAAACTAAATAACTTTTGGTCACCGAATCCGCCAGATATTATAACACCGATAAGTTGCGAAAACAACAATCACCCTGTAGAAATTTTCCGCGAAACATCACACCCAAATCATGTAGTTAAAACCGACAAATATTTCGGGCAACCCCGCCAACAAATAGCTGTGGCTGTCACCCCTAATTACCGATTTAGCGGCCCTTGGAATTCCCAAGAAGAACTCCACAACTTTCAACGATCCTTAGAAGCCTATGCTCAAGAGCGCAACTTAGGATTTGGCAATCCTTCTGGATGGGCATTTAAAATTATTGACAGCATGACAAAAGGCTTAACCTCGACTTTTTGGGATGAATTTATCGCCGGAATTCCTTTAGGAGAAAGTCAGAAAGTTAAGCGAGATTGGGAAATCGAACCAGAAGTGCCTTATCCTGCTTTTGAAGAGGAGCGAATTCAGTATTACGTGCACAAAGGCGAACCGCTGGAAGCCGCAGTCTCTAAAGCCCGTGCTGATTTGAGAAACCCGGTTTTGGGCAAAGATTTGTGGGAGGGATTTTTGCGAAAGTGCGATCGCCTTGCCGATGATGCACTCAAAGCAAAACAGCAGGGCGTTGACACACCATATCTGCCATCTTCCTTCAACGAAAAACCGCAAATCACCAAGGATAGTGTAATGCGGAAGTTAGGGGCGATCGCGCCGCAATTAGCCCTCAATCAATCCACATCTGAAACAATTGCTGAACCGCCAAAACTCGAACAAAAAGAGCTGCCAACAGTCGCCGAAACCCCCAGTATTTCCTCTTTGCAAAAAGCTTACCAAACTCCTCTGGGTCGAAGTATAGTCGAAAAACAAATCGCTGCCAACCCAGAATGGGGGTACGAAATAGTTGACGGTGAAATAGTCGAATCAATCCCTTTTTAATGAGGCTGATATGAAACGAGTTAGCGAGATTAATCCGCTGGGAGAAGAGCGACCAAATCCTTCTGAGGAAGAGAGGGAAAAACTGCGGCGGGAAAGGTTGCAGCGAGAAAGAGATGAAGGATATCAAAAGTTAGTTGAACTCTGCAATTTAGGCGAATATGACATGGCCCAGCAGTTGGCAAATCGACATTTTAATTGGGGTTATGAAATAGTTGATGGAATTGTGGGGGAAAGGATAAATTAGGTTCGTGGACTACCGCAATGTCTATGTTATAATTATAACTAAAAATTCAATAACTATTAAAATATGACGACAACTATTAATGCCAAAAACCTAACATTAGCAGAAGTACACCGTCTGTTCAACTTTCAAAAGCAGTACACGAACTCATTTACCTCTCTGTTATCCCTTGAAGATATAACAGAACACGAACAGCAGGAACTTATACAAACTAGGGATGATTTCGATGACTACATTTCAACTGATCGAGTTTCTGAAGGACTGGTAAAAGCTCTGACTACCTTTCCCCTAATGCGATTGGCTGGCTTCTACCGCCGCCCGATTAAAATTAGTTTAGAACAAGACATCGCCGAAATTAGCATTGAAGATGAAGATACAATCATTAAAGGACGATTTGATATCTTGGCTGTCAACAAAATAAAACCCATCAGAAGCGATACATATTTTTGGGTTTTGGTGATTGAAAGTAAAAATTCTGGAATTAACGCATTGATGGGTTTATCCCAATTGCTAACCTATGCTTATCAAAATTTAAAATATCAAGACACAATCTGGGGTTTGACAACCAACGGAATGCACTATCAGTTCGTCAATATTCAGGGGGGCCACAACCCAACCTATCAGCTAATGCCTTTGCTAAACCTGATGGAGCCAGAATCGTCAGTTTTGTTGCTGCAAGTTTTAAAAGCTATTTGCAAACTATAAAAAAAGAGGCAGGGAGCATTCCCCGCCTCCAATCTGCAATGACTGTTAACCTAAAAGTTAGATTAGCCAGCCAATACTTTTTAGTAGCCTCTGGTGTTAGGCTTGTGGACGATGAAGCTGAGCACTTGGCATTGCTTCACGTTGTCAAAACCCATGACGCGGATGTAGCAGCTAGGATTTTCTTGACGGCAAGCTTGAACTTCAGCCATGATTTCTTGGACGCTGCGAGCACCAAACAAAGGCAACTTCCACAAAGTCCAGTAGCGCATTTCAGCAGCAGAGGTTTCGTTGAATTCTACGCCGGGAATGTAGCCTTGATCCAGGATGTACTGGAGTTGCTTGGCAATTTGCGCGTCTGTCAGCGGGGGCAAATAGGACAGAGTTTCGTAACGACGCTCTTTAGGTAAAGTCTTCATTTTTTGTATCTCTAAGGTGTGTGTTCGATCGCACTTGTCGATCGATTAACTCGACAAATTATCCAGATTCGGTTCAGAATCTATTGATGTTTCAGGATTACTGCTAGAAACAGACCAATTAAGTTGCGTAGTTCGCTCTAAATGCTGGCGTCTGTGTTCCATATTCGCCTGCTGAATGCCAGTACAAACCATTTCTGGCAAAAATTCCGTCACATCGTGAGCCAGATACTCTCGCACAGTCATGATCCGAAAGCCTAAATCTTGATTTTCCAAAAGCAACTCTTGAATATAAGCTTCTCCATCTTGGATCTTGCCCTTAGTGGAAAAGTCATTCAACCAGATTGCCAGAGGAGGATTGGTTTCGCTCAACTGAGCGACCACCATCCGCACGGATTGATAGGTTAGGTAACTTGCCAGCACCTTAGCGGTGTCTTTCGCAACTTGTTTGAGATCCATTTTGACCCCAGCCCCCTCAAATTTTAGATTTTGGATTTTAGATTTTGGATGCAAACTTACTTGTAAATCTTCTTCAAAGATAAAGACTCCACAGCAAGTTTGCTACCTAAAACCTAAAATCTCAAACCAAAAATTCTTAAAGGGTATCCATTGCCTCAAACTCAAACTTGATTTCTTTCCAGAGTTCGCAAGCAACAGCCAGTTCAGGAGACCATTTGCAAGCTTCGCGAATTACGTCGCCGCCTTCGCGCATCAAGTTGCGGCCTTCGTTACGAGCTTGGACGCAAGCTTCCAAAGCAACGCGGTTAGCAGTTGCACCAGGTGCGTTACCCCAAGGGTGGCCCAAGGTGCCGCCGCCGAACTGTAAGCAGGAGTCGTCGCCGAAGATTTCAACCAAGGCTGGCATGTGCCAGATGTGGATACCACCGGATGCAACTGGCATGACACCAGGCATGGAGGCCCAATCTTGGGTGAAGTAAATACCGCGGCTGCGGTCTTCTTCGATGTGGTCTTCGCGCATCAAGTCTACGAAGCCCATCGTGATGCCTTTTTCGCCTTCGAGTTTACCCACAACTGTACCGGAGTGCAGGTGGTCGCCGCCGGACATCCGCAAGCACTTGGCAAGCACGCGGAAGTGGATACCGTGGTTTTTCTGACGGTCGATAACTGCGTGCATGGCGCGGTGAATGTGCAGCAAAATACCGTTGCGGCGGCACCATTTAGCCAAGGTGGTGTTTGCAGTGAAACCACCGGTCAGGTAGTCGTGCATGATGATGGGGGTTTTGATTTCCTTAGCGAACTCAGCCCGCTCCATCATTTCTTCGCAGGTAGGGGCAGTTACGTTGAGGTAGTGACCCTTGACTTCGCCGGTTTCTGCTTGGGCTTTTTCAATAGCTTCTTGAACGAACAAGAAACGATCGCGCCAACGCATGAACGGTTGCGAGTTGATGTTTTCGTCGTCTTTGGTGAAGTCCAAACCGCCGCGCAGAACTTCGTAAACGGCACGGCCGTAGTTCTTAGCAGACAGACCCAATTTGGGCTTAATTGTACAACCCAGCAAAGGACGGCCGTACTTGTTCAACTTGTCCCGCTCAACGGTAATACCGTGAGGAGGGCCTTGGAAGGTTTTCAGGTAAGCAATGGGAATCCGCAAGTCTTCCAACCGCAGAGCACGCAGAGCTTTGAAACCGAACACGTTACCCACCAAAGAGGTCAGCAAGTTGGTGACTGAACCTTCTTCAAACAAATCCAAAGGATAGGCAATGAAGCAGATGTATTGGTTGTCTTCACCAGGAACTGGTTCGATGTCATAGCAGCGACCTTTGTAGCGGTCGAGGTCGGTCAGGAGGTCAGTCCAAACAGTCGTCCATGTACCTGTAGAAGATTCAGCAGCCACAGCAGCGCCTGCTTCTTCTGGGGGAACTCCCGGCTGCGGTGTGACGCGGAAGGCAGCCAAAATATCTGTATCTTTCGGCGTGTAGTCCGGCGTGTAATACGTTAGTTTATAGTCTTGAACTCCGGCTTTATACCCAGCCTTTGATTGAGTTTGGGTTTGCGCGTAAGCCATATCTCGCTTCCTAGTATTCGCTTAATTTTTTTGCCCGATCGCAGGCTGTTAAAAATATATCAACAAAGTGTCACTCTCCAATTTTAATATTCTTTTAATCATCATAAGTATTGTTTATTTTGCTTTACATTCCGAAAATATTTGTAACATATCTTATGAAATTCCCGTGGCGAAGGATGCAGGAGGAAAGGCTGGGGATCGCAGAGTGGGGGGGAATTTTGGGCGATCGAAATATATTGTGCAGCGAGCCGAACAGCGGATCAATACGGTTTATGTAAAGAATTTAATACTTAAAAATCAGAATTGGTAATCGGTAATCGGCAAGGGGGAAGTAGTTAGAAATACCTAAAGTTATGGTTGGGAGTTAAGATCGATCGCCCGATCTCAACTGTTATTCAGTATGTAGCAATCCAAAATCCAAAATCTCAAATCTCAAATCCCGTTAATCGGAGACCACCAACTCAAAAATCGACAGCATACCACATAATATGGACAGGGCTTGTGCAGCAAGAGCAAGCTCGTGTCTCAAACCAAATCCGTCGTTACAGCAATTTAACCTCGCTGAAAACCTGGTTTCTGCCTTAACTGCGCGTAAGTCTAGTATGGATATTTAGTCCCATTTTTACTCTGGTTGTGCCTCACCCCCCTTCAAAAGCCGTTCACTGCATCAATCCAGATTGCCCAAGGCCCTACCCTCAGACTTGGGGCAACAATTTTTGTCATAGTTGCGGGGCTCCCCTGCGGCTAAAAAATCGCTACGTGCCTCTACAAAGCCTGGGTTCCGGGGGTTTTGCAGCCATTTTCACAGTTTGGGACACAGAAACTGAAACCGAGCGCGTCCTGAAAGTGTTACTCGAAACTGCCCCGAAAGCGCTGAAATTGTTCGAGCAAGAAGCTTGGGTTTTGGCACTTTTGCGGCACCCTGGTGTCCCTAGAGTCGAGCCTGATGGTTATTTTCACGTTCAAACGCAAAATTTTGCAGGCGGGGAGGGAAATCCTGCGGCGAAGCGGCTGCCTTGTTTGGTAATGGAAAAGATTCACGGCAAAACTTTAGAAGAGGTTCTCGACGAGCACCCTCAAGGATGTCCGCAGGAATGGGTGTTTAGTTGGCTGAGTCAAGCTGTGGAAATTTTAGAGGAGTTGCACAGGTGTCAGATTATTCACCGCGACATTAAACCCTCAAATTTGATGCTGCGAGACCCGGAATCGCCCCAAGTTTTGCTAAGCAAGGGTTTGGGCGGACTGCAATTGGTGACGATCGACTTTGGGGGAGTTAAACAGATGGGCGGTGTCGAATCCGGCGGGAAAGATTCTCGGAGTTCGACGCGGTTGATTTCGCCCGGGTACAGTCCGCCGGAACAAATTGTGGGCGGCGGTGTCGTGCCGGCGACGGATTTTTATGCGCTGGGGCGGACTTGTATTCATTTGCTGACGGGGAAGTATCCGGCGGAAATTGAAGATCCGATGACGGGTGAGTTGCGGTGGCGCCACATTGTATCTGTGAGTCCGCCTTTGGCGAATTTGTTGGACGATATGGTGCGATCGAACGTGCGGGAACGTCCGGCGACGGCTGGGGATGTTCGGGCGCGTTTGCAGGAGATTTATGCTAGGAGTAAGGGCAAAATCGCGATCGCCCCTGCGGGTCAAGCTATTTTAGAATTCTGCCGGCAAGTAGTGGTGGCGGGGGCGCAAAAAACTGTCAGCCTGACTGGTGTTGTGTTCGGCGCGATCGCCCAAATCGTGGTAGCTTCTCTGGATACGGGCTGGGAAATGGTACTCGGTGGCGTTGGTGGAACTGCGGGGGCGATCGGCGGTTTGGTTTTGGGCTATGCTTCGCCTATAGGCCCGGAAATTGCCAGTTTTCTGAATCAAGGTTTGCAGCAATTAATTCCTAACATCACTTTCGCTGTGGGGCCGGAAGTGCTGCTGTTTGGGTTTGCCGGGTTCGGAACTGCGATCGGTTTGACGGATGCGGGGAGTTTTCGCCAGCAAAAACAGTATTGGCTGTCTGGATTGATGGGAGCTCAGGGCTATTTGTTGGCGGGTTTGTGCTGGATGGAAGCAACAGCTTCTAGTGGTGTGCAGGGGGTTATTTTGGGAGCTTTTGCGATCGCCTCTCTGACTGTGGGAATGGGTTTGCGGAGCCATCAATTAGTTCACGCTTTGGTAGTCGCTGTTTTTTCTACGGGAATGTTTCTGTTGCTGAATGCTTGGAACATTTTTCCGGGGAGTTTCTTTGGGATTTTGTCACTGTCTAACGTTACCTTCGGCTGGCTGCAAGTTTGGGGCTCTATTGTGTTTTTTGGTTTGTTGGGAAGTGCGATCGGGCTTTGTTTGGGAGTTAGTCATTATTTGGTTGTGCCTTTGTTAAGGTGGTTGGGCTGGAAGTAGGAATTAACACCAAATTACTATGCTAGTCGAGTTGTTATCAATGAAGTCTGTCTCAAGATTTTCAAGGGTTGGTGCTCTGGCGATCGCCCTTGTCCTCAGCAGTCCCAATCTCGCCAAAGCCGAATCGCGAGAACAAGCCGTCGATCGATTGACCGATTTCTTATTTTACAGGGTTAATCCTCAGTTAAACAATCGCAAACTCCATGCGGGCGATCGCGAATATAGCAATCAATGGCGGAGATTGCGCGAAGCGATCGATCCACGAGTCAAGTCGGTACAAGAAGTCTGTTTTAGGCCCGCCCCAGAAGAGACAGGATGGGAATTCACGACAATTAACGGCGAAACCTACGAGCAAACCTACGATTTACTTGCAGATACAATTTTTTATAGCCGCCATCCTCAACGAACCGGACAGCAAATTCCCAAAAGCGATCGGATCGGCATTAGTGAATGGTCAGCAATTAGACGCGAAATGTTTATTTCTAATTGTGGACTGTGAGATTCGATCGCCTTACAGCGCAGCATTGATCGAAGATAACTCCTAGAGTAGAGGTCATCTCTACACAACTCTGTAAAAAGAAAGGTTTTTAACCGATGAGTATGAAAAGTTGGATAGGCGATCGCCCTCTTATTACAACCAGAATTATTGCACCATTGATGGGACTAATCGCCATTGGATATACAAGTTTGGCGGATGCTGCCACACAACAACAAGTTCCCAGCATAAATAGTGCGAAAGTCGATACAGGAAGTCAAAAAAAATACATCAATAATTCCGACAAAAATTCAACAATTGTTGCTTTAAGTGAAAAGGTTCAAGTCAGCCTTGAAAATTCTGTAAATTCCACTCAAAAAATACCTCTTCAACAAGGTATGCCATACAAAGAGGCGCGTCAAATCCTGATTCAACAACGGTGGCAGCCAAGCTTACAGGGTCAACCTAACCTCAGAGATCGTTCGGTTAAAGAGCTATTTGATTTAGGATATAAAGAGATTAAGGATTGTTCGGGTACAGGAGAGGGGCCTTGTCGTTTTGAGTTTATCAATCAACAAGGAGAACTGCTAGTTATAGTCGCTACAACAAGAGGTTCTGAAAATACAAAACGTTTTGTGAGAAATTGGTGGATTGAGAAAAAGACAGATAGTAATCAACAAAAATCGTCATTAAACATAATTGAAGAAGGTCATTATTGGTTGGGAGGTACGGATCAGGGTTTAGAGGTCAAGGGAAAACTATATCGATATTATGACGAGTCTAATATCGAGCGACCGTGGCAACCTCTCTCTGAGTTACAATATATCAAAAAAGGCGTTGTGTTTGATGGTAAAAATTATTGGTGTTTATCTACGCTCGCACCTAAAACCGGAGGAGTTTCTTGTTCTGAAAATGGATGGAAATAGAAGATTTATTATCAGCTATATCTGGGATATTGATAATTTTTATTGGGTTTAATCTTGCTAACTAAATCACTTTCACTTAAGTCAAAATCGAAGTTTTTAGGGGTGTGTGCATTAGCTATAGCCCTTGTACTCGGTGGTTCCAATCTAGATAGTGCTACAGCGCGTGATTATGAATCACGCACTCAAGCTGTGGATAGGTTTACGGATTGGTTTTTTTATAGAGTGAATCCTCAATTAGGAGATCGCAAATTGCGATCTGACGATTCTTCTGCCTACATCCGCGAATGGAATGCTATTCGTAGTACCGTCGATCGAGAAATGATTACTACACAAGGAGATTGCGTCGGTGATGCTTTCTGGGACTTCGATTATCGTTCTCATTGGCGATCAATCGATCGCATTGCAGATACAATTTGGGCAATCCGCGATCCATCTGGTGACAAAACTCGTGCAGATATTTCTAAACAAGAATGGAAGAAGCTTCGTAACTCAATAAGTAGAGAGCATTTTTGCTATTAATTTGCCATATTTGTCAATCCAATTTAAAGAATAAATAACAACAGCGCTCTCAGTTACAAATATTGTTAAAATATAGAAGATGCACCCTGAATCGTATATAATTTAGTCGAAAGACAACGAAAACATTCTCTAGCAAAACAAAAGGATAAAAAAATGGGCAGAGTCACCGCAACAATAACCGTCACCAACGAAGTAGACAAGATGCTAGCAGAAAGAGGGTTCATCCCCGCAGAGCAAATACGCTGTATCACCATCGATAACGTCTTAGTTGATACAGGCGCAACTCGACTCTGCTTACCAGCAGATATTATCGCTCAGTTAGGTTTAACTTTAGTTGGTGAAATCCAAGGAAATACTGCAATAGGATCTAGACAATTTCGTCTGTTCAAAAATGTAGGTCTTGCCGTAGCTGGACGAGAAGGCAGGTATGATTGTGTAGAAATTCCCGCAGGAGAAGAACCTTTACTCGGCTTAAGTCCCCTCCAAGATTTGGGTTTAGAAGCGGATTTGAAAAATCAGCGGTTGATTGTTTTGCCAGCAGAGGGAAGCCAAAGTTATATTCGGGTATAAAATCCCGATAATTTTCGCCTCTTACTCTTAGTCTCTCTCTGCTCGGACTTAGTTGGAAAATAAGCGATTTCAAGCTCCGAATGATCGAGGAGTATGGAACCCGGATTTGATATGATTACTAATATCCAGAAATAATATTATATTATTGCACTAAAATGTCAGTCACTACTCATCAATTAATTCAGTGGAAACAACAAGGGCGGTCAATTGTTGCTCTGACAGCTTATGATTATGCGATCGCCCAACTCATCGATCAAGCAGGCGTAGATATCATCCTAGTCGGCGATTCCCTCGCCATGACAGTCTTAGGGTACGACACAACGCTACCCATAACCCTAGATGAGATGCTGCACCACGCTAAAGCAGTGCGCCGTGGAGTTAAACAAGGATTAATTGTGGTCGATTTGCCGTTTTTGACTTACCAAGAAAGTCCCCAGCAAGCCATGCACTCGGCGGGGAGAGTTTTGAAAGAAACCGGCGCTCAAGCTGTAAAATTGGAAGGTGGATATCCAGCAATGGCCGCCACAGTTTCGCAGCTAACATCTGCCGGAATTCCAGTGATGGGACACGTCGGTTTAACTCCGCAGTCGGTACACCAACTCGGCTACAAAAAACAAGGAAAAACGACCCAAGCAGCCGATCGCATCATAGCAGAGTCGATCGCCCTTCAAGAAGCAGGTGCCTTTGCGATCGTCTTAGAACACATTCCCGCAGACTTAGCCGCTCAAATCACCCAAAAATTAACTATTCCCACCATTGGTATCGGCGCCGGGCCACACTGCGACGGTCAAGTTTTAGTTACTTCCGATTTGTTGGGACTTTCCGAAAAACAGCCGCCTTTTGCGAAAGCTTACGCCAATTTGCGAGAAACAATTACCCAAGCTGTGAAAGATTATTCCCTTGAAGTTAGAGAAGGCAAATTTCCCGAATAGGTTCGTAGTGAGGGCTTGAACCCTTAAAAATGAGGACTAAAATCCTCACTACAAACCTAATTTACACTTTCGGCTGGCCCTCTTCCTCTTTATCCTTCTCAACAGCTTCATCCTCAGATTGACCAACCCCTTCCTTAAAACTCCGCAGCGTTTTGCCCAAGGCATTTCCTAACTCAGGAATCTTCTTGGGGCCGAAAATTAGTATGGCCACCACCGCAATAATGCCCATTTCGGGCAATCCCAGACCAAACATACAAAATCTCCTGTAAAACTTGCTCGATCGTAAGTCAATCTACTGATATTGTTAAAGTATCTACCTTTTTTCCTGCATCTTGCAACAGTAGAATCAAGTTTTATTAAGCTATCCCCCGATAAATAGGAATGTTAGAAATATCCCAGCCTTCTTTGCGCGAACAACAGCACCATCTCATCCGCGATTTAGCAGACCGGATGGAAGCAGTATGGCACCGCTATCTCGACCTCGAACCCTACCACCTGCCCGCTGAGTTGGGATACGTAGAAGGCCGCTTGGAAGGAGAAAAACTGATCATTGAAAACCGCTGCTATCAAACGCCCCAGTTCCGCAAAATACACCTCGAACTCGCTAAAGTCGGGCCGGTACTTGACATTCTGCACTGCGTGATGTTTCCCAGACCGAATTATGCTTTGCCGATGTTCGGTACGGATATCGTAGCAGGCAAAGGCCAAGTTAGCGCAGCGATCGCAGACCTTTCTCCCCTCAATCGAGATCGAACTTTGTCGCAAAGCTACCGAACCCAACTGGAAATTTTGCCGATCAAGCAATTTTCTTGTCCCCGCCAAATTCCCGAATGGGGGGATATTTTCTCAGAATTTTGCCTGTTTGTGCGACCAGAGTCGATCGAAGAAAACAGTCGGTTTTTGGATATTGTTGAATCCTACGTGGAAATTCACTGCAAACAGGCAGTCGCTTCCGAACCTGTCTCTGCAGCCGAAGCATCGGAAATTCTAGAGGCTCAAATTTACTACTGCACCCAGCAGCAGCAAAACGACAAAACCCGCCGCGTACTCGAAAAAGCTTTCGGTCAAGATTGGGCCGAACATTACATGACCGAGGTGCTTTTTGATATCCCTAAATAGCTGAAAATTGTTTACAATACTTTACAGTAGGGGGAAAAAACTTAATCAGGAAATCACCTACTTTATAAGTAATGGTCAAGGAATCACGGCTCAAGGATAAATCATTTTTAAAACCCCCAGGGCGAGGAATTATCGGTTTAGCGATCGGTGCAACTCTCATTACCACAGGAGTAGGTTTTTGGCAAGTATCTCAAATTAGAAAAGCCGAAGAGTTAAAGGCGGCGGCTGCAACGGCGGCTGCAACTTCCGTCGCTACCCGCACCAGTGTTACCGCTTTGGGTAGGTTGACTCCGCAGGGGGAAGTCATCAAATTGTCGGCCCCTTCGGCGTCGGAGGGAGCAAGAATTGAACAGTTGCAGGTGGAAGAGGGCGATCGAGTCAGTCAAGGACAAATCATAGCAGTTCTCGATACGCGCGATCGACTCCAAGCAATCCTCCAACAAGCCGACAAAGAAGTCAAAGTCAAACAAGCAGAATTAGCGAAAATTCAAGCAGGTGCAAAAACTGGTCAAATCGGTGCTGGGAAAGCCGAAGTTGCCAAGTTTCAAGCACAAGTGCAAAGAGAAACCGAAGGCGAAGCAGCGAATGTCGCCCGCTTAGAAGCTCAACTGCGAAGAGAAACCGAAGCCGAACAAGCTAATCTTGCCAAATTTGAGGCACAACTCCAAAGAGAAACCGAAGCCGAACAAGCTAATCTTGCCAAATTTGAGGCACAACTCCAAAGAGAAACAGAGGTGCAGCAATCCAAATTGGCTAGGCTAGAAGCTCAATTGCGTGGCGAAATTGCCTCTCAAAACGCTACAGTCGATCGGCTAAAAGCCGAATTAGCCAACGCCGAAGCCGAGGAAAAACGCAATAAAGAACTCTCCGAAACAGGCACAATTTCTGCTTCCGCCTACGACACCAAACGCTTAGCAGTAGAAACGGCTCGCCAGAGAGTCAAAGAAGCTCAAGCTGTATTAGAAAAAACAGTGCAAACTTTGCGTGAGGAAATAGTCGAAACTAAAGCCACAGTCAAACAAACAGTAGAAACAGGCCAGCAGGAAATCAATCAATCCCGAGCCAATCTCAGACGCAAGTTAGAAACAGGTAGGCAGGAAATTAACCAAGCCAGAGCAACCTTAAATCAAAAGATAGAAACTGGTAGAGAACAAATTAATCAAGCGGAAGCAATACTCAAACAAAAAGCAGAAACTGGCCAAGAACAAATCAATCAAGCCAAAGCAAATCTAGACCAAATTGCCGAAGTACGTCCCGAAGACGTGCAAGCAGCCCAAGCCGCCGTAGAAAGTGCGATCGCCACCAAACAAAAAGCTCAAGTAGACTTAAACTTAAGTTACGTCAAAGCACCCGTATCCGGCTACATCCTCAAAGTTCACAGCCGACAAGGAGAACGTGTCAACACCCAAGACGGCATCGTAGAACTAGGCGGCACCGACCAAATGTACGCCGTAGCAGAAGTTTACGAAACCGACATCGCCAAAGTGCGAAACGGCCAGCGGGCTACCGTCAGCAGCCCCGTATTTGCAGGCACTTTGGAAGGAACAGTCGATCGCATCGGCAAACAAATCGGCAAAAAAGATGTCCTCAATACAGACCCTGCCGCCGACACCGACGCGAGAGTTATCGAAGTAAGAATTCGCCTCGATCCGGAATCGAGCAAAAAAGTTGCAGCCCTCACAAACTTGCAGGTTGAAGTCAAAATAGATATCTAAATTTTACCTTGACAGAACTTACGCATGGGGACTCAAGCAATCGGGTTTTTAACCGATATTAAGGGTTTGAATCAACTATAAGGGTAAAAAAACCGCTTCCTCAACACCCGTGCTTAAATCCTAAAATTATTCAATCCAAAACCCAAAATCTCAAATTTAAAATCGGAGGATTATGGCCAAAATACCACTAGCTTGGGCACAGTTAACCCGCGAAAAAATGCGCTTAGCCGTCGCACTAGCAGGCATTGGCTTCGCCGACTTGCTAATGTTTATGCAGTTCGGGTTTAGAGACGCGCTATTTGAAAGCTCCATCACCTTTCACTCAAAGTTAAAAGGGGATATTTTTATCACCAGCACTCAGTCAACGGCTTTAATAGCCATGAAAAGTTTTCCCCAGCGTCGCTTGTATCAAGCCTTGAGTTTTGACGGCGTTACAGCAATTAGTCCGGTATATTTAGGCTTTGGATTGTGGAAAAACCCCGATCCCAACCAGCGAAATACCCGCCAATTGATGGTAATCGGTTTTGACCCCGCTCATCCCATTTTTGATCTGCCTGAAATCCAAAATAATTTGGACAGAATCAAAATTTCAGATGTGGTTTTATTTGACCAAGCTTCCCGCCCGGAGTTTGGGCCGGTAGCAGAATATTTCAAACAGGGAAAAGTTGTTGAAACTGAAGTTGACAATCGCCGCGTTAAGGTAGATGGTTTATTTACTATAGGTGCCTCTTTCGGTGCCGACGGGAATCTTGTCACCAGCGATTTGAACTTTATGCGGATTTTTTCGACGCGGAGAACAAGAGGTTTAATCGATATAGGTATTGTTCACTTGCAGCCGGGTACAGATGTTAAGGCTGTTGTTGATAAAATGAGGGCAACGTTGCCGAATGATGTGAGGATTTCTACTAAAGAAGAGTTTGTAGATTTTGAAAAAAAATATTGGCAGGAAAGTACCTCAATCGGATTTGTTTTCACTCTCGGCGCGGCAATGGGATTTATCGTTGGGATAGTGATTGTTTATCAAATTCTTTATACTGATGTTACCGATCATTTACCCGAATACGCTACGCTAAAGGCGATGGGATACAAGGATATTTACTTTTTGGGTGTGGTGTTTCAAGAGGCTTTGATTTTGGCAATTATTGGTTATTTGCCAGGGTTTGGAGTTTCTTTGGTGCTGTACAATTTAGGGAGAAGTGCTACGAGTTTACCGATGTATATGACTTTGGCGAAAGCTATGACTGTTTTTATTATGACAGTTGTCATGTGTGCTGTGTCCGGGGCGATCGCAGTTAGGAAGTTGCAGGCTGCTGACCCGGCGGATATTTTTTAAGGAAGGAAGAAGAAAGAAGGAAGAAGAAAGAAGGAAGAAGGAAATACCAATTATCAATTACGAATTAACAGCTACAAATTACGAATGAATACTTTACCAGTTGTCTCAATTAAAAATCTCAATCATTCTTTCGGCGAAGGACAACTTCGCAAACAGACATTATTTGATATCAACCTCGAAATTTATCCGGGCGAAATCGTGCTGATGACTGGGCCTTCGGGGTCTGGTAAAACCACATTGTTAACCTTGATTGGAGCTTTGCGATCGATCCAAGAAGGTAGTCTGAAAATTCTCGACCAAGAATTGCGGGGAACGCCGAAAAATAAATTAGTTAAAGTCCGCCGCGACATCGGCTATATTTTCCAAGCTCACAATTTGCTCAAATGCTTGACAGCTAGGCAAAATGTGCAAATGTCCCTCGACCTGCACAACCATCTTTCTCCCCAAGAAACTAATGATAAAATAGAAGGAATGCTGGAAGCTGTAGGCTTGGGAGAAAGAATAGATTATTACCCGGACAGTCTTTCTGGTGGCCAGAAACAAAGAGTTGCGATCGCCCGGGCGTTAGTCAGCCAGCCGAAATTAGTATTAGCAGACGAACCCACAGCAGCACTAGACAGTAAATCAGGTCGAGATGTGGTAGAAATTATGCGAGGTTTGGCCAAAGAACAGCACTGCACTATTTTGCTTGTCACCCATGACAACCGCATTTTAGACATAGCCGATCGCATTATTCACATGGAAGACGGCTACCTCGCACAAGATACATCAACAACGGTGACAATCGGCGTTTTTTCGGAAAAATAATATTAACCCACCTCAACTTATTTCCGAGAACCGGGACGCTTTGCTCCTACCTTCGCAGGACTTTTTGTTGCACCTTTAGCTGGAGTTTTAGAACTAATTTTACCACTTTTTTGACCCTTAGCTCCTACCAATTGGCTATCATTGGCATTGGTAGGTCTGCCGGCAGGCGTTCTCGTAGTCCTAAAGGTAACATTCACCCCTTCATTCGACTGTTCCAGCACCAACATCGGCGTCGGCTTGGCTTTTTGATCCCACTCAATATGAACGATGCGACCTTGAATTGTCGGCTGCCAACTGTCGTGGTCGTCTGAAGGACTCAGATAAGTTTCCAAACAGTCAATAATTTGATTAATTGTCGCTGATGTTGCCTGAGTCGGCAGTTTCATCAGCTTAATTTGAATCCGAAACAGCACTCGTTTTTCTATTTTTACCGCCGGATCGCCAGTTTCGTATTCGATATCAAACATCGAATCCACTTGCCTGCCACTACCAGCATTCCCGTTTTTATCTCCCACTGCCCCCTGAGTCGGACGCAGGGCAATACTAATTTTTTCTTTGACTTTTACCTTAATCTGGTTCACAATGGCAAAGTGAAATACTTCTTCCGCCATTCGCATTCTCAGGTAGTCTAAATTAAAGTCTCGCGAGTGGATAAGGTCGGGATTCTTTTCCATCTTTAACATGGTTTCCAGAGCCATTTTGTATTTTTTCTGGAGTTCTCGATTTCTAAACTCCTCAAATTTGAGCTTTTTACTCAAATCGTCGAGTTTTAGCTTGGTAAACACCGCTAAACCGATAAGCAATAACAACAGTAATCCCGACGCTCCCATGAAGAGTTGGTCTGAGGACGGATCTCCGGGTTTAGCCTGTTTAGGTTTGGGAGAGGCTACTGCCAACCTTGGTTCTACAAGGATTATTTGGGTTGACATGGGCTTTTAAAGGGTAAAATTTGACGCTATATTTATACAGGACTCCAGAGTAGAGCTGGTAGTGCAACTGGATCAACCCACATTGACATCATTCCACCATCATCTTGGTACAACTGGATTTCTGCAACTGGAGCACGCACCCTCTAATTAATACTTTATCTTTAACTGCAAGCCAGTTTCCGAAATATCGGAAAATCGCGTGCTGGTACTGACCAATTGAAATGGTGAATTGTCTGTAATATATTATACCAATACAGCCCAAAAAAATGTTTGTTCGGGGGTCTCCTTTTCTAGAAAAATAAAAAGAAATACACATAAATTAATAGTAACTCTGGGAGCCAGCAGCGGAAAACATCAAGCAGAACAGCCGATCGCCCGGACGATCGAGGGGCGGACGTTAGGAGGGTGCTAATTCCTACTGTTGGGTCACGGACGCCGTGTAAGCCCACCGGGCTGCTTGCTGTGAAAGTCGAACTCTGGTGCGATCGAACAACGTCTCCTTAGCTAAGATTACAGCTAATACCACCAATATTCGATCGTGACCTACGAACCCCTGCATCACAAATATCGCCCTCAGACATTTGCCGAATTAGTCGGTCAAGAGGCGATCGCCCAAACCCTCACCAGCGCCATCCTACAAGAGCGCATAGCACCAGCATATCTATTCACCGGCCCCAGAGGCACCGGTAAAACCTCTAGTGCCAGAATTTTCGCCAAATCTCTCAACTGTATTTCTACGGTTGCCCCTACCCCGACACCCTGTGGCAAATGCAACGTTTGCCAAGAAATTGCCCGAGGTTCGACACTAGATGTCATCGAAATTGACGCAGCCAGCAACACCGGAGTAGATAACATTCGGGATTTGATCGAACGAGCTCAATTTGCCCCCGTACAGTGCCGCTATAAAGTATATGTAATCGACGAAGTTCATATGCTCAGTACCCAGGCATTTAATGCCTTATTAAAAACATTAGAAGAGCCGCCCGATCGCGTTGTATTCGTCCTCGCCACAACCGACCCACAAAGAGTATTACCAACTATTATTTCTCGGTGCCAAAAGTTTGACTTCCGCCGCATCCCCCTCGATGCAATGATTGCTCACTTACACAAAATTGCCCAATTAGAAAATATCAATATTGCCAGTGATGCCGTACAAATGGTTGCTCAAATGGCCCAAGGAGGTCTGCGAGATGCCGAAAGTTTGCTCGACCAACTAAGCTTATTTCAGGGTGAAGTAACAGTCGAAAAAGTTTGGGATTTAGTCGGGGCAGTCCCCGAAAATGATTTAATGGATTTGCTGCAAGCTATTGATACAGATAACGCTACAGCACTAATAGACATGACTCGCCACCTCATGGATCGCGGTCGGGAACCCCTAATCGTGCTGCAAAGTCTCGCCAGCTTTTACCGAGATTTACTAATAGCCAAAGCTGCACCGAAACGGTCAGATTTAGTAGCTTTAACATCGGCAACTTGGGAAAAACTGGGGGATTTTGCCCGCCATTGGGATGCGGAGTTGATTTTGGCAGGTCAGAAACATTTGCAAACCCACGAAGTGCAAATTAAAAACACTACTCAGCCGCGTTTGTGGCTGGAAGTAACGCTATTGGGATTATTGCCTTCAGCAATTAGAACTCAGCAGCAACCAACAGCGGAACCAGCTAAAAATATTACTCAACCACCACAAAATCACCCCCCCCAACCCCCCCTTTCTAAGGGGGGGAGCCAGACATCTAATATTGAACCGCCTCCCGCTGCCAAACCTCAAAATCCTCCACCGACTTCGCCGCCTGTGACTAATCGCACAGAAAGCACACCTCCTGCAGCGATTCCCGCACCTGTACCAACTGCTGAAACGAATCAAACAAATTATTCACCGACTAATTCAGCCGATGAAATCGATTTAAATCGAGTGTGGGAACAGGTACTTGACCGCGTGCGGCCGCATGGAACTCAATCGCTGCTTCGCCAACATGGACAGCTAGTCATTTTTAGCAATAATACTGCTCATGTTAAGATTAGTTCCCAGCCGTTGCTGAATATGGTTAAAGACAAAGTAGCTAATATTGAAGAAGCTTTTTTGCAAATTTTTAACCGTCGAGTAACAGTAAAAGTGGGATTGACAAATCCCGCTGAAACTAATAATTCCCGCGCTAAGGATTTGCCAAGTTCTAACGGACGTGTTGGCGAAAATCCCAGGAATTCTCATCCTGCGGATGATGTCGGCCAACAGGTGCAGAACTCGGCGAGTTCGGAGATTCCAGATGATTTTTTGGGGAATAGGAGAGAAGAACAAAAACACCCGCCAGAGCCTGAAAATACCGCCGTTAATGTGCCCCTAATTTCCGAATCACGATCCAACGGCTCTACCGACTCTCAGAATGACTCTAAAGCTCAGGCTATAGCGGTGCGTGATGACGCTCAATATGTCGCGAATACGGCTAGGCAATTGGCTGCTATGTTTGATGGGGAAGTAGTCGATTTGTCGGATGACTTGGAGAGTTGGGAGTCGGAAACTTTTAGATTGGAATCTGAACCGGATTTTTCCGAGTTATCTTCTGAGTTAGGTGAGGATGATTTTATAGATTGGTAAGTATAGCAATCCTTGCAGGAGTCGTAAATTTTTTACCCCACCCCAACCCTCTCCTTACCAAGGGGAGGGAGTAAGACATTCACAAATGATGCGAGGATTGCTATAGATCACTAAAAAAAACCGAGAAACCCGGTTTTTGTAGTAGGGGCGCTGCTAAGACTAGCAGCCCTTCTAGGTTCCTTAATACCCTAAAAGTTTTAGGTTGAATTAGAGTCACCTAGTGATTGGGAATATCTACTTTTAAGCTGACTCTGGCTTGGGCAGCGAAGACGGAAGTACCAACAACTCAGCAGTCGATCGCTTCTCGACCATTTCCTTAGTAATCGTACACCGGGCAACATCCTTGCGCGACGGCAACTCGTACATCACATCCAACATCAATTCTTCGACAATTCCGCGCAGCGCCCGTGCTCCAGTTTTCCGGCGGTATGCTTCCTGGGCGATCGCCCGAATCGCCTCCGGCTTAAAGTCCAACTGCACATTATCCATCTTCAGCAGCTTTTGATACTGCTTAACCAAAGCATTGCGCGGTTCAGTCAAAATCGCCATCAGCGTTTCCTCATCCAGCGGTTCCAGCACCGCAGCCACAGGCACCCGCCCAATAAACTCAGGAATCATCCCAAACTTCACTAAATCATCCGGTTCCAGTTGCTTGAGTACATCAGCAGCCCGCTTTTCCTTCGGCTGAGCTTCTCCGGGCTGAATAAAACCCATTGACTTTTTACCCGTTCTCTGCTCTATCACTTTCTCAAGACCGACAAAAGCACCGCCGCAGATAAACATGATATTGCTGGTATCAATTTGGATGCAGTCTTGGTAGGGATGCTTGCGGCCACCTTGGGGAGGTACATTGGCGATCGTCCCCTCAAGCATTTTCAGCAGCGCCTGCTGCACACCTTCACCCGACACATCCCGCGTAATCGAAGGATTTTCGCTCTTGCGGGCTATTTTGTCAATTTCATCAATATAAATAATTCCGCGCTGCGCCTCTTCCACGTCCATATCTGCTACTTGCAGCAGCCGCAGCAAAATATTTTCCACATCTTCCCCGACATAGCCCGCTTCCGTCAGCGTCGTCGCGTCAGCCACAGCAAACGGCACGTCCAGCATATCTGCCAAAGTCTGAGCTAGCAGAGTTTTTCCGCAGCCCGTCGGCCCGATTAACAAAATATTCGATTTTTGCAGTTCTACTTCTTCCGGCGGGTGCTTGCCGCTATTTTTTGCATGGATAAAGCTGAGGCGCTTGTAGTGGTTGTAAACTGCCACCGAGAGCACCTTTTTCGCCTCATCTTGCCCGATCGCATTTTCGTCGAGATAATTTTTAATTTCCCTGGGCTTGGGAATTTGGCTCAGCGACATACTTTTGCCCGAAGTACCGCGGCGCTTTTGCGTCGTTTCCTGCTTCGGAGCCACCGCCGCTGCGGGTACTGCACTCGAATCAAACAACTCCTCATCTAAAATTTCATTGCACAAGTCAACGCATTCGTCGCAGATATACACCCCTGGTCCTGCGATCAACTTGCGTACTTGCTCTTGAGACTTGCCACAAAACGAACATTTTAGATGGGAGTCGTACTTAGACATAACAGCCTCTTAATTCAGTGCAGTGACATTCTCTCCCGCCGTCGGAAGGTTTTCCTTAGCGATAACTCGATCGACCAAACCGTAATTTTTGGCTTCCTCGGCTGACATAAAAAAGTCGCGCTCTGTATCCGCCTCTAATTTGTCGATCGGTTGACCCGTGTGGTGCGCTAGCAGTTGATTCAGCTTACGCTTATGATAAAGGATTTCTTTGGCTTGAATCTCAATATCAACTGCTTGACCTTGAGCGCCTCCAAGCGGCTGGTGAATCATAATTCGGGAACTCGGAAGAGACATCCGCTTACCGTGGGCTCCTGCTGTCAGTAGAAATGCGCCCATACTCGCTGCCAAACCGTAACAAATCGTCACCACATCCGGGCGGATTTGCTGCATTGTGTCATAAATTGCCATGCCGGCCGTCACCGAGCCGCCGGGGGAATTAATGTACATTTGGACATCTTTTTCTGGGTCTTCGGCATCTAGATACAATAGCTGAGCCACTATTGAGTCAGCAACTTCGTCGGTTACGGGAGTTCCTAAAAACACAATTCGCTCCCGCAGCAAGCGCGAGTAAATGTCAAAAGCCCGCTCGCCCATCCCCGACTGTTCTAGTACCATCGGCACTACATTGCTGGGGCTGGAACTGACATCAAAATCGTTATAGCTTGTAATTAGGTAATTGGAAGATTGAGATACAACCATAAGACACCAGTCAAGGATTCTAGACAATTTGCTGCTGCTGATGAAAGCTTTAAATTAAGCCGCCAGCTTTTAACTATTATGCCTCTTCTGAACAGATATCGGGGGAATGGGGAATGGGGAATGGGGAATGGGGCATTGGGCATTGGGTATAGTCGAGCAAAAATCTTGTGACTATTTAACCCAAATTCAACAGTAGCTCGACATTAAACGTAAAATTCGATCGCACTTCAGATACCCCCGATCTATCCCCGCCGTAGGGACACTCCAATACCCCATTAGTGTCCACTTAAGCTTTCAGCCCGCCAAGTCCACCAGTGGACCCGCTAGTCCGCCAGGGAATGAATTCCACGGGGCTTATAGCTAAAGTCCTCGCTATGAGGACTAATGGATTATTCAGTCCTCATAGCGAGGACTTTAGCTTTGAGGCAGGGGTTTAAACCCCTGCCGGACTGCGGGTTTAACGTGTTTGTTGACACGAAGAAGGGCTGGCGTGCGGTGTCCCTACTACTTTGATTCTGCGCCCTAATCTTCGCCTACGACTTCCACTTCAACGCTCGTGGCTGCTTCTGCTGAATCTTCAGCGTCCGATTCTTCTGATTCTTCTGCTGCAGGAGTCAGAGAGCCTTCAGGTACGAGTTCGATTGTTCCTTTTTCTTCCAACCATTTCAGGGTTTTTTGTTTGAGCAAGTCTTCTGCTACAAATTCCTGCAACCTTTGGGGGTCAAAATCTCCTTTGGGAAACTGCTTTCTGATTTTTGCTACTTCTGCTTTTACTTCTGCTGGTTCAACAGATAAGGATTCCAGCTTGGCTACTTCTGCCAGAGCTAAATTCTGCTTGAGGCGCTCGATTGCTTCCGGGCGCGAGCGTTCCCGCATCGGGCCCATATTTTCTTCGGTAAACAGTTGGTTGATATCTATGCCGTAATTTCTCAATTGGACGGCTTGTTGATTCAACAAATAATCGATTTCGCGATCGACCATTGTTTCGGGAATTTCCACTTCTATTAGCTGCACGAGGGCTGCTGATATAGCTTTTTCCTTATTAGCGGATGTCTTGTTTTCTTGGTCTGCTTTAAACCGAGTTTCGAGCGATTCGCGCAGTTCGGCTAAAGTTTCAAACTCGCTGACTTCTTGCGCGAAGTCGTCGTCCAACTCCGGCAATTCTTTTTCCTTAAGTTCTTTGAGAGTAATCGTAAAGACTGCGGGTTTTCCGGCTAATTCTTCACTGCTATACTCTTCGGGGAACTGCACAGAAACTTCTCTAGTTTCTCCTGGATTCATCCCGATCATGCCTTGGATAAAGCCCGGTACAAACTGATTTTCCGATAATTCTACTTGGAAGTCTTCTGCTTCGCCACCAGGAATTTCTGCGGGAGTTTCGCCTTCGGCTGCTTCTGCAAATCTACCGGAGAAATCAACCAAAGCCGTGTCTCCCAACTGAGCCGGCCGGCCTTCTACGGGGATTAAAGTAGCTTTGTCCGATCGATATTTTGCCAATACCTCATCTACCTGAGTCTCATCATACTTAGCTTCTTCTGCTTGAAGCTGCAAACCTGTGTACTGACCCATTTTCACTTCTGGTTGTACATCAACCTTCGCCGAAAAAATCAGAGGCTGTTCTGGATCGAACTTCTCTAATAATTCTTCAAACTCGGTGCGAAGTTCAAAACTGCCAATTGCCGCAATTTTTTCTTGTTCTAGGGCTTTTTGCAGGGAATCATTAATCAAATTTTCCAAAGCCGTCGCCTTCAAACGACTCTGGCCTAGGCGCTGTAGCAAAACTTGACGGGGAACTTTGCCTTTGCGGAACCCAGGAATACTAACCTCGCGAGCAAATTGTTTAATTACTTGCTCGTAAGCTTGTTTTGACTTTTCTGACGGTACTTCGATTTCCAGACCAATTTGGCTAGCTGGAAGTTTTTCCTGGGTTACTTTCATCGGCTTTTGTGATATTTAACAATAGTGTCATAAAATACATACAAATCTGACTTTGCCTGCATTTTAATTTTGTACGCTTTGACTCGTAACGGCACAACTACAACACCTTTACCGGATGAGACTGTAAGTCATTGCCGGCTACTTTTTTGGCTCTTGCCAAATAGTTTTGGTTTGAGAATACTAGCTTTTGCTGCTAGGAATGTGGAGGTGAAGTCCACTAATTGCCGATGCACCATAGCACATATCGCCCTGTGATGTCAATCTTGCCGGTCTCTGCGGCTAGTTAAGGTCAATGGATGCGCCTGCGAAAATGCAGATATATCGCAAAACTTAACCGGATGCGGATTGGGCGTGGGCGAGCGGCAGAAAGATGCTAAACTGGCATTGGGTACGATCGCCCGGATCAATCGGGAAGTTCGATCTGCCGTTTCCGTTAACTGCACCATTGCTATCCTCTCATGCTCCTGATATCGCATAACATTAATTAAGTTTGATATTGAGAATTGCAGTTATTTAATTTTTTGATTTCGATCCTTTAGACTTTAATTTTTGGAGGAAACTAATTTGTCTCAATCCTATCGAGTTGCCATTTTAGGAGCTACTGGCGCAGTCGGTGCCGAGTTGCTAGAACTATTGCACAGCCGGAGTTTTCCGATTTCTAACTTGAAGCTGCTGGCTTCGGAACGTTCAGCAGGCACAACTTTGCCTTTTGGCGACGAGATGCTGCCGGTCGAAGCAGTTTCGGCGCGATCGTTTGATAATGTAGATCTGGTGCTCGCCTCTGCCGGCGGTTCTACTTCTAAATTATGGGCTCCGCAAGCAGTGGCAGCCGGAGCAGTGGTCATTGACAATTCTAGCGCTTTCCGCATGGATGCGACGGTACCGCTAGTGGTTCCCGAAGTCAATCCCCAAGCAGCAGCAACTCACCGAGGTATAATTGCTAATCCCAACTGCACGACTATTTTGATGGCGGTTGCCGTTTGGCCACTTCACAAAGTTAGGCCGATACAGCGCATCGTTGTAGCGACTTACCAGTCTGCCAGCGGGGCGGGGGCGAGGGCAATGGAGGAAATGAAAGCTCAAGCAAGAGCAATTTTGCAGGGGGAAACGCCCCAAACAGATATATTTCCATACCCGTTAGCATTTAATTTGTTTCCGCACAACACCCCGATTAACGATTTGGGGTATTGTGAAGAAGAGATGAAAATGGTAAACGAAACTCGGAAGATATTTGGTACGGACGAGATTAAAATTACGGCAACTTGTGTGCGGGTTCCCGTACTGCGGGCTCATTCGGAAGCGATTAATCTAGAGTTTGCAGAGCCGTTTAGCGCGATCGAGGCCAGGGAAATCTTAAAGCAGGCAAGCGGGGTTAAGCTGGTAGAAGACTGGCAAGCTAATTATTTCCCGATGCCTGTCGAGGCTAGCGGTAAGGATGAGGTGTTAGTTGGCAGGATTCGTCAAGATATTTCTCACCCCTGCGGGTTGGAGATGTGGCTGTCTGGCGATCAAATTCGCAAAGGGGCGGCTTTAAATGCGGTGCAGATAGCTGAGTTGCTGGTAGAAAAAAATTTGTTGCGAACCCAAGTGGCGGTGGCTTCTAATTAGGGGGAACCCTGGCAATTGGGAAATTGAAATTGGGGATTTTAGATAAACCTTTCATCTGAAATCAAAAATTTAAAATCAAAAATCAACAGTCTAAAATCGGAGAAAGTGTGGTAAAGTTTGGACGGGTTCTGACTGCAATGATTACGCCGTTTAAGGAAGACGGCAGTGTTAACTATGCGGTAGCAGAACAATTGGCAGTTCATTTAGCCGATCGCGGTACAGATAGCTTGGTAGTGTGCGGCACTACAGGCGAGTCTCCCACTATGACCTGGGATGAAGAGTACGAATTATTTCAGGTGGTACAAAAGGCGGTGGTCGGTAAGGCGTTGGTAATCGCAGGAGCCGGATCGAATTCTACTTCAGAAGCAGTCGCAGCTACCCAAAAAGCAGCTAAACTCGGGTTAGACGGCTGTTTGCAGGTGGTTCCTTATTACAACAAACCCCCGCAAGAAGGTTTGTACAATCATTTTCGGGCGATCGCGCAATCTGCTCCAGAATTGCCTATAATGTTATATAACATCCCCGGTCGCACTGGTCAGAATATGTTGCCGGAGACGGTGGCTCGATTGGCAGAAATCCCCAACATTGTGGCCGTAAAAGAAGCAAGTGGCAACTTGGATCAAGCAAGTCAAATTCGGTGCTTGACATCCCCTGAATTTGCCATCTATTCTGGAGATGATTCCTTAACTTTGCCAATGTTGGCGGTAGGAGGATCTGGTGTAGTTAGCGTAGCCAGCCATCTGGTAGGAGAGCAACTGCAACAGATGATCAAAGCTTTCGAGGCCGGTCAAGTTCAAGTCGCTACCCAGATTCACTTGCAACTTTTTGACCTGTTTAAAGCTCTTTTTCTCACCACAAATCCCATTCCCGTCAAGACAGCTCTTAAACTTCAAGGCTGGGATGTAGGTTCCACCCGTCCGCCCCTGTGCGATCCGCCCGTTGAGGTAACTCAAAAGTTAAAGGACGTACTGAGTCAGCTAGCAGCAGTATCAGCTAGCAAGACGAGCGAGAACGAGTTTTCAGACAACTGAATATTGGTTGTTATCAGTCATTAGTTCTGAGTCATCAGTCATTAGTAATTAAGTGTTAGTAAGTAGCTAACAGTCAAGGATTAAAGACTGAAGATAAAAGAATGAAGACCAAAGACAACTGACTGTACGGGATAGTAAAACCCGCCAGGGATTTTTCCATAAATATTTGGAAAAATATCGCCCTACCAACGAACAGTAGACGAAAGACGAAAGACGACAGACCAAAGACCACAGACCAATAACAAAAATAACTAACAAAGGATACGCATGATCAAAAATACAACTGCATCTGCTCTAAAAGTTATTCCCCTCGGCGGGCTTCACGAAATCGGTAAAAACACTTGTGTGTTCGAGTACGGCGACGAAATCATTCTTTTAGATGCCGGTTTAGCGTTCCCGACAGATGGAATGCACGGGGTAAATATTGTCCTTCCAGACATGACTTACTTGCGGGAAAACAGCCACAAAATTAAAGGTATGATCGTGACTCACGGTCACGAAGACCACATAGGCGGTATCCCTTATCACCTCAAACAATTTGAAATTCCGGTCATCTACGGCCCCCGTTTGGCGATGGCTTTGCTAGCCGGAAAACTCGAAGAAGCCGGAGTGTCTCACCGCACTGAATTGAGAACGGTTCGACCCAGGGATACTGTCAGAATTGGCAAGAATTTCTTAGTCGAATACATTCGCAACACTCACTCGATGGCAGACAGTTTTACTGTGGCCATTCACACTCCTGTCGGAATTGTGATCCACACCGGAGACTTTAAAATTGACCACACTCCTGTAGACGGCGAGCATTTTGATTTGCAAAAGCTGGCCGAGTACGGCGAGAGAGGCGTGCTTTGCTTGATCAGCGATTCTACTAACTCGGAAGTTCCCGGTTTTACCGCTTCGGAAAGTTCTGTGGCGCCGAATTTAGACAGAATTATCGCTCAAGCACCGGGACGAGTGATGCTGACGACTTTTGCTTCGTCGGTACACCGATTGCAAATAGTTTTGGACTTGGCTAAGAAAAACAATCGGTATGTCGGAGTGGTTGGCCGGTCGATGCTTAACGTCATCGCTCACTGCCGCAATCTCGGCTACATCAAGTGCGAAGATAGTATTTTCAAACCGCTGAAAGAAATCCGCAATTTGGCTGAAGACAAGGTACTAATTTTAACTACGGGTTCCCAAGGCGAACCGATGGCGGCGATGACTCGCATTGCTAACGGCGAACATCACGAACTGAAAATCAGAAAGGGCGATACAGTCATTTTCTCAGCTAATCCGATTCCGGGAAATACGATCGCAGTGGTAAACACGATCGATAAACTGATGATGCTGGGAGCACACGTGGTTTACGGCCGCGACAAAGGCATTCACGTTTCGGGTCACGGTTGTCAAGAAGACCAAAAGTTAATGATTAACATGACTCGTCCTAAGTTCTTCTTGCCGGTTCACGGAGAACACCGGATGCTGATCCAGCACTCCAAGACGGCTCAAAGCATGGGCATTCCCGCTAGCAATATGGTGGTTATTGATAACGGCGATGTCGTAGAATTAACTGAAAATTCAATGCGAGTCGCTGGTCAAGTGCCTTCAGGAATTGAATTGGTAGATGCTTCTCGATCGGGCGTGGTCAAAGCTAGCGTCCTCAAGGAACGTCAGCAGTTGGCCGGAGATGGCGTTGTAACTGTAGCGGCGGCTTTGAATTGGGAAGGCAAATTAGTTGCCAAACCAGAAGTTCACTTAAAAGGTGTAGTGACATCAGCCGATCGCGCGGAGGTGATCAAATTAATCACTCAAACCATTGAAACAGTTTTGAGCGATCGCTGGTCAGAATTTGTCAAACCCGCCACTGCTGACTCGCAAGTTGACATTGACTGGGTAGGAGTGCAAACCCAAATAGAAAAAGCAATTCAGCGGGTGATGCGCCGGGAACTGCAAAGCAATCCGCTGCTGGTATTCCTGATGCAAATTCCTGAAGAAGCAGTGCGATCGGAAAAAGCAGCAGTATCTCCCGGTTCCCTAGAAGCACCTAAGCTACTATCCTCGCCATCATCGCCATCGCCATCATCGCCATCCTTGCCATCTCCTGCCAATCAGGTGACGGGCCGGCGCCGTCCCCGGACTGCTGCAAGGGCAGCTTCTTAGGGCGGTAATTCTCGGACGCACTGCGAACCAAGAAAGGAGTTTTAGGTTTTGTAGTTGCGCTTGGATGCCCAAGCGCAACTACAAGCCTAGATGGGATTTCACAAATAGATTTCCTCACTAAGTGAGAAAATAGTTTTTAACCGCCGATAAACGCAAATGAACGCAGATAGTAATTAATTCTATCTGCGTTCATCTGTATTTATCGGCCACCATCTGCGGTTGCAAAATCACCCACCAGCAACTGCTGGAACAATGCTAACTTCATCGCCATCTTGGAGGGCTGTGTTTGAGCCATCCAAAAAGCGGATGTCTTCGCTGTTGACGTAGAAGTTGAGAAATCTGCGCGGTTCTCCCTTTTCGTCGCACAGGCTTTTTTTGATGCCGGGACAATTTGTTTCCAGCGATTCAATTAGTTCGGAAATGTTATCGCCAGCGCATTCGATGGTGGCTTGATTGTTGGTAAATTTTTGCAGGGGAGTGGGAATTAAAACTTTGACGGTCATTTTTTTAGTCCTTAGTCAGTAGTCCTTAGTCAGTAGTCCTTAGTCAGTAGTCAGTAGTCAGTAGTCAGTAGTCAGTAGTCAGCAGCTTAATAACTAATAACTAATGACTAATGACTGATGACTATTAATCAGTAGTCCTCAGTCATTAGTCAACAGCTTAATAACTAATGACTAATGACTATTTATTAAACCGAAACTTGTTGCCATTCTAAGCGTTCGAGTGTGCGGGCACGTTCTAGGGCGCGCTCGAACGCTTCTAGTTTCGGTTCGAGGGTGATGGGTTCGCCGATGTAGCCTTGAACTGCTTCTTGCGTTTTCAAACCGTTGCCCGTGATGTAAGCGACGGTGGTTTCATCGGGATTGATTTTACCTGCTTCTACGAGTTTCTTCAAGACTGCGATTGTCGTGCCGCCTGCGGTTTCAGTGAATATGCCTTCGGTTTCTGCTAGCAGTTTCATGCCTTCGATGATTTCGGTGTCGCTGACGGATTCAATGTTGCCGTTGGTTTTGCGAGCGATTTCCAAGGCGTACATACCGTCGGCTGGATTGCCGATCGCGATCGACTTAGCAATTGTATTCGGTTTCACCGGTTTGACGAAATCGCGACCTTCGCGGAAGGCTTGGGCGATTGGGGAACAGCCGTCAGCTTGGGCACCGCTGAATCTGACTTTCTTTTCGTCCACTAAACCGACTTCGATGAATTCATTAAAGCCTTTGTAAATCTTTGTGAACAAAGAGCCGGATGCAAGGGGAGCGACGATGTGATCGGGCAATTGCCAGCCTAGCTGTTCAGCAACTTCGTAGCCGAGGGTTTTTGAGCCTTCGGAATAGTAGGGACGCAAGTTGATATTGACAAATCCCCAGCCATGTGTATTGGCGACTTCGCAACAGAGTCTGTTAACTTGATCGTAGTTGCCGTGAACTGCCATGACAGTTGGATTGTAAATCAGAGTGCCGAGGACTTTGCCTGCTTCTAAGTCGGAGGGGATGAAGACTACGCAGTCGAGTCCGGCGTGGGCGGCGATCGCAGCCGTAGAGTTAGCTAAATTGCCGGTGCTGGCACAGGATACCGTTGTGAAACCCAATTCTCTCGCTCTGCTGAGGGCGACTGACACCACTCTGTCTTTAAAGCTGAGAGTGGGCATATTGACAGCATCATTTTTAATATAAAGATTTTTTAGACCAAGGCGGCGCGCCAAGCGGTGGGATTTTAATAGAGGAGTCATCCCCGTGCCGACATCGATGACGTTATCTGTAGCGACTGGTAAAAATGCGCGGTAGCGCCAGATCGAGTTGGGGCCGGCTTCGATGGTTTGGCGAGTGACGGTGCGGCGGATGGCGTCGTAGTCGTACTTGACTTCAAGCGGGCCAAAACAGCAATCGCAGACGTGCTTGGCTTGGAGTTCGTACTCTTCGCCGCATTCTTTACATTTAAGGGCTGTGAAGGTTGCTGCTGTGGATTGTGTTCTGGTGGCCTGGGTCATAGCTCAACTCTCTAGTTTTGCGATGTTTGTTAATTCTTTTCGCAGAATACCACGCTCAAATTAGTGCGTCAACCATACCCGACTTTTTTAGTCGGGATTGATTTTTCAGTGACTTTTCAGTTAAACAGTGGTGTATTTTACTTTGATATTTGGGCGGGCGAGACGCCCACCCCACAAGGATTTGGCTTTTTTTCTGGATCGGGATCTTAATCCAGATTGTCAGACCCGCACGCGAGACTGAGCGAGCTCAAGGATGATTTGACGACGGAATTGTTACAAAACTTAATAAATCTTTTTTGGGCTAACAATTGGGCCGTCGTGCGATCGAACACAACTACAAAACCTCGAATTTTTGATTAACTGAGATGTGGCACCAATCTCAAGAACAGGCTTTCCGGCCTGTTCCACAATAAAATTCATCTCTTGTGGAACAGGCCGGAAAGCCTGTTCATAAAAAGCTTATTGAGAATGGTGCAACATTTCAGATTAACCAACTTAGCCTACCCGCCGCTGACGGGAGGGATGAGTACAACTTCGTCGCCGTCTTGGAGGATGGTGTCGGGGGAGACGAATTCTAGGTTAAGGCCGAAGCGGGTACGATCGCGCCATTGTTCTAATTGAGGATATTGGGCGATCGAGCTTTCGAGCACATGAGACACTGGGGTTTCGGGAGGAAGTTCTAATGTAAGTTCCGAAACGCCGTAGGCTTCACCGAAGGCGGCGAACAGTTTAACGGTGATGGTAATAGAAGAGTTAGACACGGCTGTTGAGTGCGATCGACGGTTTGGCAATTATCAACTACACCATACAATTAATTAGGAATTAGGCGCGCCGAGGCTTAGAATTGAAAGCGGCAACCTCTAGTTAAGTTTTACCCCATCGGGTAAAGATGATAGTTGATTACAGCAAAAAGTCTTAACAATATTGTATGCCGATCACTCTCACCAACCAGGCGTTAGAAGCAGTTGGCATCCAGTTATATGCAGCTAGCTAAGGTCTAGTTAGCTGCTGTTGAGGCTAATGCGAGAATATTTTTTGAGGATGCGGTATAGATACTTTACGGTAATTGTGGGAGAGTACAAAAAGCTCGCACTACATTTAGCGGGCCACAACGCATACAAAGCCTTGTCAACCCGATTCTCCTGACAAAAAATCAGGTTATCAAGTGCGGCTGGGGATGTTCAAACCTTTACCCTGCTTAGCAAGATAGCCTTTTTATCTAAGAACAATACTGAAGTTAATGCGATAGAGATATATGGCAAATAACGATTTTAAAGTGCTTCAAATTATTGAAGCTAAAGGCTGGTATGCCTTTGGGAGTACGAAGCAAAGCCAGCACGTTGAGAGATGGGTAAGACCTGTCGTGTGTTGGGTTTTAATAGAAGATAAAAAAAAGCGACGGGTTGTGACAGCTACCGCTAGCTATCAGATCCAGATTGATGACAAAGAAGTCGAGTTTTTTGCCCACGAAAGCGAAATTCAAGATCTGGAGAGTCTCCCAAAGTCGGTCTCGGTATCGGAATTTCTGAAAACTGAAGATTGAGATAAGGGCAAAAGGAGATAATTTAACAAGTTATTAATTATTCCTTAGTGATTCCTTAAACTTGCTATCGGATTCTATTGGAATTAGAGGCACAAGCTCTAGATTGGGGATAGGGGGAGATGAGGACAGGGGGAGAATTTATACTTTTGCTTTGCCTTCTGCATCTTGTCTCCAATGCCTTAAGTAACCCAAAAAATAAAGAGGCCGGAAGATTGCTGGCAATGCCAACGCGCTTCCGACCTTGCTGAATAACAGGGTATGCATATGTTTTTAAAGTATGGCAGGCAGGCTTTTGAGATATCAAGAGGACTATTGCAATCACCCACTTTTGCTTTCAGGCTGTGTTTGCAAGGCTCCTATTATTTTAGACTGAGAATTTGAAAATTGAGAGGGGGGAGGCTTACAGGTTAAGGATTCTAGCTATTTATCTGTAGCGGGTGCTACAAAAAATGGTGGCATTGGCGGACGATCGCACCTTCTCCCTAAATGGTGAGCACTCACAGCAAAAAGTTCGATCGGCCGCTGTAACCGCTGCGACTTTAAACCCCAGTAGCGACAGGTTCAGGCTTCTGCTGCCGCATCCGCCGCCCCAGCAGGGCCATCCGCACGCCGCTGGCAGGCCCTAAAGTTACCCCTCGGCGTTTGGCCTGTACGGGCTTTTTCTCGGCCAATACAAGGTCGAAATCGCGCAAAATGGTTGCCAGCACCAGTTTCATCTCCAACTGCGCCAGCGCCAAGCCGATACAGCGGCGACTGCCGCCTCCAAACGGCAAATACTCGTAAGGCGAGAATTGCCTCTCCAAAAACCGTTCCGGTTTAAATTGCAGCGGTTCTGGATACAAATCCTCTCGTCTGTGGGTCAAATAAATCGAGCCGACGACAACCGTGCCCGGTTCGAGTTGATGTCCCATCAGTTCCACGGGCGCGAGCACTTCTCGCGGAAACGTCAGCATTGCCACGGGGTAAATTCGCAGCGTCTCCTGACAAACTGCACTCAGGTAAGGTAAGCGGAAAATCTCCATCGGGTCGGGATTTTTCCCCAAACTGTCCAATTCTTGCAGCAACTTCTGGCGCACCGACGGCAAGTGGTGAATCCAGTAAAATGCCCAAGCTAGGGCCGTTGCTGTGGTTTCGTGGCCTACAAACAGCAGCGTTATCAACTCGTCACGCAATTCTTCATTCGTCATTGGTTGACCGTTTTCGTCGCGCGCGGCCATCATTAAGCTGAGAATGTCGGTGCGGCTGGCGTCTGGTTGCTGTCTGCGTTCTTCAATTTCGGCATAGATGAGTTCCTCAACTTTCCGCTGCCGCTGTTTCATGCGTCCCCAAGGACTCCAAGAACCCCAATCTTGCTGCATCCAGCCGAAAAATAGCATACTCGATCGCAGGGGAGAGTTGGTCATATCAAGGACTGAGGCAAGTAAGGGCCTGAGTGCTTGTAACCGCGGCCCGTCATCCAGACCGAAGACAGCCTGCAAGATTACCCGCATGGTGACTTCCTGCATCGCGCTGCGGGCCACAAAAGGTCGATCGACCGACCACTTGCTGGCAACATCTTGAGCGATATCGCAAATTAGTTGACCGTAATTCCGCATCCGTTCCCCGTGAAAAGGTGGCATCAATAATTGGCGCTCGCGTTTGTGCCTTTCTCCCGATAGCATAATCATAGATTGTTCTCCCAGCAGGGGTTTGAGAATACTATTCAGGCTGCCTGGAGCGTGAAACGCGTTGCTGTTGAGAATCTCTTGGACAGCTTGCGGGTGGTGGATCATCACCAATGGCTCGATGTTGCCCAATTGAGCTGTGAAAATGTCGCCGTATTGCTTGGCACATTTATCCATGAATGTCAGGGGATCGCCGATCCATTGAATTAGCTGCACCAAGGGTGGAGCTGTGGGGCCGTTAGGTAGTGTCATAGGAATTACCTGGGTTTGGGTCACAGAACTTAGCAGCATCAAAAAACTTCACAGGGTTTGAAGGTTTATTCAATCCCTCCCAACCCTTGTTTTTAAGGGGAGAATTGTGTAAGTCCCATCTCCAATAATTTTAATAGCTTATTCTCGAACTGTGCTCAAAATATCCTCTCCAAGCTCTGTAAAACGAACTGTTTTGATTTGCCAAGGAGCATAACTGGTTAAAGTTTGGCGCACGCCCCCGAACAAACCTAACATTTGACAACTGGACAGATTTTGCAATTTCTGCCGTGAACTTCCCGATGCACGAAGATCCACGGTAGCTATTCCGAGGTCGCGATTGATCGTGAGGCGATAACCAGCCAAACCAAGACTATCGAAAATCTGCTGGTTTAACACTTCATTAACTGCCGATGACATTAACTGGCTCTCTGGGCCTGTAACTGTTTCCAGCTTCAGAGTTTGACACAAATTATCTACCTTATAAACCGTAACGGTGACAGTATTTTCTGAGATGGTAGCACTGCCTAAAACTGAGGCAACAGAGTTAGAAGGTTGCGTCAATTGACTCGATCGAGCCTCAATTTGATTTCCCATTAGCTGTAGGTGTTGGAACTGACGGGCGCTTGTTGAGAGTTGGCTCTGGTTTTCGGTTGAGGTAGCTGCATCTGAGCTAGAACAACTGCTACCGCCTATCAAAATCAACCAAACGCCTAAATATCCTAACTGTTTGCAGATACGGTTCATAGTTTTTAATACTCTACTAAACGTCAGTGTATGGAGGGTAAATTTTGGTGGTAGAAAGCACTTAGACCCTGATTACACTCACTTAGAAGTATTTCCCGCAGTACGGAGATGAAAACAAGTTAAGAGTTCTTGTTAATACCTGGATTTTAGTGTTAGATCAGGTAAGAGGGGTTTTACCCCTCGATGGCGTAACCCCGTAGTTTACCTGTCTCAGCAGATCAAGCTCGCGACCCAGCTCGTAAGTGATATCAAATACCTTGTCAGTGGTGTGATGTACCGTTGCAACTCGATCCTTTCCAAGGTCTGAGGTGAAAAGCCTCTTCCGGTTGGTAAAAGCCTGAGTTTGATTAGTAGTAATGAGGACAGAATTGCGACTTGCGCGGGCATTTTAAGCTCGGCTTCGGAGCGCTTTTTTAACAGCGCCGAAATGGCGGTTAGAGGGAACGTGCAAGTCGCGAACAATATCAAAACTTACGCATCAAGAGCAAAAAAACCGGGTTTTTTAACCAGGCATAAGGGCTGCAACGAAGTGTTTTCGTAAAAAAAACTGGTTTCTGGTCAAGTCGCGAATCACATAATTCCTCAGTCAGCGGATCTTTAACGAACAGGCGTGTCAAGGGTGTTATCGCAGCATTCGGTGATTTTTGTGCCGAATCTCATAAAAACACAGTGAAAAAATCATGAAACAGCAATTATTGACAAAAGTTTTTGTGGCAACAGCGCTCGCCCTCAGCGGCCTGACGGTTGCTTCTCAACCGAGTTACGGTCGGCGAGCATCGGGGGAAAGTGGATTTTGGTGCAGTACCTCGACCGGTGCGCCGGTGACGGTGTACCAAAACGCTCAAGGTGCTGTAGAGCCTTGGATTGAGTGGACTTCCGATTATTTCTCCGGTTCTGGCTATGATCCGGCAACTCGGTGTCAATTAGTGAGTCAACGCCTCGAAATCTATCGCCGCCAACGAATGCTTAAGTACATTACTGCGGGCCAAATGAACGGCCAGAACGTCATCTGCACGGCTAATCAAGTTAATGGGCGGTGTCAAAATTTGATTTATACCCTCAGACCCGGCCAAGACCCGATTGGCTCTTTGTATAATTTGTTGGCTTGGCGCCAAGGATATGTCGGGATGCCGTCTTTTGATGAAACCAGTAAAATTCCTTACATTGATGTCAGCGAAAAGCTAGGGGAAAGTATGGATGATGAGGCGCAACTACCCCCTTTTCCCCACCGTTCGGACAGCCTTAAAGATTGGCAAATTTTCCATCCCATCACCAATTCCAAGGATTGATGTGGCAACTTTGGCGGGTCAAACAGCGGTACGCATCCCGACGGGAATGTCTCCTGGTTCTGGGACGATCGTCCGGCAGCAGGGCTAAACCTATAGGGTGCTGACTAACTAGCAGGTTGTGGCGATCGGACTTGTCACCGACGACGGCCTCATCCACCAACCGCTAGGAGTTCCGAGACGGCTGGGCAATACCGATCGGGCGATCTTTCAGTTTCGCAGCGCGATCGAGTATAAAATAGCACCATTGAGCTTTGAGCCAGGAGCGGTGTCTGAGCCAGTGTTGGCAGTAGGCTTTCCTGCGGGTGCTGAGGTTGGGAGTTTCGCTGACCACGAATTTCAAAGGTGGTACCCGCCACGTGATTTATCCGTGGAGTCAATCCCAAATCGAAAATCGAAAATCCTCAAGCCCCCGCATTTATCCGTGGGGTCGCCTCTAAAATCTAAAATCTAAAATCTAAAATCGATTGACGCGGGCTTCGTTTTGGTGCTGCTACCCAAATCTTTGCCTCAAGGTTATAGCTTGGGCTATACAAATGAGGTTAAAATCGGTACGAGTGGCAGCCCGATTTTTAATGCCAAAGGTTTCTTGGTTAAGATTAACGGTAGGGGCAAGTATCGAGATTCAAATTTTGGCGTCTATGAAGAATGAAGATGGAAGTGAACCAACAGCGGAATTATCGGAGAAAAAGGTTAAATCCTGTTGGGGAATTCCGATTAGTATATATTTGCAGTTCGCCTCGTCTCCAGAAAGGGAGTTATCGATGAATGTGTGGAGTTTGCGGTTTGACGCGCTGACAATCATCTTGACAGGTGCATTAACAGTGACGGCGGTTGTCAGCCAACAATATGCTGCCTGTGCCAAAACAGCCGAAGAAATTGCCCAGCTAGCGACTTTGACAACTGTGGAAGTCAACAATACACTGGGTTTTTTTGCTAGTGGATCGGGAGTAATTATTGCCAAACAGGGTAATATTTACACTGTTCTGACAGCTAATCATGTGGTGGCAAGCCTCGCTCAAAAATACAGCATTCGCACTCATTTGGAGAAGGATTATGCTGCGATTAGAATACAGCGCTTACCGAAAAATGACAGGGATATAGACTTGGCTTTGATACAGTTTCAGAGCCGAGAACAGTATCCAGTAGCACCAATGGGCGAGTCAGAACGTGCTGTTGTTGGTTCTGCTATTTATGTTTCTGGGTATCCGCTGCCTATTTCGGGATTTGAACGAAAACTTGAGTTTACTGCTGGTATCATCTCTTCTCGCTTAGGCAGCGCCTCATCAGGGTATCGTCTGCGCTACCAAGCTGTAACCAGGCGCGGGATGAGCGGCGGGCCTGTATTTGATGCTGATGGCAGGGTGGTAGGAATTCACGGCCAGGGGGATACTGTTGGCACAATTAGGAGTCAGTGGAACGGTCAGATTGAGGAGATAAAAACGGGGTTGAACGCGGCAATCCCGATCGATGCTTTTAGGGAGTTGCTATCACAAAATAAGCATAACGGTTTTGATATTCTCAGCAATCTTTCTATCAGCAGCGCCTCGGATCAAAACCAACCGAATCAGGGTTATGGAGGATTTGTCTGCGATACCTCAACGGGCGAGCCGGTGACTGTGTATCAAAATCCGCAAGGTTTCAGGGAGCCTTGGATTCGCTGGAGTTCCAATTTCTTTTCTAGTTCGGGCTACGATCCTCTAACTCGCTGCCAACAAGTCACTCAGCGCCTTGAGAATTATAACCGAAATAAACAGCTAAATTATGTGACTGTGGGTATGGTAAATAACCAGAAAGCGATTTGCACGACTAGCCGTGTTAATGGGCCTTGCGAAGGTTTGATCTACACCCTGCGGCGCGATCAAGATCCGACTCCTGCACTGAGCAGTTTTTTTGTTTGGCTGCGGAATCAAAAGGCTGTGCCTTCTCTTTCTGAAAGCGGTACTGTGCCTTATATAGATGTTAGGGAACGGCTGGAACAATTTTAGATTTGGGGTTTGAGATTTGAGATGGATTAGTAATGCGTAAACACAGAACCCCGACTCATGAAAAAAGTCGGGGTTCTCAAACAACTACTTATTAGCTTAAAAATTGAGATATTTTCCTTATTTATCACTGACATAATAGAACTAATGATTTTTTGGAACACGGAAGCTATAAAATTACTCTTACATTAATCCAATTCCAATTTTTCAGGTATCAAGCATGACAGCAACTACTCCGCAGGCAACGTCAACAACGCCCGCTTTTTGTGAAGGCATTCAATATTTTTCTGAAACAGTCCCTGGTTTTGACACTTATGGGAAAGCACCTGCGATCGCCGAGGGGAGCAAGTCGATCGCAGATCCTGCCGATCCCGTCGCCGTCTTTCAAACGATGCTGGGAGCAGACGCGCTGCGCTACCTGACACTGCAAGTTACCGCTAGCAAGGCATCGGGACATCCGGGGGGTTTTGCTAGCCAAGCTGAGGCTTATGCCGCTTTGGTGATGCTGGGACACAAGAACATTGTCACCGAAGTCGGCCATCACGCGCCAGGATTTTACAGTGCCATGTTTCTCGATCGATCTTTGGAAGATATGGGAATTTTCAACGTGCAGCAAGTGCGCGATAAATTCCGAGAAAAAGACGGTTTGTTAGGACATCTTTCCGGTTTCATTCCCGGCCTTTTAGCACCGGCCGGCCCCCTCGGACAAGGGCAGCATTTCGCAATGGCTGGAGCGCTTTTGCACCGCGAAAAACTGTTTGCTTTCACAATGGGTGACGGCGGCATGGGCGAACCCTATCCAATGAGCAGTATGGCGCATTTCCACACTGCTTATCCCAGCGTTACTAACTTTTTGCCTGTGTTGGTTTGGAACGGATATTCTCAGGAACATCACAGCATGGTTTCGACTAAAACTAATGCTGAAATGATTGCTTATTGGCACGGCAACGGTTTTGAAGAAGTTATCTTAGTTGATGCTAAGGAATTTGACGATAAAAATCAACCGGAAGATTATGTTGACAGCACTGCTTTTTCGCTCGAACAGCGCATGGCATTTACCAAAGCTGTTTTAGAAGGAGTTGACAAAGCGGCAAAATCTGCTCTCGGCGGCAAATTAACTGCGTTTATTATCAAACAGTTGAAAGGTGCCGGTGTCCACGCGCGCGGAGCAAAATCTCACAACCTTTATCCGAAAGATACGCTGGATGCTCCGCACATTATCAGTGCTTTAAAAGAGCGCGCTTTGACTGCTGCTGCTTGGCAATTGGTGCGGACAAATTGCGAGCGTGCGGGCGGCGGCCCGGCGGCGAAAACAGTTGTTACTGAGTTTACATTGCCGCTGGCAGATTTAGGCGAATTACCTTTAGAAGAATTTTCAGTTGGCGGAGAAGCGAAGATTTCGACAACAGCAATGGGACGTTTGGTAGGGAAAGTCGGCGAGCGCGATCGTACTTTTCTTGTCACTAATGCTGACGGCAATGAAGCATCGGCAATTGCCAATATCAACCAAGCTCTCAAAATTATTCACCCAACGACAGATGACCTGTACAATCAATCACCAAACGGTCAAGTTTACGAACCTTTGAGCGAAGATGCTTGCGCCGGTTTAGCTGTAGGTTTATCGCTATTCGGAGCGCGGAGTTTGTGGTGTTCCTACGAATCTTTTGCCATCAATGGTTTACCAATTTGGCAAACTGTAACCCAAGCAATGGCAGAATTGCGCCGTCCAACTCCGGCAACTGTCACCTTATTTACAGCGGGTGCATTGGAACAAGGCCGTAACGGTTGGACGCACCAGCGGCCGGAAATTGAGGCTTATTTTGCGGCGATGATGCGGAACGGAAATGTGTTTCCTTTGTTTCCACCGGATGCTAACAGTATTCAAGCTTGTTACGAGTGGGCTTTGACTGCTAAAAATAAGGGAGTTGTGATTACTGCAAGCAAGTCGCCACTGCCAATTCGCACTACTTTTGAACAGACTCGCCAAGGTTTGCAAGACGGTGCAATAGTTCTGCACGAAGTCGATTCCCCGCAAGCTTCCCACAATCAAGGGGGGAGCAAGAAAGTTGTGTTTGCAGTTGTCGGCGACATGACGTTAATGCCTGTGTTTGAAGCGGCGGCATTTTTGGAAACAGAAGGCATTGGAGTGCGGATTGTTTCTGTTGTGAATCCTCGGCGTTTGTATCGTGCTAGCGATGTTGCTTGGGATACTTGTTCGGAAGCTGACGGCGGCTTTTTGAGCGATGAGAAATTTGCGGAATTGTTTGGCGGAGATGCCTTGATTGGTGTGACAGGCGGTGCTTCTGGGATGTTGGAACCAGTGATGCTCCGCAGCAATTGCAAGCGGGATACTTTTGCTTGGAAGCGGGGGGAAACTACTGCTAGTGCTGGTCAGTTGATGGCGTTTAATGGGTTGACTGCTGAGGCGTTGACTAAAAGGGCAATCGAGCTAGTTCATTAAGTTAGAATGTGAGTGAATGCCCCTGCCTGGTTTGTGCTGGGTAGGGGCTAGTAATATTTAAAATAGGATGGTGATAGCTATGACAGCAAAAATTTTAGAAGAAAGGCGAAGAACATGAAAGCTTTAAAAAAGCGCTCGCTAATATGAAAATTTATAACTTTGATATTAATTTTTTTAGAATCGGAATTATTTCTATCTCTCTTCTCTTAATCTGCGTGAATCTGCGTCAATCCATTGTCATCTGCGGTTAAAAATTTCTCTTTTTTTAACGGCAGATGAGGGCAGATAAACATAGATAAACGCAGATGGATTATATCAAGTCCGGTTGCACGAGCGGTGCTTTTTGGCTGTTGACTATGTTTGACGCCCGACGATGCTACCGGATTTGATATGATACGATTCTAGAGATATTCGTGCAGCTTTAAACTAATGCTGAGGGGATAATTTATTCTGAAGTTTTTCCTGGTTTGCTGTTAAATAAGTTTGATTTGTTGGCTGGGAATGTAGCGAGAGTGCTAGAGGCTGTGCTGCGACGAGACATCAATATTGTGTGAAATATCTGTCTTAATTTTATTGCTTTTTTTCCCCGCAAGCCATTAACCAAAAACTCATCATCGATCGATCGCCCGCCGCAAAAAACTTATCCCGCGAAACCAGATAGCTGGCTATTTCCGACTCTGAAATCAACCCCTGTTTGACCATCTGCAAAATGGGTCCGGAGTCAAGCAAAGGTTGAAATGCCTCAATTCCCATGATATCGCTGTGGCTGACAACCGCTTCTAAATCAACGCTAACAAACCCAGCTTCTTTGAGAATGCGGCACAGATTTCGCGCGACGCATAAATTGCCGCCCCGCGATGCTATCACCTGCTTGAATTTCTCGCGGACAATCTCGACTGACCAAGGTGGATTTGTCAGCCAAAACAGATCCGCATCGCTATCAATAATCACCAGTTTTCCGCCAGGCTTCAAGATGCGGAATATTTCTCTAGCTGCTGCGACGGGCTCTGGGAGGTGAACGAACAGCAAACGGGCGATCGCAAAGTCAAACGTGTTATCATCCAAACCAGTATCCGCCACCGATGCTTGAATGCGATTTAATCGATCGCCCCCTTTGTCCTGCAAGTATTCTACTGCTTTTTCGTGCAGTACCGGGTCAATTTCTACCGCTGTTACCGAACTGTTTGGCAGCAATTCTAACAGTTTTTCGGTGAAAAATCCCGGCCCGCTACCCGCTTCCAAAACATTCATCCCGTCGGCTAAACCGAACCACTTTAAAGTGCGCGCTTCCTTTTCCCAACTGAGGAGAACTTGACCTTTTAACCGCTGAATTTCTGCGTCAAGTTCCAGATTGTACGTGCTTACTTGATACGAACCTTCGGCTGCCATAAAATCATCCTTTTTCCTGCTTCGACACCTAGATTATAATAGAATTGCACTTTAGCGCAATTCTCGTTGCGGACATCCACAACCCCAGTTGGCGGACAGATGCAGGACGGGAGCCACGTAATTCCTCTATTGTAAGAAGATGACAGAGACAATTTTAGATTTGGGATTTTGAATGAGAATTTCAGCGGTTTAAAGCCCCTAGTTTCAACTAGGTCACAAATCGAAAATCGTAAATCCCAAATCTAAAATGGGTGGACGGATTAACTAAACTGACGATGTTGTGTGGCAACTAATCAACTATGCCCCAGACTTTACCTCAACCGCAGAAACGAACATTTTTAGTTGTAGATGACCATGCGATGGTGTTAGGTGGCACGCTTAACATTCTGAAGCAAGAATATCCAGAGGCAGACATTCTGACGGCTCCGACGGCTCAGGCTGCCCTTGAGCAAATAGCGCAGACTACCCCGGATTTGGTGATTGTGGATCTGGTGATGCCAGAGACGATCGGCGAAACGGCGCAAGCAAATTCAGGGCTTCAACTTCTCAAAACGTTGATGGAGAAGTATCCGAGTCTGAATATTGTGGTGCAGAGTGCCCATGTTCGGACTTTAGTTTGGCTGAAACCGTCGATCGACAATCACATGGGCGGCTTCACAGTTGTCGATAAAAGCCAGCCGATGAAAGACTTGCTGGCGATGGTTGATTGGGCGCTGCATGAGCGGATTTATACACCCAGAGAGATCCGCAATGGGCTGCAACTCAAACCCGCCTGGATGCAGGTGTTGCAATTTGCTTTTCACGAGAGCTTACAGGATACTGCGATCGCCAAACGGATGAATGTTTCTGAACGCACTGTGCAGTATTACTGGACTAAGATTCGAGATGTGCTAGAGGTGTATCCTGATGATGATAAGAATCTGCGGATTCAAACGGAAGTGCGAGCTAGGGAAGAAGGATTGATTGATTAGTGATATCAAGTCTGGTTAATTACTTATAAATCTTGTACGGGCATCGGGCATCGGGCATCGGGCATCGGGCATCGGGCATCGGCCAAACAGTCGTACAAAAGTATGATAACTATTCAACCGGACATTATTATGAAGCGCGATCGATGGCAAGCAGTGAAAGCGGGCGTCACGACTTGGGGACGAGGAGCGCTTCCAGGGGTGATGGTGATTGTCGCTGTGATGATGGCTAGATTGAGCGGTGCGCTTCAGTTTTGGGAGTTGGTTGCGTTCGATCGATTTCTGCGTTTGCGTCCTGCTGAGCCAATGGATGAACGGATTGTAATTGTCGGCATCACTGAGGAGGATATTCAACGCGCTAGAACTTATCCGATTCCCGATCGCGATATAGCCCATTTACTCAAACGCTTGCAGGCCTATCAACCGATCGCGATCGGGCTGGATCTTGTCCGCGATATTCCGGTTGAACCGGGTAATGCTGAACTGGCATCGGTGTTTCGCAGCAGCAAGAATACGATCGGAGTGGAGATTGCACTGCCCGATCGCAGTGGCTTTACCGTCGCACCTCCGCCCGCGCTACCACCCGAACAGGTTGGCTTTGCAGATTTCGTACTCGATGCGGATGGCTACCAGCGCCGCAGTTTACTGGGCACTAACAACGATCGACAGGAATACCGTTTTTCCTTCGCGATCCGGCTGGCAGAACTCTATTTAGCAACCCGAGGAATTAAGCTAGGTAATGGAATTCGCGATCGGGAGGCGATGCGCTTTGGCAGCATTGAATTTACCAGAGTGCAGTCAAACTCTGGCGGATATGTGGGGGCGGATGCAGGCGGGAACCAAATTTTACTGAATGTTCGCAGCGGGACAATGCCATTTCGCGTGCTTTCCCTGGAGCAAATCAAGGGGGGACAAGTAGATGCGAACTGGATTCGAGGCAAAATTGTGCTGATTGGGATGATGTCTTTTAGCGCGAAGGATTTGGCAAGTTCGGGTGCGATCGCAGGCATCAATCCCGGACGGATTTACGGAGTCGAAATGCAAGCCCACGAAACGAGCCAGATGATTAGCGCGGTGATCGATCGGCGGCCGTTGCTTCAGGTTTGGGGGGAGGGCTGGGAAACGCTCTGGATTGCGGTCTGGGGACTCTTGGGGATGAGTTTGGGACGATTTGTGCGATCGCCCTGGAAAATTGTGATCGGGCTCTTAATCGCTAGTATTACCCCGATCGCGCTCTGTTACTGGCTCATTCTTTTGGGATGGTGGGTGCCGATCGTGCCTGTGTTGCTCGTACTCGTGTTGAATGGGGCTGGGTTGACGGCAGCGTTATTTTATCGCCACGAACAGGAACTCCGACTGCGGTTGGAGGAACGTCAGTTTGCGATCGAGCAGACCTTTAATGCAATTCACAGTGGCCCGTTACAAACATTGGTTGGAATTTTGAGAACTGCTCAAGAACAAGCCACACCGCCGTTATTTCTACCGGAGTTGCAACGCTTGAATCAAGAATTGCGGGCCGTTTACGGCTCTGTGCAACGAGACGCGATCGCAGATGAACCGCATCTTCGCATGGGAAGTGCGATCGAATTGGCCCTGCAGGCTCCATTGCATGAATTGCTCTACAAAGTCTATTCCAACACGCTCGAACAAGAACTGCCTCACCTCAAAACGATCAAATTCAAAATTGTGCAGTTCGATCCTTTGAACACCTCGCATCTGCGGTTGGAACACAAGCGAGCACTCTGCCGCTTTCTGGAAGAAGCGCTCTGCAATGTGGGGAAACACGCGATCGAAGCCACTCGCTTGACCGTAATTTGCACTCAAGAAGGCGATCAGCAGGTGATTCGGGTGGCGGATAATGGTAGGGGAAAACCGTCTCTGTCAGAAACGCTTAGCTTGGCCCAAATCGAGCGAGAGAGGGAAACAACCGAAGATCCAAACCCTAAACTTCAACCTTCAGGATTAGGAACCCAGCTTGCAAAGAACTTAGCCAAACAGTTAGGCGGAGCATTTCGGCGCTACCCGAATCAACCGAAGGGGACAGTGTGCGAGTTAACCTGGCCAGCGAAACGGCGGTGGTTCTGGTAATTGGTTGGGTTCACGCTTGTTATATCAACCGTCAAGACGGTTAGGGTTCGATCGCCCCTAGCCAAGGGCGGGCACGGGGGCACCGCCCCTACTAAGGCAGGGACAAGAACTTGGTCAAAGTCCCCCTTATTAAGGGGGATTTAGGGGGATCGAGACTCGGCTACCAGCGAGAGATACATAGGGTTTCAGGCTTAAGTTGTCACCAATAGTCCAGGACTATTCCCAATGCCCAATGCCCCATGCCCCATGCCCGATTCCCAATATCTTTGCACCTTCCCGCAAACAACGCTTGCGGGCAGTCCTCTATTGTGTTTGTGTATTGTTGATTACTTTAGAAATAGTTACAGAGGGGATTGCGATGATGACTCACGAGTTGAAGCGTCGAACCATTTACTCTGCGGGCATTGCGAGTTTAATGCTGAGTGTTTCGTTCTGGATCGCTCCTGTAGCGCTGGCACAATACACTCCTCCTGAAAACCCTTCTAAACCGAAAGAAACGGGGACGAATACCACTCGCGGCGGCAGTTGCGAAGCTAATTCATCGGCGAGATTGACTGCCTTAGTGCCGTTTAGCCATGTGGGAGAGACGATTTCTGGGCATCCGACTTTTACCTGGTTTGTACCCGATCGCACTCCTCGTCCGTTGCTATTCCGGCTGTTTACTCGCACGGGACAACTGCTTTACAGAACCGAGATGCAGAGTCAACCAGGAATAATGTCGGTTGCTTTGCCCTCAAATCTGCCCCAACTGTCGATCGGGCAATCCTATCAGTGGCAAGTGGTGTTGGTGTGCGATCCGAATGTTCCTTCGAGGAATGTCGTGGCGGCGGCAGAAATCCAAGTCGTTGGGCCTGCGGCTTCGTTGCAGACTCAACTTGCAGCGGCGCAAACTCCCCAACAGCGGATCGACCTGTATGCGGAGTCTGGGCTGTGGTATGACGCGATCGCGGAAGCGCGCAAAGCCTCTGAGATTTCTCAAAACCAAGCGGCTGTGCTGGAATTGCTAGATTCTCTTGCTAGTTCGGAAGCCGAACCTTTGAAAGATTGGAGCGATCGATTGAAGCAAATTAGGGCGATCGAACAACAGCGCCAAGGACAGCGCTAACCTTCGCAATCTAAAGACTAAATCCTATGAAATCTTTCTCGCTAAAACTGCTTAAATCCAGCAATTGTAAAGTGCGATCGGGCTTCCTCTTTCCCCTCGCCTTTTGCCTGTTGTCTGTTGCTTTTTATATTCCTCCGCACTCCCCACTCCCCGCTGCTGCTCAAACTACCGATGCTCGTAAAAGTGAGGCCGATCGGCTAATGAAGCAGGGGCTTCAACAGTATAAGACTGGTCAATTAAGAGCAGCGCTGAATTCCTGGGAACAGGCACTGGAAATTTATCGCGCCATCAAAAACCGCCAAGGGGAGGGTTGGGCACTGGGCTTTTTGGGATTCGCTTACGACTCTCTAGGCAATAATGCCAAAGCCATTGAGTATAGAGAGCAGAGTTTAGCCATCGCCCGCGAAATTAAAGACCGCCAATTGGAGGGTGCTGCACTGGGCACTTTGGGAGATGCTTACCGCTCTCTGGGCAACTATGCCAAAGTCATTGAGTATTCACAGCAACGTTTAGCCATCACCCGCGAACTTAAAGACCGCCAAGGAGAGGGTGCGGTACTGGGCACTTTGGGAGATGCTTACCGCTCTCTGGGCAACTATGCCAAAGCCATTGAGTATGCACAGCAGAGTTTAGCCATCGCCCGCGAACTTAAAGATCGCAAAGAGGAGAGTGCAGCACTGGGCAATTTGGGATTCGCTTACCTGTCTCTGAACAACTCGGCCAAAGCGATTGAGTATACACAGCAGAGTTTAACCATTGCCCGTGAACTTAAAGACCGCAAAAGGGAAGACTTAGCACTGGACATTTTGGGAATCGCTTACCGCTCTCTGGGCAACTATGCCAAAGTGATTGAGTATGCACAACAAAGTTTAGCCATCGCCCGCGAACTTAAAGACCGTCAAGGGGAAGGTAAAGCACTGGGCATTTTGGGATCTGCTTACCACTTTTTAAACAACCCTGCCAAAGTCATTGAGTATTCACAGCAACTGTTAGCGATCGCCCGCGAACTTAAAGACCGCGAAAGGGAGGGTTGGGCACTAGGCAGTTTGGGAATCGCTTACCACTCTCTGAGCGATTATGCTAAAGCGATTGAGTATGCACAGCAACTGTTAGCGATCGCCCGCGAACTTAATGACCGCAAAGGGGAAGGTGTGGCACTGGGCACTTTGGGAGATGCTTACCGCTCTCTGGGCAACTCGGCCAAAGTCATTGAGTATTTACAGCAACGTTTAGCCATCGCCCGCGAACTTAAAGACCGCCACATTGAACGTTTGGCACTGGCGAATTTGGGAGATGCTTACTACTCTGTGGGCAACTATGCCAAAGCCATTGAATATGGGCAGCAGAGTTTAGCCATCGCACGCGAAATTAAAGACCCCGAAAGTGAAGGTGTGGCACTAGGCAATTTGGGACTCGCTTACCGCTCTGTGGGCAACTATGCCAAAGCCATTGAGTATGGGCAGCAGAGTTTAGCCATAGCACGCGAAATTAAAGACCCCGACAGTGAGGGTGCAGGACTTGCTAATTTGGGACTCGCTTACCGCTTTGTGGGCAACTCTGCCAAAGCCATTGAGTATGGGCAGCAGAGTTTAGCCATCGCACGCGAAATTAAAGACCGCCACATTGAACGTTTGGCACTGGCGAATTTAGGAGGTGCTTACCACTCTCAGGGCAACTATGCCAAAGCCATTGAGTATTCGCAGCAACTGTTAGCCCTAGCACGCCAAATTAAAGACCGCCAGAGCGAGGATTTGGCACTGGGCCTTTTGGGACTCGCTTACCGCTCTCTGGGCAACTATGCCAAAGCCATTGAGTATTTACAGCAACAGTTAGCCGTCGCCCGCGCAATTAAAGACCGCCGAGGTGAAGGTGTGGCACTGCGCCTTTTGGGAATGATTTACAGCTCTGTGGGCAACTCGGCTAAAGCCATTGAGTATGCACAGCAACAGTTAGCCATCGCCCGCGAAATTCAAGACCGCCAGAGGGAGGGTGAAGCATTGGGCAATTTGGCAGATGCTTACAAATCTCTGGGCAACTCGGCCAAAGCCATTGAGTATGCAGAGCAGAGTTTAGCCATCGTCCGCGAAATTCAAGACCGCCGAGGTGAAGGTGTGGCACTGGGCGGTTTGGGACTCATTTACCTTGATCTGGGCAACTATGCTCAAGCCATTGAGTATGCACAGCAGTGGTTAGCCATCGCCCGCGAAATTCAAGACCGCCAGGGGGAGGGTGTGGCACTGGGTAATTTGGCAGATGCTTACTACTTTCTGGGCAACTCGGCCAAAGCCATTGAGTATGGACAGCAGACTTTAGCCATCGCCCGCTCCATTAAAGACCGCAACGGGGAAGGTAGGGTACTCAACCACCTCGGAGTGGCGTTCTTGAAAGCTGGCAACCCAACAGAAGCTGACAAAATGCTCGTGAATGCCATTCAAGTTTGGGAATCGATGCGGCAAATGCTCGGCTCCAACGACGCGAATAAAGTCTCCATCTTTGAAGGACAAGTCAGCACCTATAACTTTCTGCAACAAGTCCGGGTGGCTCAGAATAACCCCAATGCCGCGTTAGAAATTGCCGAACGGGGACGTGCCCGTGCCTTTGTCGATCTCCTGACACAGCGCTTATCCTCTGGTGATGTCAGTTCGCTCATCGCCACTGCTCCCAACCAGGATCAAATCCGCCAAATCGCCAAAGCACAGAACGCCACTTTGGTGCAGTATTCCATCATCTACGAGATGTTTGAGATTCAGGGCAAACAAGTAGGGCGAGAATCTGCGCTCTACATTTGGGTAATTCAACCTACGGGTGAAATTACCTTCCGCCAAGTAGACCTCAAACCCCTCTGGCAAAAACACAACGCCTCTCTAGCCAACTTAATTATTGGCAATCAAGAATTCCTGGCTGTCCGCAGTCGCAGCAGTCTTGGCTCTACCCAACCCCCACCCAACTTACCAACACTGCATCAACTGCTGATTGACCCCATTGAAACGCTTTTGCCAAAAGATCCCAATGCCCGCGTCATTTTCATTCCCCAAGGTTCGCTCTTTCAAGTACCCTTCCCCGCCCTGCAAGATGCCAGCGGCACTTACTTAATCGAAAAACACACGATTCTCACCGCCCCCTCGATTCAAGTATTGGATTTGACTCGACAGCAACGGCAGAAGTTAGCACAGAAGCCAACCAACAGTGGCAGCGCTCTAGTGTTGGGCAATCCCACGATGCCGAGTGTGTCTCTTTCTCTGGGAGAACCCAAACAGCAATTGTCTCCTCTACCTGGGGCTGAAGCTGAAGCTAGAGCGATCGCGCCTCTACTCAAAACTCAAGCCATCACAGGCGCACAAGGGACAAAAGCTGCGATCGTCCAAAAAATGCCGCAAGCATCGATTATTCACTTAGCAACGCATGGATTGCTCGATGATGTGCGCGGATTGGGAAGTGCGATCGCTATGGCTCCTTCTGGCAGCGATGACGGCTTATTGACCGCAGAAGAGATTTTCGATATGAAACTGCAAGCAAGCTTAGTCGTTTTGAGTGCTTGCAACACTGGAGAAGGCAGGATTACCGGGGATGGGGTGATTGGCTTGTCGCGCGCTTTGATTTCGGCAGGAGTGCCGAGTGTGATTGTTTCTTTATGGGCGGTTCCTGATGCGCCGACATCGGAATTGATGCAGGCATTTTATCAAAACTTGCAAAATAATCCCGACAAAGCACAGGCATTGCGGCAGGCAATGTTAACTACGATGAAAACTCATCCCCAGCCGCGAAATTGGGCGGCATTTACTTTAATTGGGGAGGCAGAGTAAGTTTTTATTAATAGCGAATTGGCTCAATGTTTTTCTCCTAAATTTTATCCTAAGTTATATCAATTCCGGTTGTACCGGAATGATAGAGCAGACGGCAGTGCCGTTTCCCTACCCAAAATAACATTGTAGGGAAACGGCACTGCCGTCTCCTTTTCGGATACTAATAATTCCGATGCAATCGGAAACGATCTTTATTCTTTAGTCGGCGCAGGCCGACTTTGTTTTTGTAGACGCGGTTTCAACCGCCGAGTTATCTCAATCTCTGATGGAAGTGAACCATCTACTCTACATATTCACATACTTTGCACTTTTCCGCAATCTATTTTGCACCCCATACTTAATCAAGTCTGTGGGTAGAACGAATGATTTTCCCATCTGCGTTGCTTAAGATTTAAGTCAAGTATTAAGAGGATTTTTTTTATGTCTTTACAACCCGATACGTCAGAACTTCGACGCTTAATTGGCGACAATACATCCGAATTTGTTACTTTGTCGATCGCAGATGCAACTAATTTTCCTTTGGGAGTTTGGATGCTTGCAGGTGACGATTTCGTCACTGGCTCAACAGCTAATGATTTGGTTTATGGCAATGAAGGAGAAGATATTATCAGCGGGGACTTGGGCAACGATTCTTTATTCGGAGGAAAAGGTAAAGACTTCCTGATTGGAGATGATGGAAATGACTCTCTCAGCGGCGGTCAAGATGCAGATTTTCTGATAGGTGGTGCGGGAAATGATATTCTCTTGGGCGGTAGAGGCAATGATTTTTTAGTCAGCGGTAACGGAAATGACACTCTGGTGGGAGGTTTGGGTCGCGACATTTTAGGAGCTTTGGATGATAATAATAGTTCAATCAAAATCGGGGGCAGCAATTTGTACGTCCTCCAAGCAGAACCCGGAGTTACAGATGTCAATAATGCCGATTTTATTGTAGGTTTCAGACCCGCTTTCGATAGAATTGGATTGGCAGGCGGTTTGACTGCTAGCGATGTAGACTTGCAATACGTGACAAACGTCACAGTTTTATTTGGGTATGATGCACCAGAAAGTGCCAAACTATTTACCCCGCCCGGTACATTCGATACTCAACCAATACAGAGTCAAGGCACTCTAATTAAAGTTAGGAATTCCGGCGAGATAGTAGGCTTTGTGTCAAATGTAAGAGTGGCCGATCTTCAAGGTAGTATTATCTCGGCTCCAGGATTTTAATCACTTTTTATAGCCATTTATGAATAATTTATTTCTCATAAATGGCTCTTGAAAACTTCAGTATTTAAAAGCGAAGTTTATATTTAAAAAATGACTAATGAGTTATATTCTTTAGTCCTCTTCGAGAGGACTTGCGCTATCAGACAGGGAATTAATTCCCTGGCGAACTGTGGAATGAATTTTTGTTCGCGATCCCGTCTCAATCTTAACACTGATGGAAGTGAACCATCTACTCTACATATTCACCTACATTGCACTTTCCCGCAATCTATTTTGCACCCCGTACTCGATCGAGTTTGTGGGTAGAACGGATGATTTTTCGATCTGTGCTGCGTAAGATTTAAATCAAGAATGAATCTAAATATATGAGGTTTTAAATTATGTTAGACATCACAACAAATCCTAACGATCGCCTTTATTTCAATCAACAGCCAAACGAGTTCGCTACATCAACATTTCCGGCTAACAGCGACTTGCTCAACGGAGCGATCCAGCCATTGAATATTCCTGGTTATAGTGCTGAATCTAGCTTCACTAATCCCGCAGCGTCCAGCTTAGACCAAAAGACACAGATAGCAGATTTTATTGTAGCTAATGCAGGCGCTGGCTTCAGTTACTCTGCGAGCGATCGAGTTAGTGGCGATGTCGCCGATGCTCAACTCAAACCGCAGTCACAATCGGCGAATATAAACGCAGATCCACTAACAGGAATGACATCTGCTTCTGGGTTGAATTCCTCCGATCCAGGTAACTATCTTTTGACAGCTCGTAATATTCTTGGTGTTGAGAATGGTAGCATCAACTTAACTGATTTTGTCGGAGTTGGAGATTCCAACCATTTCTATCGATTCGATATCAACACTAAAAGCAATTTTAACCTGCGTCTAGACGGTTTGAGAGCGGATGCTGACGTAAAGCTAATTCAAGATAGAAACCGCAACGGTGTAGTTGATTTTGGGGAAACTATTGACTACTCTCTTGAGAGTGGCACTGTTCCCGATGTGATTAATGTACCCAATCTGGCTCCAGGAACATACTATGTCCAAGTCTCTAGCTTTTTAGGCAGCTCTACTAGTTACAATCTGAATCTTTCTGCCACCTCTATTCCTGAACTAAATATTCCCACACCTAGCGGCACTTTTAATAGTAATTACGGCTACGGTTTGGTGAATGCAAATGCAGCAGTTTCCAGCACCTTAAACGGCTCAAATCCTTTCCCTGATATTCCTGATTTGGGCGGGAATAATTGGGCGCTAGATCTCATAAATGCACCGGAAGTTTGGAATCAAAACATTACAGGAAATGGGATTGTTGTAGCTGTCGTGGATAGTGGTGTTGACTACACCCATCCTGACTTGGATGACAATATTTGGCGGAACGCTGGTGAAATTGCTGGAAATGGCATCGATGACGATCGCAATGGATATATTGATGATATTCGGGGTTGGGATTTTGTGGCTAGCGACAACAACCCAATGGATCGGGATTTCGACGGTCACGGGACTCACATAGCAGGTGCGATCGCGGCGGAACGAAATGATTTTGGCATCACAGGAGTTGCGCCCAATGCTAAGATTATGCCTGTCAGAGTGTTAGACACCTTTGGTTACGGCGAGTTGAATAATGTTGCTGCTGGAATCCGGTATGCTGCTGATAATGGAGCCAATGTAATTAACCTCAGTTTGGGAAATGAGTTTTACCCTTCCAACGTAGTAAATAACGCAATTGAGTATGCAAATAACAAAGGCTCTGTTGTGGTGATAGCAGCGGGAAATTCGGGTTTTAGCCAACCAGATTACCCAGCTCGTAATGCCGATCGCTTGGGAATTGCCGTGGGCAGTATTGATATAAACGGCAGGATGCCTGACACCTCAAACCGTGCGGGTTCCACAGCTTTGGATTACGTAGTTGCTCCGGGAGTAGACATCTATTCTACAACTCCCTATAGAACCTATGACACCCTAACTGGCACATCTATGGCAACGCCACAGGTAGCGGGTGTAGCGGCTTTAGTTTTGAGTGCCAATCCGACTTTAACTCCAGCTCAAGTTGAGCAAATTTTGACGACAACAGCTAATCGGAATGGGTTGATAGGATAGCATTGCAAATCCCCACTTAAGTCCTGGGGACATTAATCGAGCATTAGAGCAGACGGCTCTGGATATGGACGATCTAAACACCCCAGGTTTTGATTTTGGACTTGACTATGCCAGTGGGTAATGGTTTGATTCAAACCGATCGCCCGATCGCTAAAATAGTCGTCTAATTCAGATTAGAGTCCCCATCCCTGCAGCGAGATTGGGGAGGCAGAGTAAACTTCTATGATGGTCGATCGCCGGTGGCAGAGTGAGGCGATCGCACGACGGCAGAAAGAGTGATCGGGCTAATTCTCTAAATTCCAACTCTAGAATCCTATGCTGTATTCCCCATTTAAGCGACTCAAATCGACCCACTCTAGGCTCACTAATGTTTTCCTAGCTTCCATTTCCCTATTCCTGCTTGCCACTATCCCCCTATTAACTACTCCTGACTCTCTCTTCCCAGCGATGGCTCAAACTACTGATGCTCGTGAAGCAGAGGGCGATCGGCTCTTAGGGCAGGGGCTTGCGTATTATGAGGCTGGGCAATTTCCAGCAGCGATGAATTCCTGGCAACAGGCACTGCAAATTTATCGCGCCCTCAAAAACCGCCAACGGGAGGGTTTGACACTAAACTTTTTGGGATACGTTTACCTCAATCTGGGCAACTCGGCCAAAGCCATTGAGTATTCACAGCAGAGTTTAGCCATCGCACGCGAAATTAAAGACCGCTACGGGGAAGGGGCAGCACTAGGGACTTTGGGAGTCGCTTACGAATCTCTGGGCAACTCGGCCAAAGCCATTGAGTATTCACAGCAGTGGTTAGTGATCGCCCGTGAAATTAAACACCGCCAAGGGGAGAGTCGGGCACTGGGAAATTTGGGAGTCGCTTACGAATCTCTGGGCAACTATGCCAAAGCCATTGAGTATGGGAAGCAAAGTTTAGCCATCGCCCGCGAAATTAAAGACCCTCAAATAGAACTTTGGGCAATGACCAATTTGGTACGTGCTCACGCGAGCGATTCTCATGAAGCAGAGGCCGATCGGCTAATGCAGCAGGGGCTTCAACAGTATCAGACTGGTCAATTGCCAGCAGCGCTGAATTCCTGGCAACAGGCACTGCAAATTTATCGCGCCATCAAAAACCGCCAACAGCAGGGTAGGGCACTAGCATTTTTGGGAGGTGCTTACCACGATCTGGGCAACTCGGCCAAAGCCATTGAGTATTTACAGCAGTGGTTAGCTATCACCCGCGAAATTAAACACCGCCAGGCGGAGGGTTTGGCACTGGATCTTTTGGGAAGTGCTTACAACTCTCTGGACAACTCGGCCAAAGCCATTGAGTATTCACAGCAGAGTTTAGCCATCGCCCGCGAAATTAAAAACCGCGAATCAGAAGGTAGGGCACTGGGTAATTTGGGAAGTGCTTACTCCTTTCTGGGCAACTCGGTCCAAGCCATTGAGTATTGGCAGCAAAATTTAGCCATCGCCCGCGAAATTAAAAACCGCGAATCAGAAGGTAGGACACTGGGCAATTTGGGATTCGCTTACGACTCTCTGGGTAACTATAGCAAAGCCATTGAGTATTCACAGCAGGGTTTAGCCATCGCCCGTGAAATTAAAAATCGCGAATCAGAAGGTAGGGCACTGGGCAATTTGGCCTCTACTTACCTCAAGCTCGGCGATTATGGCAGAGCCATTGAGTATTCACAGCAACAGTTAGCCATCGCCCGCTCCATTAAAGACCGTAAAGGGGAAGGTATAGCACTGGGCAATTTGGATGGCGCTTACCGCTATCTGGGCAACTATAGCAAAGCCCTTGAGTATGCACAGCAGGCTTTAGCCATCGCCCGCGAAATTAAAGACCGCCAGATGGAGGGTGCAGCACTGGGTAAGTTGGGAGCCGCCTACTTCTATCTAGGAAACTCGGCCCAAGCCATCGAGTATATACAGCTCAGTTTAGCTATCGCTCGCGAAATTAAAGACCGCGACGGGGAAGGTGTATCACTGAGCAATTTGGGAGCCGTTTACGGCTTTCTGGGCAACTACAGCAAAGCCATTGAGTATGCACAGCAACATTTAGTGATCGCCCGCGAAATTAAAGACCGCCAGGGGGAGGGTGCAATACTGGGCAATTTGGGAGCCGTTTACTTCTATCTAGGAAACAATGCCAAAGCCATCGAGCATTTACAGCTCAGTTTAGCCATCGCCCGCGAAATTAAAGACCGCCGAGGGGAAGGTTTGGCACTCAATAGCCTGGGAGCGACGTTGTTAAAGGCTGGCAACCCAACAGAAGCTGAAAAAATGCTCATCAATGGGATTCAAGTTTGGGAATCGATGCGGCAAATGCTCGGCTCCAACGACGCGAATAAAATCTCCATATTTGAAGAACAAGATCGCACCTATCGCCTTCTACAACAAGTTCGGGTTGCTCAAAATAACCCGATCGCCGCCTTAGAAATTGCCGAACGGGGACGCGCTCGTGCCTTTGTCGATCTCCTGACAGAACGCTTATCTTCAGGTTCTACCAATCCGGTTATTAACACTTCTCCCAACCAAGATCAAATCCGCCAAATCGCCAAAGCGCAGAATGCCACTTTGGTGCAGTATTCCATCATTTACGATGGCTTTCAGATTCAGGGCAAACAAGAACCGCGAGAATCCGCCCTCTATATCTGGGTGATTCAACCGACGGGCGAGATCGCGTTCCGCGAAGTAGACCTCAAGCCCCTGTGGCAGAAGCACAAAGCCTCTCTAACAAGCTTGATCGTTGGCAATCAAGAATTCCTGGCTGTCCGCAGTCGCAACAGTGTTGGCTCCACTCAACCCCAACCCGACTTACCGTCGCTACATCAACTGCTGATCGATCCCATTGCCAGCCTCCTACCCAAAGACCCCAATGCCCGCGTCATTTTCATTCCCCAAGGTTCCCTGTTCCAGGTGCCCTTTCCCGCCCTGCAAGATGCCAACGGCATTTACTTAATCGAAAAACACACGATTCTCACCGCCCCCTCGATTCAAGTATTGGATTTGACTCGACAACAGAAGTTAGCACAGAAGCAACCTAACAGCAGTAACGCTCTAGTCTTGGGCAATCCCACCATGCCTAGTGTGTCTCTCTCTCTCGGAGAACCCAAACGGCAATTGTCTCCTCTACCAGGGGCCGAAGCTGAAGCTAGAGCGATCGCCCCTCTGCTCAATACTCAAGCCATTACGGGCGCACAAGGTACAAAAGCCCAGATCGTCCAAAAAATGCCCCAAGCATCGATTATTCATCTGGCAACGCATGGATTGCTGGATGATGTGCGCGGATTGGGAAGTGCGATCGCTATGGCTCCTTCTGGCAGCGATGACGGCTTATTGACCGCAGAAGAGATTTTCGATATGAAACTGCAAGCAAGCTTAGTCGTTTTGAGTGCTTGCAACACTGGAGAAGGCAGGATTACCGGGGATGGGGTGATTGGCTTGTCGCGCGCTTTGATTTCGGCAGGAGTGCCGAGTGTGATTGTTTCTTTATGGGCGGTTCCTGATGCGCCGACATCGGAATTGATGCAGGCATTTTACCAAAATTTGCAAAATAATCCCGACAAAGCGCAGGCATTGCGGCAAGCAATGTTAACCACGATGAAAACTCATCCCCAGCCACGAAATTGGGCGGCATTTACTTTGATTGGGGAGGCAGAGTAAGGACGATCGCGACAAGCAAATTACAGAGTACGATCGGGATACTAACTCTTACCGCGAAACTGGCGGCTGCAAAACTTTAGCATCCTTTGCTATTTCCGCTGACTCCAAAACCTCCTCTAAAACCGGAGAAGGAATCGGCACTTCTTCCACTACCTGATGCTTTTCCAAAGTCAAGCGAGACTGCGACGAACCAGACAATCTTTTCAACAATTTCGGTGTCGGATCGTACAGCAAATAAATAATTCGATCGCCCGCTTGCCAAATCTGAGTCGCCGACACTACTTGCAAGTATCCTTGCCTTTCCACCAGCAGCGGCGCCAACTCCCCGGCTTTAACCAAAGCTTGTAAGTGAGCAATCTGAAACTGCAATCCCTCTGTTTTTAACTCAGTTTCCCCCAATTTCACTTCGCCGTCGCTTAAATATTCGTTCCAATCCTTCAGCGATAAATCGGAGACAAAGGCTTGATTGATTTTAGTCGGATTTGCAGGCGTATTTGCTTGCGGATCTTTGGGGAATATTGCCAAAACCCTTGGGGGTGCAAACTCTTCGGCAGCTCGCTGAGCTAACACTAAGTTTACCTCGCCGTTGTTAGTCATTGCCAGAAAAGTTCCCATCGATTCCAGTCCGGCTTCTTCTAACACGCTGTGATCCAGAGCACTGCTCAAAAACACCCGCAAACCCTCTCGTTCTGCTAGCGCACAAGCTTCGGGGTTCGTGTCAATAATTGCCACCGATTCTCCGCGTTCTTGAAACAAGCGAGCAATTAATCTGCTCAAAGGATTTGATCCCACAATTGCCGCACCGGTTGCGGATTTTGAGGTGATGCCCAAAAGTTGAGCCATCCGTCCGGCTGTTAGTCCCTGGACGAAAACTGTCATAATAATTGTTAGGAAAACTAAGGCTTTAATCGAGTCGCCGCCGTTGATTCCCCGTTGGGTGAGCAAAATTGCAAATAAAGATGCGATCGACGCTGAGACAATTCCCCTGGGCGCTACCCAACAAATAAATAATTTCTGCCGCCAATTCAGTCCGCTGTTCCAAGTACACAGCCAAACGTTGATCGGCCGCACTACCCACATTAAAGCTAAAACTGTAAACAAACTTCCCCAACCGAGGGCGACCACACTAGCGAGGGATAAATCGGCCGCCAGCAGCACGAACAGCATGGAAATAGCCAGGACTGTCAGTTGACCTTTAAACCTCCTCAGCAGCCTTTCTTCCGGCACAGCAGCGGCTCTGAGGACGATGCCGGAGAGGACTGTTGCCATCAGTCCCGATTCGCTGCGGATTTCTTCTGCTAAGCCGAAAAATCCCCACAAACCGGCTAAAACTACTAAGTTTTTGAGGTCTTCGGAGAGAAATTGCGATCGCTTGAGAATGAATCCCAGCAACCAACCTCCCGCAACTCCGATGACTGCGCCAACTAATAGTCGCACGATTAAATCTCGGAACAAAACCAGCAAATCAGCATTGCCGTTCAAAATAATATTCAGCACCAATACTGCGAGAATTGCCCCCACAGGATCGATTAAAACGCCTTCTGCTTCTAGCAAGGCGGCAACTTTTTTGTCAACAGATACTTGTTTGAGCAAAGGGCCGATTACTGTCGGGCCTGTGACGACTACTAGAGAAGCATACAAAAATGCGATCGGCCAGGGAAATTCCCCCAACCAGTGTGCGGCCATTCCGCCGCCAATTAGCGTAATTAAAGTGCCTACGGTAACTAAATTGCGGATGCTGCCGGAAATTTTGCCCAAATCTCGCAATTCCAAATTCAAGCCGCCTTCAAACAGAATTAAAGCTACGCAAAGCGATACCATCACTTCCAAGCCGCTGCCCAGCAGATTCGGGTGCAGCACTCCCAAGCAGTCTGGGCCTGCTAAAATGCCAAACAACAGCAAAAAGACGATCGCCGGAACTTTCAGATAAGCGGCGAGAACTTGAGCGCTGATGCCACAGATGACGGTCATGACCATCAACTGGGTGATGTTAAAGGGGATTTCCATAGATATAATTGTTACAGGCTGCCCGCTCAGTTTTAAATGTTCGATCGCGGGTAATTGGAGTGCAGGCGCTATTTTCGGCGCAGCTTACAAACTCGGCACGGCCCTGGATTTTTCCAAATAAGATTAAAAAACCTTGATAGTCGCTATAACTTTATCAGATAATTCTCTTGGCGTCAAAGATGGGAGTAAGCTGTAGCTAAGCGAGAGATTGTCTGTTATGTTCGAGAGTCCAACGGGATACGGGCTGAGAGGGAGAGGGTTTGACGAATTTTGATGGGGAGTCAATCTCACATCTCAAATAGCAAGATTTGCCAGATTTCCCATTATAGAGCCTTTCAACTTCCCGATTCATCTGTGGAGTCAATTTCCCATCAAAAAGCTCACATCTCAAATTGCTTGCCCTCAGGCTCATCTTTAGGGCGTTGCTTAATCAGGGTATGAAAAAATTAGTTGAAAATCCAGAAGCTTTATGGATACTGGTTTCTATGATTTGCATATTTACCCTTTCATACCGTAAATCAGCAACGCCATCTTTAGAGTGAGCATCTCACTTTTTCAGCAAAGCTAGAAATTGGAGGCAGGAGACAGGAAGCAGGAGGCAGAAGGAAAGAGGAATAAGTGTTTTTACAAATATGAGATGCTCCCTCTTTAGAGTAGATTTCCCATCTCAAATCAATCTTAAATCGCAAGATTCATCTGTATAGTCAATCTAAAATCTAGTGGCATTCTGCCACCTGCGAAAAAACTCCGATAGAATGGCCGGCGAAATTCGCCCTTCCAGCCAATCTAAAGCCTGGTTTTGCTGGGGTGCGGCTCGATAAAATTTGCACGCATCTATCAGCCGAATCGGAGAATTAGTGACTATAGATTGAGAGCGCCATTTTTGTGCAAACTCGTTAATAATAGCCGGAGAAAGTTGTTTTTGCAGCCAATCTAAAGCTTGGTCTTGTTGTGCTAAACCGCGATAAAATTTGCCCACATCTATCAATCGCAAATTACTGTCTTGAGGTAAGGTAGTTGCCCGCCATTTTTGAGCAAATTCCCCTAAAACAGAGGTAGAAACTTGGCTTTGCAGCCAAATTAAGGCAGTATCTTGGCTAGCCTTAGCTTGATAAGACGAAAATACCTGAGTCAGCCGCACGTCTGATATAGGAGTGGGAGTCGGAGAAGGAGTCGGCTGCGGGACGGGTGTCGGGGCTGGAGGGGGAACAATTACTTTGGGAGATTTTCGCATCAAAGCGGCCCAGGTTTTGAGGCTGCCAATGCCGTCTGGATTGAGACCTTGAGATTTCTGAAACGAGATGAGCGCCGCTGTGGTGGTAGCTCCAAATTTACCGTCCATCGCGCCTTGATAGAAACCTTTAATTCTTAATTCCTTCTGGATGTCTGCAACTTTATAACTTACGGCGCCTTCTCGGACGCTTTCAAAAATATTGGTGTCAACATTGCCCGATACACCGGACACGGTGCCGCTGTCGCTGTACTGCCAAAAAGTCCATGTTTTCCAGCCGCCGGGAACCCAAGGTTCCTCAGCAGTGGTATAGTGAGCAATCCACAGTGGGTAATCGGCAAACCGTTTTGTTCCCAAGTTGTCCCAGAAACCGGGGTAGGTGTAGATAATCGGCCGCATCAAGGTGGCTTTTTCGACTGCTTCTAACCAAATTGCGGCTCGATCGCACAATTGCTCCACACTCAAACCGCCTGTAGTTTCGATATCCAAGACTGGCGGCAAATCCCCCGCTTCGAGTTTTACAGTTTTCAAGAACAAATCTATTTGTCCTTGAATGCTGCTTGCAGGTTGAAAAAAGTGGTAAGCACCGCGTTGAATCCCCGCCGCTTTCATCGCCGCCCAATTGCGAGCGAAAGTTTGGGCAACGAACGTTGCACCCTCGGTCGATTTGACAAAACTGAAGGTAATACCATCCCTGGCAACTGCTGGCCAATTGACATTGGGCTGGTAGTCGGAAACATCTATACCGCGAATACTCATATGACGAAGAGTTGAGAAAAGCTGGTTTGCTCTGAAGCAGCGACTCGATTAAGGGTACATTAAATTGTAATGCTAAGTCGCTAAGTGTTTTTTTGCAGGGGAGATTGTGCGAATGAACTTCGATCGAATAGAGCCCGGCCCTGGTGAAGAGTCTGTTTGGGATTACCCACGTCCCCCTCGACTTGAGGAATCGACCAAACACGTACAGATAATTTTTAATGGAGTGACGATCGCCGACACGCGCCGTCCTCAGCGGGTATTGGAGACGAGTCACCCTCCTGTCTACTATATCTGCCCCGATGACATCAAAATGGAATATTTGCACAAAACTTTACGGGGTTCTTGGTGCGAGTGGAAGGGACAAGCCGGTTATTACACTGTGACGGTAGAGTCGAAAGAAGTAGTAAATGCTGCTTGGTTTTATCCCAATCCTAATCAGGTTTTTGCAGCTATTAAAGATTATGTGGCTTTTTATCCGAGCAAGATGGATGCCTGTTATGTGGACGGGGAATTAGTGCAATCTCAACCAGGGGATTTTTACGGCGGCTGGATTACCAAAGATATTGTCGGCCCGTTTAAGGGAGGGCCAGGAACTTGGGGGTGGTGAGGGAGTTTTGAGTTTTTAGTTTTGAGTTGAGGACAGCGGCAGACACCGCGTTTTTTTACGCAAAACCTCGTTACAGCCTCGACCCCGGTTTAAAAACCAGGTTTCTTGAGTTTGTATACACCATCAATGAGTTGAGGAATGGCGCGGAAATCGTTTTTTTTACGCCGTAAAAAGCCCGTAGTAAAAAATCGAGAATAATTCAATGAATCTGTAATTTAGTCAGGACGAATCACGGAAATGCAGCTACGGCAAAATATGCAGCAGCTTCTTCCATTATAAAAAATACTGTAGTAAATAATACAACCAATGGTAACAAATAAATACTAATATAAGTTAATAGTTGACACTAGCTTTGTTGCTGCTTTATTATTTATTCGGGTCTGCGCTGTGTCTGTTGAATTTATTGAGCCGTCTAACTCACCAGAAAACTCACCCAAAAATTTATCTTTAGAGTCTACTCTTAAGGATCTGGCTCTATTCAATTTTCAGGTTGACTCCTCATATCTCGCCAAAGAAGTAGCTCGGTTGTTTCAATCTCACCCGCTGCTTCCGGGAGTTATCTTGACCGTAAATGGGGAATTTTTAGGGATGATATCGCGTCGGCGATTTATGGAACGCATGAGCCGCCCTTACGGAGTAGATATATTTGCTTGCAGACCGATTATAGCCTTGTATCAAATAGCTCAAACCGATATTTTGATTTTACCAGGAGTAGCCTTAATTGTCATGGCAGCTCAGCGCTCCGTGCAGCGACCGCCGGAACTGCTTTACGAGCCGATTGTTGTGCAGTTAGAACCTCAAGTTTACCGACTTTTAGACGTGCATCAACTCTGGGTAGCTTTATCCCAAATTCACCAACAAGCTACTTGGTCTATGAGCGAACTTTATTACAATTTATCGCTCACGCAATCCGAGTTAGAAGCAGCTAATTCTCAATTAAAAGCAGCTAATTCCGAATTGTATCGCCTTGCCAACTTAGATGGTTTAACTCAGATTGCCAACCGCCACTGTTTTAACGAATACTTAGAGAAAAAATGGCAAGAGTTGGGAGAAGCAGCATCAGAAATATCTTTGATTTTATGCGATGTTGACTTTTTTAAGAAATACAACGATACTTACGGACATCAGGCGGGAGATGCTTGTTTGCAGCAGGTAGCCAAAACTATTGTTGAGGCTGTACATTACTCCGCAGGCGCAGTTTCGGGGGAGACTCTGGTGGCTCGTTACGGAGGTGAAGAATTTGCGGTAATTTTACCCCGCACTTCGTCTGAAATAGCTGTTTGGATTGCAGAGCAAATTCGAGTTTGGGTAAAAGAACTAGAAATCGAACACCTTAATTCAGCGGTGTGTTCTTTCGTGACGCTGAGTTTGGGGGTAGCGAACACGTTTCCTCAGCCCGAAACTTCCCCGGAAAACCTGCTTGCAGCGGCAGACCGTTCGCTTTATCAAGCTAAAGACCGAGGGCGCGATCGAGTAATTTGAGATTTGAGATTTGAGATTTTAGATTGGAAAAAGTGATCCACGGATTTATCCGGGGCTTGTTTAATGGTTTCCATCATAGATTATCGGGCAAATCGCTGATCGACTTGCCGATGCTAGCCAGCAATTTCTCCAAAGCTTTCATCTGCTTGACGGTGAACGTCGGCACATTCTTCCCCAACTCCCAACGACTGATTGTTTGCGACGAAACGCCAAGCTCTCGCGCCAAATCTTCCTGACTCATCTCCAGTTCTTCCCTGAGCTTCTTCAAATGCGACTCTTCATCTTCAGGTCACGGAACGGGCTTTTTCGGCATAACCTCGATCGCAGATTTTTCCGATCAGATGCTTAAACATCTTACTTGCTTCCCCGGAGAAGATTATCTACTTCTGATTCTTCCTGACTCTTCCTTCGCGTCCTTCGCGTCTTCGCGGTTCAATCATACTAATTTTTCCGACCCGAAAACAGTAATTAAACAACAAACAGATCCTGCAACGCTAAGGCGCATAGCTGGAAAGGCGTGATCGCTCCTATTCTCATTTGAAATGTTATCGGGCGATCGTCCTGTGCCTACAAAGACTCGCACCAAGCTCGTTCTGCCGTCCAGTGTCTGTCCGAAGATTCATAAATCCTCAACCCATCCAACCCGGCATTTTGGATCATCTCCTCAACTTCATCCAGCGTAAATGCTGCTTGCAACGAATCGCTGAATAACTGTTTCTGGTGCGCGTTGCAATCTCCCGCATACAGATTGACTAAATTATCCCTGATTTCCGCTTTTTCCGGCCGCAGCAAATCCCGCAAAAAAATTGCTCCCTGTGGCTTCAACACCCGCTTGACTTCCTGCAAAAACGGCAGCGGATCGGGCAAATGGTGGATAATGCTGTTGGAAATCACCATGTCAAAATAACTGTCTGGATACGGCATGGCTTTAGCATCGATCAGTTCCAGCTTAATTTGCGATCGCACGCCCGCCTTTTCCACATTTTGGGCCCCGACTTTCAGCATATTTGCCGACAAATCGATGCAGGTCAATTTCCATGCTGGCCGCATTTGAGAAATTGCGATCGGAATTCTCGCCGTACCCGTCCCCGCATCCAAAACGTTTCCAAAAACCGGCCCCAACGCCGCAGCACTCTGAGCAAAAGCAGCATTAACCTCAGCAAAATCCATCGAATCGTATTCGATCGCCTCTTCCAAGGAATCCATCACTTCCGGTTCCAAAACTCGCTGCATAAAATTTATCTCGTTCTCTGGCATTTCCATATAGGGGTTCAGTTTCGCCTGCAAAAGCTCGACTAACTCCGGTTCCATATATTGGTAATTGTCCGGGATTTGCAGGCAAATAACTTTCTTGCCTTCGAGACTTTCGGGAAATTTGCTGCGAAGTCGATCGCCATGCTTCTTCTCCATCACAAATATCAAATCCGCCCAACCAACAAGACCCTCAGTGACTCTAATTCTTGCACCTTTTTCCGTTCCAGCCGATCGTACACTGTAGCCGCTAACCTTCTCGCATATCTTCTCGGCAGTCAAACTTCTCCACTTATTCTGACTGCACACAAACAATATCTTGATTTTATCCATTCAGACACAATTACAAAATTCTATGTTTATCGTGGCACAGGCGTCCCGCCTGTGCTTCCAAAGCGGTTAAAAATTTCCTTCTAATTTTCCCCCGATCGCACCTTCTGTACCACAAATACTATATTTTGTCAAACTTGGCAAAATCGGCGTTACAATTCTTAAACCATAAAATGCGGGTTTTGCATAAATAATTGTACTTATTACATTTGCAGAGTTCGTTAATTTTACGATTTTAAAAGCTTTCAGGGTCAAAAACTTAAATTAGTCATAATGCCCCTGGATTGTGAAAATCGTACCACAAGCCTCAAAACAAGTAAATAGGTAAAATAATTGAGAATGAAGTCAATAATTTTGGTCGTCTTTAGATTTTCTTAAGATTTCAGCCCTTAAAATAGATCGAACATTTAAAACTAAATCGACTTTTAGATTGTTTTTGCTTATTAAAGTAGGTGGAATTGCCCCGAAGACCGATCGACCCTCAACAATAGATACAGATGCTCGATCGCCCAATGGCATCAAACCAAACTCGATCTAACTCTGCTAGAATTAGTAAAACGAAGTCGTTATGAGTTTAAGTAAATAGCTATGACCAACGAAACCGTAGAAAACCTAGTAATTATCGGATCAGGCCCTGCAGGCTACACAGCGGCAATCTACGCTGGGAGGGCAAACCTGAAACCCTTAGTGTTTGAAGGCTACCAAGCGGGAGGCGTCCCCGGCGGTCAACTGATGACCACCACAGAAGTCGAAAACTTCCCCGGCTTTCCCGAAGGCATCACCGGGCCGCAACTGATGGATCGGATGAAAGCTCAAGCAGCGCGCTGGGGTGCCGAATTATACACAGAAGATGTAATTTCGGTGGATTTGACCAAGCGTCCGTTTACAGTGCGATCGGAAGACAGAGAAATCAAAACCCACACGATAGTAATCGCTACAGGCGCGACAGCGAAAAGGCTGGGGCTGCCTAGCGAACACGTATTTTGGAGTCACGGCATTTCTGCCTGTGCGATTTGCGACGGCGCTACCCCAATTTTTAAAGGAGTAGATTTAGCTGTAATCGGCGCGGGCGACACAGCAGCGGAAGAATCTATTTATTTGACAAAATACGGCTCTCACGTACATATGCTGGTGCGGCGCGATCAAATGCGCGCGAGCAAAGCCATGCAAGACCGAGTGCTGAGCAATCCCAAAATTACCGTGCACTGGAACACCGAAGCAGTGGATATCTTGGGAGAGCCAGGGGGCAAAATGGACGGGGTGAGACTTAGAAATATCGAGACCGGCGTCGAGAGCGATTTGCTGGTGAAAGGATTGTTTTATGCGATCGGTCACACTCCCAACACTCAACTGTTCCAAGGTCAGCTAGAACTCGACGAAGTAGGTTATATCATTACCAAACACGGTTCGGTAGAAACCAGCGTCGAGGGAGTTTACGCCGTCGGCGACGTACAAGACCACGAGTTTCGCCAAGCCATCACCGCCGCCGGTAGCGGTTGTATGGGGGCGATGTTGGCAGAAAGGTGGCTGTCGTCCAATGGTTTAGCTCAGGAATTCCACCAAACCGAGGAATCCGAGCAACCCGTCGCAGCGCCGGAAGCTCAAAAAGTACGCAAAACCAGCGCGAACTTTGATATCCAAGACACGCGCCACGAAGGAGGTTATGCTCTGCGGAAACTTTTCCACGATAGCGATCGACTGATTGTGGTCAAATATGCCTCTCCGAGTTGTGGGCCTTGCCACAGCCTCAAGCCAATTTTGAGCAAAGTAGTAGATGAGTTCGAGGGCAAAATCCACTATGTGGAAATTGACATCGAAGAAGATCCAGAAATTGCTGAAAATGCTGGCGTGATTGGTACGCCGACGATTCAGTATTTCAAAGACAAAGATTTGGTGGCTGAGCTCAAAGGAGTTAAGCCGAAAAGCCAGTACCGCGAGTTAATTGCCAGTAATTTGTAGAAAGGCAAATTAGCGAAGACTTTTTAACCGCAGAGATCAGCGGATGAACACGGATGAACGCTGATGTAATCTGATCTGCGTGTATCTGCGTTCATCTGCGGTTAAAAAGTCTTCCTATGGTTTTCGGTAAATATTGATATGCTGATGAAAACAAATCTGACGCACCAATTATCAATTATGGCTCAAAGCCGCCTCCGACTGCCGCGATTTCTCAACAGTGCCTCACCGTCAAGCCTGTCAATGAAAATGATGTGGGCAGGTTTGACAATAACTGTCGTGTTTATATTGGTAGCCACCTTGTCTCCAGCTATGCAAGCTTGGGGATGGCTGCAAAATCCTACCGAGGCTTTGAGTAACCCCATCCACGAACCGCCGTCGGCGAATTATTGGTTTGGTACTAGCCGCAGCGGCTACGATGTGTTTTCGCGCACGCTGTTTGCTTCTCGCGCGGCTTGGCAAGTGGTAATTTTAGCCACTGCTTTGAGTTTGTTTATCGGTGTCCCGCTAGGTTTGGTTAGCGGTTATTTGGGCGGTAAGCTCGATCGAGTGTTGTTATTTTTAATGGATACAATTTATACTTTGCCGGGGCTGCTGCTTTCTTTGACGCTAGCGTTTGTAGTGGGAAAAGGAGTTTTGAATGCTGCGATCGCCCTGAGCATTTCCTACATCCCTCAATACTACCGCGTCGTCAGGAATCACACCGTCAGCGTCAAAACCGAATTGTTTGTCGAAGCCGCGCGAGCAATGGGTGCTGACACTTGGACAGTGCTTTCGCGCTACCTGTTTCTAAATGTGATTCAGAGCGTACCGGTGCTGTTTGCGCTCAACGCTGCCGATGCAATTTTAACATTAGGAGGTTTGGGATTTCTCGGATTAGGACTTCCCGAAGCAACTCCCGAATGGGGACACGACTTGCGTTTAGCTTTAGATGCGCTACCTACCGGCATTTGGTGGACGGCTTTGTTTCCCGGTTTGGCAATGACTTTAATGGTGGTGGGACTGTCTTTGGTGGGAGAAGGATTAAACGAGTTTGTGAATCCTCGCCTGCGGAATCAGCAGTAATCTGTCTTGGGGTTAAATTAAGTTGGCAGTTAGGACTTTAGTGGTTATTCAGCAATATAACAAAAACTGAAGTCCTGACTACAAACACACGCTATAAAGAGATGGTAATATCAGCCCGATTAATTAATTACTAAATCTTTCTCTCAATAAGGTTAATTCTTTCTAGTAAACCTTCGTTGGGTTGTCAATATAGACAGGGAGCCGAAATTTTTCTTGATAGCTTCATCCCCTAACGGTCAAGCCACATAATTTAAACCAGAGTAGAGGATAAAGCGAGACTCTGTGCTTTCTGAGGACACGCTGTAAATAATAACAAAATTTTGAGCATCGCACTAACGTCCTACCGTTCCATTGCTTTAAGTATCCTGAAGTTGAGGCCTTCTCTAACCATAGCAAGCACATCGCTAACTGGATACATTTTTCTTCCCTGGCGGAGTTATCATCTGTTGGCAGTTGCAGCAACGTCGGCTGTGGCTTTTTTCCGTCTGCTTGAAATTATCAAGACAATTCGGGAATAGTACCTAAAATTGATGGAATGAGTTTATTGAATCTTCACACTGTCACAATGTATTTAAAGGAATCGTGAAGTTATACTTCCGGGAGATGTCGAATTGTATTGTTTGTGAGACCGTGCGATCGCGCAAGTGCGAACCGAAAGCCAAAAATTTTAGAGAAGTCCGCAGCCTAGAGTTGCGCGGCGGGTTAACTCTCAGTAGAATTTATCCTGGTGGTTTTTGCCATGGACGCGACAAACTCGTGTCGAACTGCTTAAATAAGAATGTGACGTTAAGAACTTAATGTGATTTAACGTGAAAATTAAACCCAATTTCTGAGATTTGAGCTAACTTAACAATGAAAGCCCCTGTTGCACTACTCAACCCGCAACGCTTCATTGGGGGTCAGAGTCGGTCTTTAATCCAGAGTTACCGACTTAAAACTAAAGCTACGAGCTTTATTCAATCGCAGATTGCGTATGATTCAATTCAGGGAAACAGGGTAATGATGGGTGTATCTACACGGATTGTATTGGTTCCCATTTGGGCAACTCAAAAATTGTCTGCTAACTGTCTGGCCAACTACGCCGCAGCCGTTCACCCAGATATACGCAGAAAACAGGGCCGTTTGATCGTGCCAAAGTTTTTGCGGGCCGTTCTCAGGATTTAGCAGAGCCGGACATGAGTTAGTATTGTCAAGCTAAGCTGACAGAGTTTTCCTAGTTCTTGACCAACAATGGAAAACAACTTCCATTTTTTGTGAGAAAGGCTACAATCGGGAAGGTCTTTGCAAGATCCGATTCTCCCCGTTTGGTGCTTCAACCCTCTGCTGTTGCATTTGAGGCAGCAGACCGGCATCCAAGGTGGCGAAAACTTGCCGTGCAACTGTCATGTCTGACAACCAGAGTGAAAGCAAGGCGAATCAAAAGTTCGACACCTCCAATACAAAAGTTAGAGGGTTCCGTGCGGGAAAACTTGTACGGGTAAAAGCTCGAAGTACCGAGTAAAAAAGCCAGTATTTTTGGAAGTGTGATCGATCGCACTTCATGGTTTGCTTCTCTGGGCAAGGTATTGCAGATGATGTGGTAACTCGCTCCGAAAGAAAAAGCCGCTAGCTCAATTTAAGGTCGCGATGTTAAAATCTGCGATCAATTGAATGCGCTGACTGCTTCAAACCAGAACTCGAACCGTGACTCATAAAACAGGTGCAGTTTCGGTAACAAATTCAGCTAGCAGACCAAAAATCCCACTATTTCTTCCTGCGGGAATGTCAATACTGGCTAACTTGTCTAAACTACAAACAGACACTATTCCACTGTTATTTATTCTTTAATTCAGGAGCATGAGGAAGACGGCATGATCCCAGCTAACACCGTACTCGCAACCACAATTACACCGGAAATGGAAACAATCGAGTTGCTTCGCAGCGCCGAAAGCGTTCTACCTGAGAGCGAGTTAGAACTCTTTATCGACGAAGAAGACGATCGAGAAGAATTCTTAGACTCTCAATCTGAGGAAGATCCTAAATCTGGCAAAGGCGCCAAAGCCCGCCGTCGAGCACAGGCAAAGAAAAAGCATTATACTGAAGACTCTATTCGTCTTTACCTGCAAGAAATCGGTCGGATTCGACTGCTGCGAGCTGACGAAGAGATTGAACTAGCACGCAAGATTGCAGATTTGCTGGAATTAGAGCGAGTTCGAGAACAACTGCTCGAAGAGTATAACCGCGAACCTAAAGACAGCGAATGGGCGAATGCTGTAGATATGGCACTTCCTGCATTCCGTCACCGACTCCACGTCGGTCGTCGGGCCAAGGAAAAAATGGTGCAATCAAACCTGCGTTTGGTGGTGTCGATCGCCAAAAAATACATGAATCGCGGTTTGTCTTTCCAAGATTTGATTCAGGAAGGCTCTTTGGGTCTGATCCGGGCCGCGGAAAAATTCGATCACGAAAAAGGCTACAAGTTTTCTACCTACGCAACTTGGTGGATACGTCAAGCCATTACCAGGGCAATCGCCGATCAATCGCGCACTATCCGCCTGCCGGTTCACCTTTACGAAACCATTTCGCGGATCAAAAAAACTACCAAACTCCTGTCTCAGGAAATGGGTCGCAAGCCTACGGAAGAAGAAATTGCTACCCGCATGGAGATGACGATCGAGAAGTTGCGGTTCATTGCTAAGTCCGCACAGTTGCCCATCTCTCTAGAAACTCCGATCGGCAAAGAGGAAGACTCACGTCTGGGAGATTTTATTGAATCTGACGGGGAAACACCAGAAGATCAAGTCTCGAAAAACTTGCTTAGGGAAGACTTGGAAAGCGTTTTGGATACTCTCAGCCCCCGAGAACGAGATGTACTGCGGCTGCGTTATGGGTTAGATGACGGACGGATGAAGACCTTGGAGGAAATTGGTCAAATCTTTAACGTCACTCGTGAGCGAATTCGCCAAATCGAGGCTAAAGCCCTGCGGAAGTTGCGCCATCCTAACCGCAACAGCATCTTAAAAGAATATATCCGCTAGAGTAATTTGCTAGCATCACCCAAAAGAGTGATTCGCACTCTTTTTTTTGGGGGGGAGACCCCCCGCCCCGGTTGGAGTTATAGCGGTTAAATTTTGTGCTGCTAACTGCCCGGAGCAAGTGGCTATTTGCTGCCCAAATCCCGCTGCCAAAAATTAGGGAGTCCATTACGGAACTCCCAAACTTTGCAGTGTGACCAAATTCTTAACTAGAAAATTACATCAGACCCCAAAAGTGCAGCAGGCCTTGACCGGAAACCAATTCGACGATGACAGCGGCAGAGAAACCAATCATCGCCAAACGACCGTTCCAATTTTCGGCTCCCTCGCTAAAGCCCCAGTTCCAAGCGTTGCGTTTTTGTTCTTGCATAGTGCGAACTCCTTTCGTTAACTTTTGTAAGTAAGGCTTATGTAAATAAATATAACATTAACTTGAAAAAAGTACGAACCTGTGAAATTGATATCGGTAACAAGGGTCGATCGACCTTGAGGATTTTACCTAACAGGAAAAATAGCCAACTCTGTATCAGGATCGAACAAGTGAATTTTGTCATGGGCGATGGCCAACCAAAGCTCCTCGCCAACTCGGATCGATCGCTCAGGAGGAACCCGCACTTGCATCCTCACCGCCGGAGCATCCGTCAAACAAACCCCCAAATAAGTTTCGTGTCCCAAAGCCTCTACAATTTCCACTTGTACCGAAAGATTTTTGGTAGCCGGAGGGTTAATGCTCAGATGTTCCGGCCGAATGCCCAAAATTAGCTTTCGCCCGTCATACTGTTGTAGACTTTTTGCCCAAATATCGGGTAAAGTAAAGCGAAAGTGCGGGTGAGAAATCAACAGCGGAGCACTAAATTCCACCGACAAAAAATTCATCGGCGGAGAACCGATAAACTCAGCAACAAACAAATTAGCCGGCTTATTGTAAAGCTCTAGAGGTCGAGCTACTTGCTGAAGCTGGCCTCTATTCATAATAGCAATCCGATCGCCCATAGTCATCGCCTCAGTTTGGTCGTGAGTCACATAAATAGTTGTAGTTCGCAACTGTCGCTGCAACTGCACAATTTGCGATCGAGTTTCCGCCCTCAATTTCGCATCAAGATTCGATAACGGTTCGTCCATCAAAAAAACTTCAGGATTTCGAGCCATCGCCCTACCCAAAGCTACCCGCTGCTTTTGCCCTCCCGAAAGTTGTTTCGGCAAGCGACTTAAAAGAGATTCTATTTGCAATAATTCAGCTACCTTCAGGACTCGTTCTCCTACGGCTTTTTCCCGTTCCGATAAATAGCGCAAACCCGGAGGCAGCTTGCGAGTCGCTCCTCCTAAAAAGTCCTCAAACAAAAGATAAATAAGAGGATTTTTAAAAGAATTAGAAGCTAAATAATTAATAACCTCTTCTACTTTCTTGCTGATTCCTTCTGCATTCTGGCTTGTTCCTTCTCTTCCTCCTTCTGCCTTCTGCCTTAGCTCTTCTTCCATCTTTCGTCTTCCATCTTCCGTCTTCCGTCTTTCATCTTCCGTCTTCCGTCTTCCGTCTTCCTTCTTCCTTCTTTGGTCTTTCTCCCTTTCCGAGCGGCGCAATCCAAAGGCGAGATTATCGTAAACTGTTAAGTGAGGATAGAGAGCATAATTTTGAAATACCATAGCGATATCTCGGTCTTTAGGAGGCAAATCGTTAACCAGCCGATCGCCCACCCAAATATTGCCGGCAGTCAAAACTTCCAAACCGGCGATCGATCGCAGCAAAGTGCTTTTTCCGCAGCCAGAAGGGCCCACCAGCACCATGAACTCCCCGTCTTCGACCGTTAGGTTAATGCGCCGCAAAACGCTGTTAGACGCAGGGCGATCGGCTATAGGCGAGACATTTTCTGCGACAGTGTTTGCTTCTTTTTCCTGTTCTCCTTGGCGGAGAGGAAAACTTTTGTAGATATTTTCTAATACAACTTGCGCCATTAAACAATTTTAGATTTTAGATTTTAGATTTTAGATTGGGGAATTGGGAATTGGGAATTGGGCATAGGGCATTGGGTCTTGGTAATTGAGATATTCAAAGAAGGAGGAAGTTGGGGAACGAGCAGTGTACAGGATTTAAATGATTTAACGGATGGATGTTGAAGTCAGAAGTCAGAGGTCACAAATCAGATTAATGCCCCATGCCCCATGCCCCATGCCCCATGACTATTGACTATTGACTATTGACTGCTGATAACTTTGATGATTCTTTCACCTGGATTTAGGTCAAAAACTCGATCGCCCGCAGCATCTTTCCCCCAAAAAGCTATAGCATCAATAGTCGATCGCAGCACGCGGCCAGAATTAGTAAAAAGTTTGACATCCGTACCCGGAACAGCCTGCAGCAAGCCAACTAAAGCATCTTTAGGCTCTGAGAAACGAAAAGCTTGAGTGCCAATTTCGCCCCGGTTAGTAAGTCTGACAGAACCTGCAGGCATTCGTTTTGCCCAACCCAACTCGGAAAATAGCACCAGACTGTCGTCCGGGTAGAGAGTGATGCAACCCACCAACTGTTCCTGCTTCCGCAACCTGGTTACTTGAGAGCCCTGGGCCGCGCGGCCCATTGGCGGCAGTTGTTCATCATCAATCTCAAACCGGAGGACTCGGCCTCCTGAAGTTGCGATCGCCACTTGCTCCCCGACTTTAGCCAGACTCGCACAGCGCAGCCGATCGTCCTCCTTGAGTTTAACAACAGTAACGCCACGATTAGTCAAATCAGCAAATTCCTGCATCGCCAAGCGCTTAATTTTTCCTTGCTGAGTCAGAGTTACTAAATCCGCGGCTTCCGAATTTTCCGGCAAAATAAAGTGTGCAACTGTGATTTCCGACAAAGCGCGATCGGCACTGTCTTTAGTAGCACTCGGCGACAACAAACTAACGATCGGCGTTCCCCGGTCTTTGGCGCTACTACTAGGAATATCGGCCACTTTCAGCGGGTAAGCTTTGCCGTTAGGAGTTAAGACGACCAAAGTGCGATCGGTTTTCGTCAGATTTGCCGTCACAATAAAATCTTCATTTTTTTCTAAAGCTGAAACCGATTTTTCGCGACTTTTCGAGCGTGGCTTTTCCCCTGTCGGCAAGCGTCGCACGTACTGCTTGTGCGAAAATTCAACAATAGTTTCCTCTGGCTCAAGAACGGGCAATAAGTTAGGCTGAATCGTTGCCGGTGACAACTGCTTCACCCCAGAATTTTTCTTACCAGCAAACTGTGATTCGGCGTTTGCTGCGCGTGCAGTTCCATTGGCGAATTTAGTGCGGCGGGGGTCAGCGTACTTGCGTTTTAGCGATCGAAATTCCTTCTTTAAAGCCTTCAAAAGTTCGCGCCTGTCGCTCAACAACCGCTGCAATTCTTGAATATTAGCCATCAACTCATCCAACTCAGACTGCAAATTTTGCCTTTCCAAACCAGTCAGCCTCCGCATAGGCATCGCCAAAATCGCATCAGCTTGACTTTCGCTCAAATTGAGGCGAACTTGGAAAGTTTGCTTAGCAGTAGAGCCGTCAGGAGAATTTCTGAGAATGTCGATCGCGGTATCGAGATTTGTCAAAGCCAACATTAAGCCTTGGACAATATGACAGCGGCGTTCTGCAGCTTGCAACTCGTAATTGTAGCGGCGGGTCAGAGTCACTTCCCGGAAATCCAGAAATTCCTGCAACAATTGTCGGAGTGTCAACTGTCGCGGTTGACCGTTGACAATTGCCAGCAAAATCGCCCCAAAATTTGTTTGCAGGTCAGTTTGCTGGTAAAGACGAGCGAGAACCGCTTCAGGGGTAAATTCCCGCTTGAGTTCAATCACCACTCGAATGCCTTCGCGATCGCTCTCGTCACGCAAATCAGAAATACCGTCGAGGCGGCCAGCATTAACCAACTCCGCCACCTTTTCAATCCAAGCCGCCTTATTTACCTGAAACGGAAACTCCGTCACCACGATCGCCGTTTTAGTACGCACCTTGCGATTACCTGGCACCTCTTCCACCCCTGCCACACCCCTGACCGCAATGCTGCCTCGACCCTTAGTGTAGGCGTCAACAATGCCCTCTGTAGCGACGATTTCCCCTCCGGTTGGAAAATCAGGGCCCGGAATCAGTTCTATCAACTTCTCATCCGATAGTTCCGGGTTTTCAATCAAAGCAATTAAACCGTCTACCACCTCCCCCAAATTGTGCGGCGGAATATTAGTTGCCATCCCCACAGCAATGCCCGTACAGCCATTGAGTAACAGAAACGGCAACTGAGCAGGCAGCGCCGTCGGTTCCTGCTGGGAACTGTCAAAGTTAGCAGTAAAATCAACAGTTGCATCGCCGACTTGGGTTAGCATAGCTTCGTGGGCGATCGGTGCCAGCCTCGTTTCCGTATAGCGCATAGCAGCCGCCGGATCATTGTCCACCGAACCGAAATTGCCGTGACCCGCCAGTAAAGGATACCGGCTCGAAAACTCCTGAACCATGCGTACCAGAGCGTCGTAAACCGATTGGTCGCCGTGGGGGTGATATTTTCCCAAAACATCTCCAACTACCCGGGCGCACTTACGGTAAGGTCGGTCTGGCGTCAGACCGAGTTCGTGCATCGCATATAAAATTCGACGGTGAACAGGTTTTAAACCGTCGCGGACATCAGGCAAAGCTCGCCCGACGATCACACTCATGGCATATTCGAGGTACGATTGCTGCATCTCGGCGTGCAGAGGCGTAGAAATTACTTGCCCGGAAAGTAGGTTGAGTTGTTTAGCCATGAGTCTTTGTGTCCGTTAATTCCTGAGTGAAAACAGCCTCTGTCAATAATGCCGAGGTTCCCTGTCTCGATTGAAAAGCCTTTGCCGCAGGCGAACCGAAAGTTCGACCCAACCGCCCAGTTGAAGAATAAAAATAAACTTAACTTGTGAAAGCAGAATCAGAGTCCCGAAGACGGGCAACACTTGCCTCTTACTCTCCACTCTTACCCTAACCTCTATGTTGCCTTCATTTGTGCCTACCTGTCTATTTACCTTCTGCCGTGAGAAGATTGATTCACAGGAGAACACGGAATGCCCAAAACTCAGAACCTAGTGAGGCTTTAGCTTTTCCTAGGAAAGCGTCACGAGGGACTTGAGTCCCCGTCAATCCATGATAGAATTTAATTGCAATTAGGAATAACCATCTACACGAAGAAATATTTTATTCAGGAGAAACCCCAGATTGATCTCGTCTCAGTACAGCCGTAGCGTGGATCAAGCAGCAATGGTAGACGATCGAGCTTACCGTGTTTTGGCAAGCGTGATGGACTCCGAAAGTATTAAAAAAGAAAAGTAAGCGGAATTGGAATACGTCTGGTACTGGTACTTGTTCTGATCGTGTAGAGGCGACTGGACTATGAGTGAAGTCCAAGTTTTGGGCTTATTGAACCATAGAGCGTGGCCGTGACTCGCTGAGAGTGTCAAAAATGCCGATATTTATGAATTCATCAGTCAAAAGCTCTCCTGGCGATATTTCCTAGTCTGACATCCCATGGATGAACGGAAGCGTCGATATTTTAAGCCGTTTTGAGGGGTTAAAACAGAGAATTAGGAATCTCCAACAATCCCCACCAATCCCCGCTAGATTCGCTACTCCGAATGCTGTGGCGACGGGAGTACGTGAATAAACATGGCTTGATTCTAATGAGGAAGAAGGAAAATAATTATCACACATTCCCGATTATAATACCAGTTTAAAAAATAATGCAACTTTAGACCCGTGATCCAAACTGATATCCACTCAATCAGTTCCCATCTAAAATCTAAAATCTAAAATCTAAAATCTAAAATCTAAAATCTAAAATGGTAGAAGCCGGAGGCTTGACCGAAAGAAAGGATATTATAAGTCCAGGACGCACGGGTAGTCAGAAACCGGGTTTTTTCATAGCAATAGTTCCTTATAGCCCCCCGAAACGAGCAAAACCCGGTTTCGAGGGTCGTCCATGCCTCCTGGATTATACTAGAAACCTGGTACCTGAGAATCTTGAGACTCTCACCAATGCCAGGTCTAGTTATAAAAAACAACTAAACTGTCTGTGTATAGTAGTCTAAATGATGGTACTGGATGCTTCTAGGCATCTGTAAACCCTCTCACAGCTAGTGGCTCAAGGATATACATACGGGTTTTGCAGGGTTCCCGGCTGATGGCGCTAAAAACTCTGCATTTTTGACGGGGAATGTAGTCCCCGTGTCGTGTTCCTCTTTGGACTAAAGTCACAAAGTTTCTATACTTCCCATATTTATTTATGAAAACCGTTCTGATTGTAGAGGACGATTTGGTTAATGCTCGGGTTTTTTCCAAAATTCTGACTAAGCGGGGGGGCTTAGCCGTGAAGCACACGGAAAATGTTGAAGAGGTGATGCAGATTGCTGCCAACGGCGAAGCTGATTTGATTTTAATGGATGTGTCTCTTTCGCGCAGCGTGTACCAGGGCAAATCTGTTGACGGGATTAAGATTACTCAACTCCTCAAAGCTGACCCACAAACGGCATCGCTGCCGATTATTTTGGTGACTGCTCACGCGATGGCTGGTGATAAAGAAACATTTCTGGATCAAAGCGGTGCCGACGGTTACATCTCTAAACCTGTGGTAGACCATCAAGAGTTTGTTAATCAAATCAAGGCTTTGCTGCCTGATTGAGTGAACCATATATGCAGAAGGAAGAAGGAAAAAGGAAGAAGGAAGAAAGAATTGTTTGTTTAAACCAACAAACAATTAAAACTCTAGAATTACAAAGTTTGCTTAAACTCTGAATCTTCCTTCTTCCTTCTTCCTTTGGATGTCTCATCGCACAAGGCTATGAGTTCGGACTGTTAATTAGTGAGGATAATTTGAGATTTTTCAAGTCATGAAATAGAAGTGTGCGTTGCTGCGAGGAACCAAATTATCCTCAGCGATCGCAACGCTGTTCACTCATTCATGCAATCTCAAAACTATGATTAGTCTTCGTCCTCATCGAAGTCAAAACCGATATCATCATCATCGTCAACATCAGCTCCCAAGGCATCATCCTCAGTCTCAGCGACAAAATCGTCCTCATCCACCTCAACTTCCTCAAAATCCTCATCAGGCTCAAGATCAGACGGGCGCCCGATCTCAAAACCGCTCTCGATCGTATAAGCACGGCGCGCAGTACGGTCATCAAGTACCACATCCTCCTGTAAATCGTGGATGTCGTCATCAAACACAGCACCATCAAAACCCGCATCCTGGACCCCAGCATCCTCATAGGCATTGAACCCAGTACCGGCAGGAATCAGGCGGCCGATAATCACATTTTCCTTCAGCCCCCGCAGCCAGTCAGACTTACCTTCGATCGCAGCCTCAGTCAACACCCGCGTAGTCTCCTGGAACGAAGCAGCAGAAATAAAGCTATCAGTATTCAGCGAAGCCTTAGTAATCCCCAGCAACACCGGAGTATAATCCGCCGGCGCTCCACCAGTAATTGACATCGCCTCATTCACCTGCTCAACCTGCCGCAATTCTACCAACTCGCCGGGGAGCATAGTAGTATCGCCGCCATCTTCCATCCTGACTTTGTTGGTCATCTGGCGGACAATCACCTCGATGTGCTTATCAGAAATATCCACGCCCTGAGACTGATAAACCGACTGCACCTCATTCACCAAAAACGTCTGCACCTGTTGGAAACTCTCCAAGGCAGCCTCAAAAGTAGACTGTCGCTCCTTGAGTACGTGGAAGAACACCTCCAGAATTTCGTGAGGGTTAGCAGGCCCGTCGGTCAAAGCTTCGGCGACGCCGACGCGCTGTCCGTCGGAAACGATCGGGTTTTGACCAGGCAACAAAGGATACTCCTCAATCCGGCCATCATCCTCAATCACCGCAAGTTCCACAACATCGTCATCCGTAACCACACGAGCCGTCCCCGGCCGCTTGGCTAAAATACAAGCTTCCTTCGGCTTCCGCCCTTCAAGAAGTTCCTCAATCCGTGGCAAACCTTGAATGATATCCCCAGTCTTTGCCCGCTCAAACACCAGAATCACCAAATTGTCACCCCTCTGCACCAAGTCGCCGTCGTCTACGTGCAGCACAGCACCAGCCGAAACCCTGTAAGGACGAGCCACCCTGAGCAAGAGTTTCGCCGGTTCTGTCTCCGACGCAGGTACAACTTTCACAACTTGGCCGGACTCTTCGAGAACAACCCCCGGAGCTATTTCGGTACCGGCTACCAGCAGTTGACCCGGACTCACATCCGGCGTACCCGCCACGCTTATCGAAATAGAATCGGCATCTCGCATCACCAACAGTCGGCGCACTGGTTCGCCATGTCCCTCACGGATGCCCCGAACGATACCGGCTTCTTTGCAGAGAATCTCGGTGCGGGCGACTACGGCCCCGGGCGCGATCGACTGCCCATCTTCGACCAACAGTCGCGTGTGAGTGCTGCCCTGAGTCGGATCAGCAGACACATCCCGCCGAATCACTAGCGATTCCAAAATGACTAGCTGCAAGCGGAAAGTCTTGGAAACTCGATCGCCCCCATCGGCTACTGTCATCGCCACTTCTTGCGACTCCGTACCGTCTTCAGCCGATCCCCAAGCCGGGCCCGAACCGTCGGCTCCAAAAGCCATAGCATCATCTTCATCGGGCAGGAGCTCAATATCCGCCGCCAGTTGCGGAGCTCCAGAACCAATTTCCAAAATAAGCTGAGTCCGCAGCAGTTCCAATCCCTCGACAGATTTGACGCGCTCCCCATCCTTATAAGGAAGTCGCTGCACCGCTTTCAAAGAGATTGACTCATTCAGCGCCGTCTGAGAAGGCACTGGTGGCTTATCCGGCACCGGAAACTCCACCACAGGCCGCAGCAGCAAAGCCGGGCCTTCGGGAGTTTCGATATACTCGGCATAGCCCAACTCTTCGGCAATCAAGCCCGGGGAAATTTCTTGACCCGCGTTGACGATTTGACCTTCTCCGAAAGTTAGCGGCGGGCGGTCAACCACATGGAGTGTGCCCGGTTTGATCACAATTTCCCGGAGGATGTCATTTTTCTGAGTGATTTCCACTGCCCCGCTGGTTTGGCAGAAAATATCCTTAACGACTTCTGTACCGGCCTCTACGTACTGACCATCTTCGACCAGCAGCAGAGAAATATCCTTATTCACCTCGTGGCACTCTTCCGGTATCCAGAGCAGAGTGCCACCTTTAACGACTTCGTAGCCAAGTTTAGCTTTGCCGCGTTTGTGGACTTCCACCCCGCCGTACTTGACAATGCCCCCTGTAGCTGTGCGGTAGCTGTCGTCGAGCAGTTCGGCGACGACTTCCCCGTTGATGACTTTGCTCCCAGGAGCAGTCTTCAGGGAAAACCGCTGCTTAGAAGATGTTTCGATCGTGTAGTGGTCGCGGCCGCCTGCACTTTCAGCCCGCACGACTGCTTGGTCGAGCAGGACTTGGGCGGTGATAATTTCGATTTCTCTGGGGTCAGCGATGCGGACTACGCCACCGTGTTCGGAGACGAGTTTAGTTTCGGCAATCACGCTTTCTGCTGGAATGCGATCGCCATTTTTCACTGCCGGTTCGGCACCAGGGGGCAAGTTGTAGACTTCTCCTGAGAGAATCCAAATCAGCCCGCCTTTGCTGGCTGTGCGGGTGGTGTTCCCTTGGCGGTCGGTTTTTTCTTCTGGTACTAAGTCGGCAAATTTGGCTTCTCCGGCTAAGTCGGAAGCCACGTCTGTAGTCACTTTTTCCGTAGTTTTGCGGGCGGCGCGACCGACGATCGGCACTTCTGCCAAAACTTGACCGGGAATGGCGCGCTGTCCGTCTTTGACCATCAGAGTCGAACCCTGGACGATCGCCAATTCGATTTTCAGTTTTTGATTTTTGGCACCGGATTTTCCTTCTTCAAATCCGTCGCCCTCAAATACGAGTTTGCCGTTGTTTTCTGCCACCAGTGCTTCTTCGCCGTGTCTTGTGCGGAAGGAGCGAGTACGCAGGTTCTTGAATTTCACTACGCCAGGGAAGGGGGCGCGTTCTTGTTTGGCGACTTCTCCGGTGAATACGCCCCCGGTGTGGAAGGTACGCATGGTGAGCTGGGTTCCCGGTTCCCCGATCGACTGAGCTGCAATAATCCCGATCGCTTCTCCCATGTCCACCATTTTCAAGTGGGCAAGACTCCAGCCGTAGCAGTGCTGGCAAACGGATCGGGTCGATTCGCAAGTCAGGGGCGATCGTAAATACACCTCTGCCACCCCAGCTTTACCAATTTCCGTCGCCAACTCATCGGTAATTGGCTGATTTCGGACGGCTTTTTCGCTGCCGTAAGACACGATTTCCCCTGTTTTGGGGTGTACCGCATCTCTGGCCAACACCCGCCCTAGCAGCCTGTCCTTGAGGGGTATGAGCACTGTTGCTCCGTCTGTCATGGGCCGGACTCGAATTCCCCGCTGAGTGCCGCAGTCCACTTCCCGCACAATTACGTCTTGGGATACGTCCACCAAACGGCGAGTCAGATAGCCAGAGTCTGCCGTCCGCAACGCTGTATCTACCAAGCCTTTGCGCGCGCCGTAGGAAGAGATGATGTATTCGGTGACAGTGAGTCCTTCGCGGAAGTTGGTTTTAATTGGCAAGTCGATGATTTCGCCTTGGGGGTCAGCCATCAATCCGCGCATTCCGACTAGCTGCCGCACTTGAGAAATGTTTCCCCGCGCCCCGGAGAATGCCATCATGTAGACCGAGTTTAGGGGGTCTGTGGCTCGGAAGTTTTTGACTACTTCGTCTTTGAGGTCTTCTGATGTGCTGTTCCAGGTATCGATTACTTTTTGGAAGCGTTCGACTTCGGTGATTTCGCCTCTGGTGTATTTTTGTTCGGTGATGCGGATTTCTTCTTCGGCTGCATCTAGGAGCGATCGTTTTGACGGGGGCACTTGCAGGTCGTCTACGCTAATCGAAACTCCCGCTCGTGTCGCAAAGCGGAAACCTAAGTCTTTGAGTTTATCGGCCATTTGCGCTGTACGGGCCGTTCCGTAGTGCATGAAAGACCAAGAGATTAATTTTTTGAGCTGACCTTTGTCAACAACTCGATTGCGAAAAACAATTTCCTTATTTTCTGTCATTTTTCTGAGTAGTGGTAATTGGTAATTGGTAACTTTAACTGCCGTTAGACTTCTGTTTCTGAGCGAAGCCGAAGGGTTCAGGAACCATGTAGCCGAAGTATTGGTAATTGGTAACTGGTAATTGGTAATTGAGAAGTAGAGCGGTGGGGAAAAACACCAAGCATTTTGTAGGAGTGGGTTTAGCGTATAAGGAAGAGAGCTAAGCTAGAAGATGAATGCACTCACCTGCTCTTCCCATAAGAAAGTTTATTTTCACCTACCTACTTAATTGGTAATTGGTAACTTTTACTGTCCTTCGACTTCGCTCAGGAACCGCAGAGCCGAAGTATTGCTGAGTAGTAATGGGTAATTTTTCCGGATTCAATCACTATTATTTGTTAGCGATCTTTGGTCACTTATTACCCATTACCTCTTACCCATTACCTCTTACCCATTACCTCTTACCCATTACCCATTTCTAATTGTTAATTACCGATTCGATCGTTTGGTGATAGATAATCCGGCCCGGAGTAGTGCGAATGAACTGATTGAGTACCTTGCCCTCTCCGTCTTCCCGAACCCGGCGGAACTTGTATTCTTTTGTCACTATACCGTCGGTAGAGCGTTCCACCTTCAGCGGTTCTCCCTCGGGTTCTGTGTTTTCTATGGCGCCTTGAAACCTCACCCACACATAAGAGTGCAAGTCAACGATTCCTTGTTCGTAAGCTACAACCGCGTCGGTAAGGTTGGAGAAATAGTGACCGGCTCCTTTTTGAGCGTCAGGATTCTCGGCTGTCAAGTAATAGCAACCGAGCACCATATCTTGAGAAGGAGTAACGATCGGTCTTCCGGTTGCCGGCGACATAATGTTGTTAGAAGCCAGCATCAGCAGGCGCGCTTCCGCCTGAGATTCCAGAGACAAAGGCACGTGCACGGCCATTTGGTCGCCGTCAAAGTCAGCGTTAAAAGCCGGACAGACTAGCGGGTGAAGCTGAATTGCCCTCCCGTCCACCAAAATCGGCTCAAAGGCTTGAATCCCCAAACGGTGAAGCGTCGGCGCCCGGTTCAGCATTACCGGGTGTCCTTCAATCACCTCCTGAAGCACGTCCCAAACGCTGGGATCGTTGCGCTGGATCAGTTTTTTGGCAGCTTTGATGTTGTTGACCAATCCTTGGCGGATCAGGCGGTGGATGACGAAAGGCTGGAAAAGTTCGATCGCCATTTCCCTCGGCAAACCGCACTGATGAATCTTCAGTTTCGGCCCCACCACAATCACCGAACGCCCGGAGTAATCAACCCGTTTCCCCAGCAAGTTTTGCCGGAAGCGACCTTGTTTCCCTTCAATGATGTCCGACAGCGACTTCAGCGGGCGGTTGTTTGCCCCCACCACTGTCCGGCCCCGGCGACCGTTGTCAATCAGCGCATCCACAGCTTCTTGTAGCATCCGCTTTTCGTTGCGGATGATAATCTCCGGTGCCAGAATTTCTTGCAGTCTCGCTAACCGATTATTCCGGTTGATTACTCTCCGGTAAAGGTCGTTGAGGTCACTCGTTGCAAAACGCCCGCCGTCTAGCTGCACCATCGGCCGCAAGTCGGGGGGAATCACCGGAATCACATTGAGCACCATCCAATCGGGTTGAGAACCCGTAGCGATGAAGTTGTCAATCACTCGCAAGCGTTTAATTAACTTCGCCCGTTTTTGACCTTTAGCATTAGCAATATCTTCCCGCAGCTTTTCCGCTTCACTTTCTAGCGGAATATTTTGCAGCAAAACTTGCAAAGCTTCAGCACCAATCCCTACTTCTACACCTGTGAGTGTGGAATCTTCGCTGTAAAGTTCGTCTTCTATTTCCAGCCAAGCATCTTCTGTGAGCAATTGCTTGTATTGCAGCTTTTCTGCATTACCTGCATTGAGGACAACGTAGGCATTGAAATAAACGATTTGTTCGACATCTCGGAGCGGCATATCTAGCAGAATAGCCATGTAACTCGGAATGCCTTTGAGATACCAAACGTGAGCTACTGGAGCCGCTAATTTGATAAATCCCATCCGGTGACGGCGGACGCGAGATTCAGTGACTTCTACACCGCATCTTTCGCAAACAATGCCTCTATGGCGAACTCGTTTGTACTTCCCACAATGACATTCCCAATCTTTTGCAGGCCCAAAAATGCGCTCGCAAAACAAGCCATCCATTTCAGGTTTTAATGTCCTATAATTTATTGTTTCGGGTTTTGTCACCTCGCCGGTTATCTGACCGTTGGGTAAAGTTCTCTCTCCCCACTGTCGAATTCTTTCTGGTGAAGCTAACCCGATCTTGACGTAATCAAAGCGTTGTTCTATTTTAGCCATTCTTGACTCCAATTGATGATTTACAGTCGATAATTTGTGGTAATTTATCTTTTTTGTTGGATTTTTTTGCGGCTTAAATCAATTTTATTCTCCTCTATATGTGACATTCCTTTTGATATCAGAAATGACATTTCTGGATACCCCAAATTCCTGAGCAATTTTAGCAATGGATTCTCCGGCTTGAATTCGTTCTCTGATTTCAAGAGCTTGAGCAAAAGTAAATTTGCGATCAAGATGTCCACCCATGCGAGGAAGTGGAACCTGTTGACCTGCTTCCTTCCAAGTGACGTGATATTTAATATCGTGTATGGTTTTGCGGCCGACACTGTATTCCTGTGCTACATCCTTCATCCTCTCTCCTGCTGCTAGCTTTTGTCGAATTTCTCGCACCTTTTCCCAATCTAATTTGGCATTGGAAAGGGGATGACTTTTGCCTTGAGTGCGTCCTTTCTTAGAAGCATCTAATGAATTTTGGGAACGGGTACCACCCCACAGGTGTTCTGGATTGATGCAACTGGGACGATCGCAGCTATGACAAGCATCTATTGAAGTGGGAATTTCACATCCTAATTTCTCTGCTAAAACAGCACGAGTGACTGATTTCGATTTCCCATTTTTAAAGTACCTGCCATAGCCTTGACCGTCCTTTGAGCCTTGAAAAATGATGCAGCCGTTGTCTTGAATTTCTCCTAAAAAACCTGGCGAAACTGTAGTGAAGTTATCGGGAATATTTGTCTGAAGTATCTTAGTAATAGTTTCATGTTGTACCCCATACTCTTTTGCTAGGTGGTTTTTGACTGTTCCAGATAAATATTTAGTCTGAATTTCCCGTAGTTGTGCGATCGACAATATGCCAATACCGGGAATACTTTTGCGTCTGGGAGTTTTGCGATCGCGCCCAATCATCTGCCCAGTATTCTCAGCAGCAGTACCTACTACCAGATGTGCCGGGTTGATGCAGCTTCGATTGTCGCAGGTATGGCAACCAAAATAACCGGAACCGAGGAATCCTGCTATTTTTGATTCGAGGACTAAACGGTGGACTAATACTGTTTTGCCATCGATCCACTTGCGCGCGTAACCGTTGCCAAACTTGCTCCCTTGCCAATTAATACAGCCGGTCGAGCGGTCAACTTCTCCTTGAATTCCTGGGACAACTGTTACAATATTCATGTTCAGCGTCTCTCCTGTTTAGAGCGTTGATTCGCCTCAGCAGTGGTACGAACACTGCTGAGGCATTTTTATTGGAGATTGCCGATTAAAGATTAAAGAATTGAATGCTGTCAAAAAATCTTTAATCTTTAATCTTTAATCTTTAATGCCTAATCTTCGTCAAGTTCGTCACGAGAAAGCGACTCGTAAGTAGGCCGGGAGGGCGATCGCTTGCCTCCAGCATCCGCCATCAAATCCACCTCAACGTGCTCGCTGCCCTCGTCGGACGTATTCACCTTGTGCACGGCAATATCCAAGCACAAAGACTGCAACTCCCGCATCAGTACCTTGAAAGATTCCGGCGTACCGGGGCGCGGAATAGCTTTGCCTTTGACGATCGCATTCAGCGCTTCATTCCGCCCCTGCATATCGTCCGACTTGACAGTCAGCAACTCTTGCAAAGTATAAGCTGCGCCGAACGCTTCCAGAGCCCAGACTTCCATTTCTCCGAACCGCTGACCCCCTTGCTGCGCTTTGCCACCCAAAGGCTGCTGCGTTACTAGCGAGTAAGGGCCTGTGCTACGGGCGTGGATCTTATCGTCTACCAAGTGCACCAGCTTCAGCATATAGGCGATGCCCACTGTGATTGGGCGATCGAACGGTTCCCCAGTTCTGCCATCGTAGACAATAGTCTTGCCGGGGTGCTTTTCATTAAACACCCAAGGCTTACCGGTTTTTTCCCGTGCCTCCTGTAGCTTACCGTGTACGGTTTCCCGCGACTTTTCAGCGCCGTGCATTTCATCAAAAGGCACCATCTTGAACCGCATCGAGAGATTTTCGCCGGCCCATCCCAGCAAGCACTCAAAAATCTGACCCACGTTCATCCGCGACGGTACGCCCAAGGGATTGAGCACTATGTCAACCGGAGTCCCGTCGGGTAAGTAGGGCATATCCTCCATCGGCAAAATCCGGGACACAATACCCTTATTCCCGTGGCGGCCGGCCATTTTGTCGCCGACTTGAATCTTCCGCTTTTGAGCTACGTAGACGCGGACGACCATGTTGGCGCCGGGGGGCAGTTCGTCGCCCTGTTCGCGGGTAAACACCCGCACGTCTACCACGCGGCCTTTTTCGCCGTTAGGGACGCGGAGGGAATTGTCGCGCACGTCGCGGGCTTTTTCGCCGAAGATTGCCCTCAGCAGTTTTTCTTCCGGCGGTTGGTCGGATTCGCCTTTGGGGGTGACTTTGCCGACTAGGATGTCGCTGGCTTCTACCCAAGCACCTTTGCGGATAATCCCCTGTTCGTCTAGCTGGCGCAGCGCGTCTTCGCCGACGTTAGGAATTTCACGGGTGATTTCTTCGGGGCCGAGTTTGGTTTGGCGGGCTTCGATTTCGTATTTTTCAATGTGGATCGAAGTGTAGACATCTTCGTACACCAAACGCTCGCTAATTAGCATGGCGTCTTCGTAGTTGTATCCTTCCCAAGGCATATAAGCTACGAGGATGTTGTGGCCCAGAGCGAGTTCTGCCCCTTCGGTGGAGGAACCGTCGGCGAGCACTTGACCTGCTACGACGCGATCGCCCTCATAAATCAGCGGACGCTGGTTTAAACAAGTATCCTGGTTAGAACGCTGATATTTTTGCAGTTCGTGTTCGATGCAGCCAGCATATTTTTGCTTCCAAACCGAGGGCTGTTTGACTTTGAGATCGTCGTATTCCTTAATCAGGAAATGTTCTTCGCTGGAATTCGATTCGGCATCTACAGCCAGGGGTTTGACAATAATCCGGGTAGCGTCGATGTAAATCACCTCGCCGTCGATCCGGGAAACCACAACCATCCCCGAATCTCGCGCCGCCTGAGCTTCCAAGCCCGTACCGACGAGGGGCCGTTCTGGTTTCAGTAGCGGCACAGCTTGCCGCTGCATATTCGATCCCATCAGAGCTCGGTTGGCGTCGTCGTGTTCCAGGAACGGAATCAGCGATGTCGCGACGGAGACAATTTGCACCGGCGAAATCGCCATGTAGTCCACCTGCATCGGAGTGGTGGTAGTGAATTCTTGGCGGTAGCGGACGGCTACAGTTTCGCCCAAGAGGTTGTTGTTTTCGTCGAGGCTGATGTCTCCGGGGGCCACGCGCAAATCGTCTTCTTCGTCGGCTGTCATGTAAACAGGGGCTTTGTCGCGCAGCACCCGTCCTTTTTCTACTGGATAAAAAGGAGTTTCGATGAAGCCGTAGGGGTTGACGCGGGCGTGAGTTGCCAATGAACCAATCAGACCTGCGTTGGGGCCTTCTGGTGTTTCGATCGGGCAAATCCGGCCGTAGTGGGACGGGTGAATGTCCCGTACTGCAAATCCGGCGCGTTCGCGAGTCAGACCTCCAGGGCCCAAGGCCGAAAGCCGACGTTTGTGAGTCAGTTCTGCCAGAGGGTTGGTTTGATCCATGAACTGCGATAGCTGGGAGGAACCGAAGAATTCCTTGATTGCTGCTACCAGCGGTTTGGGGTTGACCAGAGACGCGGGGCTGAGGGAGTCGGCATCCGAGACGGTCATTCTTTCGCGGATGATCCGTTCTAAGCGGTTGAGGCCGACGCGCACTTGGTTTTGCAGCAGTTCTCCGACACTGCGGACGCGACGGTTGCCTAAGTGGTCGATGTCGTCGGTGGAGCCGATGTCGAATTCGAGGTTAATTAAGTAGTCGATCGCTGTCAAAATATCTTGGGATGTCAGCACCCGCGTTGTATCGGGGACTGTCAAGCGCAATTTTTTGTTGAGTTTGTACCGGCCGACTCTGCCCAAATCGTAGCGTTTGGGGTCGAAAAAGCGCGAGTTGAGGAGCTGTTCGCCGCCCGCCACGGTGGGGGGTTCGCCTGGACGGAGTTTGCGGTAGAGCTCCATCAAAGCTTCTTCTTCGCCGAATTGTCCTTCTTTCTCGATCGTTTTTTGGAAGTATTCCGGGTGGCGCAGGGAGTCGTAGATTTCGCCGTCTGTGAGTCCTAATGCTTTGAGCAGCACCTGGGCTGAGAGTTTGCGGGTTTTGTCGATTCTGACCCAGACTAAATCGTTTTTGTCTGTTTCAAATTTCAGCCAAGCGCCGCGGTTGGGGATCAGGCTGGCGTTATAGGAACGGCGACCGTTTTTGTCGGTTTCGGATTTGTAGTAGACGCCTGGGGAACGCACGATTTGGTTGACAATTACCCGTTCTGCGCCGTTGATGATGAATGTGCCGCGCTCGGTCATCAAGGGTAAGTCGCCGATGAAGACTTCTTGTTCTTTGATTTCCCCTGTTTCTTTGTTAATCAGGCGGGTGGGTACGTACATCTGCACCGAGTAGGTGCTGTCCCTGCGCTTGGCTTCGTCCACGTCGTATTTCGGGCGCTTGAGTTTGAAGTCTTTGCCCATGAAGTGGAGTTCCAGCTTCCCCGTGTAGTCTGTAATCGGGGAGAAGCTGTCGAGTTCTTCGATCAGCCCGGCTTCTAGAAACCAGCGAAAACTTGCCCGCTGGATTTCGATCAGGTCGGGCAAGGTGAAGGCGAATTCTGTGTAATCTTTAGTGGTCATGGGGGTCCTTTTTCCGCAGTGGCTCTAGCTTTTTACATGGCGCCAAGGCTGGGCTTTTTTACCTTGTTGCGTTTTTTTGATTGATTGTGTGAGAGAATTTATATGATGTTTTCGATCGCCTGCCAACTGCTGCAATGGTTATTTTTGCTTGTGGCTCGCAGTATTTTTGTGCGGATTTGAGTTTCGATCGAGATGCTTTTAGCTCCGATCTCGTGGTATCCCAGGGTGAATTCCCTACACTTTTGACTCCTAAAATTGACTTGACAGCTATTGCCAAATTGCTGAGGTTCCAAGTTTCTTCTGATGTGTAAGTTTGAGGTATTGCGTGAAGTTTTGACCGATTCCGAAGGTTAGCGTACTCGCGTTGTGTTGGCCGGAACTGGGCGACATCGCAGTCGCGGATACTAAGCTAACGCCCGATCGGTTGGTTCTTTTTATTATAGGACGCAAATCCGATCGCAACAGGCAACGCCAAAAGAATCTCCAATAAAGGATGAATCCGGTTTTTCTGGCAGGATAGAAATGGGATTTTCCTGATCGCGGGTTCCTAAATCAACCTGTTTTCCTCGTTTCTCTGTTCTGCTATAACTAAACTGAAAAGCCGAATAGCTGACAGGCATTTTTGGTTGTCTGCTGGGACAAAGTTAAGAGAGAAACTCCTCTCAATTTAGCAACTTGCTCGGCTACGTAGTAGACATAGGCTGGTTCGTTGCGTTTTCCCCGCTGGGGTACGGGGGCGAGAAAAGGGCAATCTGTCTCGACTAGGATGCGATCGCTATTTACCATACAAGCTGATTCTTGTATTTGCAAGGCTTTTTTAAAGGTGACTGTTCCGCTAAAACTAATGTAGAAACCTAGGTCTAAAAACCACTGGGTTTCTTCGGGTGTGCCTCCCCAGCAGTGCATAACTCCGCGCACTGGCCCGCGTGTTTGCCAAAAGTTCCTCAGCATTTCGGCCATTGGGGCGGCGGCGTCGCGACAGTGGATAATGACTGGTTTGTCAAGTTCCTGGGCGATTGAAAGCTGTGCCTCAAACACTTTAAACTGGTGTTCTCGATCGTCAGCTTTATAAAAGTCCAGTCCGGTTTCGCCGATCGCCACGACCCTAGAGTCCGAACTTGCTAATTCCCTAATCTGGCTCGCAGTCTCGTCTTTCCACTTGTCGGCATCTAGGGGGTGGAGTCCAACCGCAAAGGACACTTCTGGAAACTGGTTGGCGATGGCTTGAATGCCGGCAAACTCTTCTGGCTCTACACAAGAATGAACCAGCCGAACTACACCAGCTTCGCGCCAGCGTTCTCGAATGGCTTCTAACTCAGATTTGTAGGTCTCAAAGTTGATATGAACGTGAGTGTCGATGAGCTGCATGGGGGAAGCAGATTAGAGGTGATACGGGAGAGTCCTGGTGGGATAGTGCGAGGGGGGAGTGAGAGAGTCTGGGAGTGGGAGTGGGAGAGAGTGTATGGGAAAAATCTTCCGTTTTCTTTCTTCCTTCTTCCTGCTTCACGCTGGACTTCTTCACGCTTGACAATCAAGCATCCAGGATACCCGCCACGTGATTCATCCGTCCAGAAATAAAAAACCTGTATCCGATGAAACTTGCCCCCCGAATTTATCCGTGGGGTCAATGCTTCAATCGAAAATCGAAAATCGAAAATCGAAAATCGATTGACTTCTTCCCTCAACATCCATCCCTTCAATCTTGTACACTGCTTCGTTGCCGAACTTTCTGCTTCCTTAAGATGCTACCGATACTTCGTGCGGCTTGAGGGTTCTTGCCAAGCGGGACTTTTTGCGAGCGCCGTTGTTGCGGTGGAGTACACCTTTTTTGACAGCTTTGTCAATTTTGCTGTAGGCCTCAGACATGCGCTGCTGAACTTCTTGCATTAATTCCGGGCTCGGAGCTGCGGCGTACTTGTCTACGGCAGCGAAATATTTCTTCATCAAAGTTTTGACCGCTGACTTGTAAGATTTGTTGTACAAGCGGTTACGTTCGGCGATTTTGACTCGTTTGACGGCGGACTTAATATTTGCCATAGTTCAGTTGCTGGAAGTAGGTATTCATTGATACACCCTAGTCTCAAGACAGTCTCAAGACACGGGGATTTTGAAGGACAACCTTTTCGGGATCGATCCGCAAAAAGCTTGATTTTTAAGAGCGGAGTGAGACAGCCACTCTCGATTCGCTCAGATTGAGCTGAGTCTGTGGCTACTTTTTGGCGACGCCCGCGCAATAATTTTTTATTGACTCATTTAACTGCCTGTTTTTTACCCCTGACAATACCCACAGGTATGACACGGGTGTTACGGAGGCGTTTTGCGGTGTTTCCACCGTCACGAGTTAAAGTCACGGTTTCTTGCGCGCAATTTTCAAGTATACAATAATTTGGCGTTTTTTTATAAAAAAATTATCAGGTGTTGGAAAAACTAATATAGCACCTATTTTGCTTAAAATCCAATTCTCTGAAAAATCCAAGTTAAGCTATAACAAAGAATACGGGTTATTTGGGCTTCGGCAAGAAGCACTTACCGAAGGTAGAAGGTAAAAAGCTGAAGGTAGAAGGTAGAAGGTAGAAGACAGCCGGATCTGAAGGTAGAAGGTAGAAGGCAGAATCAAAATTCTCCCGCTCGAACACTCTCCCTCTCGGATCATATCGGGGTCGGACACACTCCCCCTCTGCGTTCCCACCCTCTCCCTCCGCAATCGGTTCTCTGGCGGGCAATTCAAGAGAGAAGGTTGTGACTTGTCCTCAGTGTTGCAAAATCCTCGACAGAGATTTAAACGCTGCACTGAAGCCTTTGAAAATGCCGCGACTATCGCGGTTTAAGCTTGTGGACTGGTGGTGGCCTACTTCTCTAGGAGAACCCCCACAAAAATCCCCAATTGTCAAGCAAATGTTAGTGAAGTTATAGACGGCATTCCTAATCTCCATGCTGCGAATCATTACTCAGTGGGTTGAGGCACAAGCTGAACTGCGACGGATCTGCGATCGCACCCATGACGAACTTGTCGTTCACAAAGAAGCCACCGTGCGGGAGGTGCTGCAAGCTGTAAGGCGCAGAGGCGATCAGGCTGTGCTGCACTACACTGCTGAATTTGACCGCATGACCCTAAATGTGGAAGATTTACGGGTGACAGGCGCCGAATTGGACGCTGCTTACCAGCAGGTGTCGAAAGAATTATTAAATGCCATCCGGCTGGCTTGCAAACAGGTAGAGGCGTTTCACCGACAGCGCGTACCCAAGTCTTGGGTGCAGTTTGGTGATGACGAGATTGTTTTGGGCAAGCGCTACACGCCGGTCGATCGAGCGGGAATCTACATTCCTGGGGGTCAGGCTTCCTATCCAAGCTCGGTGATCATGAATGCGGTTCCTGCGAAGGTCGCCAAGGTGCCGAGACTGGTGATGTGTACTCCCCCCGGACAGGAGAAGAAAATGAATCCTGCGGTGCTGGTAGCGGCTCAGGAAGCGGGAGTTGATGAGATTTATCGAGTAGGCGGGGCGCAGGCGATCGCGGCTTTAGCCTACGGTACGGAAACTATTCCGAAGGTGGATTTAATTACTGGGCCGGGGAATATTTACGTCACCCTGGCTAAAAAACTGGTTTACGGGACTGTGGGGATCGATTCTCTGGCTGGCCCGTCGGAAGTGCTGATTATTGCTGATGGTTCGGCGAATCCTGTGCACGTGGCTGCGGATATGTTGGCTCAAGCTGAGCACGATTCGATGGCGTCGGCAATTTTGCTGACGGCGGATTCGGTGCTGGCTAGGAAGGTGGTGGCTGAGGTAGACAGACAGTTGGCAAATCATCCGCGCCGAACTTTAACAGAAAAGGCGATCGCCAACTATGGTTTAGTCGTGGTAGTTGACTCGCTCAAAGCAGCGGCGGAACTATCTAACGAGTTTGCGCCCGAACACTTGGAATTGCAAGTGGCAGATCCCTGGGCTTTGCTCGACCAAATTCGCCACGCTGGGGCGATTTTCTTGGGCTGCTCGACGCCGGAAGCTGTAGGTGATTATTTGGCTGGCCCGAATCACACTTTGCCGACTTCTGGTGCTCCGCGCTATGCGTCGCCGCTGGGTGTCGAAACTTTTATGAAGCATTCGAGTTTGATTCAATATTCGCCTGCTGCACTTAAGAAGGTGGGTAAAGCGATTAATGTTTTGGCCCAAGCAGAGGGGCTTCCTTCTCACGCTGATTCGGTGCGGCTGCGGACTGAAAAGGAGGGAGAGGGTGAGTTTTAGATGGTAGATAGGAGATTGGCGATCGGCAAAATACATAGGTAGTAAAAAGCGAGTGAAATGCAGTGAAAGGAAGCAATTCTCTTGCGATTATGGTAGCTTTACATTCTGTGACAAGTGGCCCAGTTTATTTGCACCTACCTACTTACGCACTGCGGGCTTAAGAAACCCGGTTTCTTCCAGTATCTTGCTTAAATGACGCAATTATGTTAAGAAGCCGGGTTTCGGGGTAGGTAATAATGATGTTGGTGGGGAGCGCGAAATTGTCGAAAGTAGGCGACAATCAACGAAAAATTTAAAGTCTAAATATCTGAGATTTAAAGGTGCATGGTATTGAATACTGTTTTGGTAGCGATCGACAATTCAGAGTTAGCGACTCAGGTACTGCAAGTTGTAGGACAATTTCAGCTAGAACCGACGGCAAAGGTGATTCTAGTTCATGTTGTGAGTTCTGGTACGTCGGATTTTGACGCGGTTGTCGATCGACCTCACGCTCAGGGAGATGAGATTGCTTACCGAGAGGTGGAGAAGTTGCTGCAATCTTATCAGGAAAAGTTGCGTTGCCAGAGCGAATTGGAGATTGTTTCGGGGGAGCCAGCGCCGGAAATTTTGCGTTTGGCTCATATTTATAAGGCGGATTTAATTGCGATCGGCTGTCGGGGTTTGACTGGTTTAAAGCGGATTTTGGAGGGTTCGGTGAGTGCGGAGGTTGTGGCTGAGGCTCCTTGTTCGGTGTTGGTGGTGCGCGCCAGATGAGCGGGAAAACCGCATAACCGCTGCAATAGCTGTAAATATTAACCCTATTGCTGCAATCCCTTACTGTGCAAATTCTGCTCGATATGCTGCATATCCTTCATATCCTCACCCGCAACTATCCCGTAAATTTCCGTGTAGATTTTTCCGTATTTAACCTTCTCTAAAGCTGACAAGATTATCAAGTCCTTGCGATCGAGTTCTGGTTTCAGCGTGACAAGAATGGATTCCAAAGTCCCATCCATTCGGCAGTTACTGGAATATTTAGCCACCTCCTTTCCCAGCCCCAGTAAGGTATGGCGCTGCACGCAAAGCGGAGTCGAGCCATTAACTCGGAAATTGGCATCAATGGCATACAGTTGTCCCTCAGAGTCTTCCAGCACGTCGAAGCCAATAACTCCGAAATAACCCTGTTGGTGAGCATATTTACCAATAGCGGCAATCATCTCAAAAAACCTACTCATGTCGGTTTCGCGGTAGTGAATCAGTCCCCCTAAATAGCTGCCCTCTGGGGTGACAAGTTGACTGGTAGTGCCGATAAGCGTGATATCTCCCGTTTTGCTTACATAGAACTGCACGCAATAGTTTTGCACTTCATTCTTGACGAATTCCGAGACAATAATCGTATCCACCAACTTAATATCGAGATATTTCCTCACTTCCTGCAAGCAGTAGTTCAGATCGCTGGCGCTTTTGATAATATAAGTGCCTTCTCCAGAAAGTCCGTGGGATGTTTTAATCAAGTAGGGGAATTGCTCTGGTAACTGAATGCTTTCGAGATTGACTTCGTGCAGATTGTAGCTTTGGTATTTCGGACATTGCACCCCTAATTCTGCTAGCGTTGCTTTGCTGAGCAAGTGGTAGTGGATGTCGGGATGGACGGCGTGTTTTTCGGGTTTGAGATTGTCGAAGGGAAATAGAGTCAGGAGTTTGTCAAAGCGATCGCTGCTGCTGAGATCATCAAGATAAGTTGAGCAGTCTATCATCTCCATACTGCGGTAGCTGAAGCCAAAATGCTCCCGCCAATAGTCCATCAGCGAGTTTGGCGGCTCATTAATCACAATCCCTGGGATGGCCTCGCCTAACACAGCGAGATTTTTCCAAGGTTCCTTCTGGCCAATCTTGTCGAAAGAAGTTTTGGTGGCTTCACTGCTGCCGTCTTGAATAAAGTATTTTTCCCTGTTGGGGTAAGCAGCCCAACTGGCAGTTGCAGGGTAATTTAGGATGAAGGCATAACGTGCATCTGTGATATCGGAAGCAAACAAATCGGAAAGAGAATTACCCTGAAAGTAAGGAAAATCGTATGTGGAGTTCATAAGAAACCTTCAAGTCGAGTTTGAATTGAACTGTTTTCTCGGCCACTAAGTAGCTCGACATAATTAAAAGTAGGGTGGGCAAGGCCCGCCCTACAAATTGAAAAAATGTTTATTGATGTCCAGCTACTTAATACCTAGGAAACAAGATATTAGTTGCGGAATTTTAAGTCTCTCCAACTAGAGAGAATGCAGCCTCAATAATTTCAATGATGGACGAGTTGTTTTTTCTTAGTGAACACAGCCACCTTGTCCATTTCTTCGGTTCTATAAGCACAAGCCATGTCGGTTGAGTTATGCGCCCAGCCAACCCGCCCTTGAGGGTCTATGAGGATACACCCAGCTTCTCCTGCCACCTTAGATGCCAGAGTCTCAATAGCCATCTGCGCTGCATCGTCTGGGTGCTTGCCGGATGCGAGAATGTCGATCGCAACCTTAGCCAAAACTACTGGCATAATCGACTCACCATCGCCTGTGGTCGAGCAACCGCCCTGTTCATTTTCAGCAAACAAGCCTGAGCCGATAATGGCGCTGTCGCCGACGCGACCGGCGGGCTTATTCATAGTGCCGCCTGTTGAGGTACCGGCAACTAAGGTGCCACTACTATCCAAAGCTACACAACCAACGGTATTAGGGCGGTCAATAACTTCTTTTTCCTCCTCCCACTCTTCCTGTTGCTCATCCGCGATTAAGTCTTCTTTTGTACACATCTCGGCTCCAATTTCTGCCGCAAAATCTTCTGCGTGATCCGCTACTAAGAACATGGGTTTTTTATCCATAATCTTTCGCGCCACGGAGATGGGATGGCGCACCCCTTGAACATTTGCGAGGGCTCCCCAAGCTAATGAACCGCCTTCCATGATCGCTGCGTCTAGCTCTACTTCTCCCTGGTTGTTGAGAACCGATCCAAAGCCTGCGTTAAATGTCTGGTCAGCTTCCAGAACCCGGATAGCTGCCTCAACTGCTTCTGCTGCGGAACCCCCGCTTGCGAGCACTGCCCAACCCGCTTCTGCTGCTGCGGTACAGCCTGCATTGTTGGCTGCAACCTTCTCTTCTGAGATGGTTTTTGCTCCACCGTGAACAATAATGCTTAGTACCATAAATTTCCTTTTTTTAATCTTAAGCTATACTTAAAAATTCATTAGATTAATCAATTTTTAAGTAGTTTTTTCTCCCTCATAGTTTTATAGATTAGCGGTGTTTAATTTGGGGTTCTTCTATCTTCAGAGATAATTATTTTTGTCGAGTTTGGTGTTCCTTCAGAGCTAGGTATTTACGAATTATTAATAGATATCTGACCAAAGTTATGTCAATAGTGTGAGGCAATTTGGCTTCGAGTTAGTTAAGTAAATTAAAATATTTAGGGAGTAAAGAGGGGGTAAAATTTAAGGCGATGCACTACACCTTAATAGGCAAAATTGGTAAACGTGAAGAATGAGACAATGAAAATGAGATCCCCCTCCAACAATGTAGCGATCGAGCTTTGGACTATTATCATTAATCTAAATTGGGTGGCAGATCTTTGATTTTTGTGCGATTTCTTAAAGTAGACTGACAGCGTTCCCAATAAATTTTAGCGACGGCATCGCCCTGATTCTGACGCCAACACTCGGCAAACAGCCGGACCGCCTCAGCTAACTTCCCTTGCAAGTAATTTGCCCTAGCTTCTGCAAACAATTCCAGCGTAGCTAACTTGCCCGCTTTGATTTCTGGCGGATCGGCATCAAACACCTCATAAACCGTCACCGCTTCAGATTTTCCCTTGACTTTTACCGTATCGAGGGTGCGGATTGCGTACTGGGAGGGATTTTGTAAACGCGAGTAAGTTTCCTGGGTGATTAATAGCGACACCCCATAATTTTTCGTCAAACTTTCCACGCGAGAAGCTAAATTCACCGCATCGCTGATTACCGTCCCGTCCATGCGATTTTGACCGCCCACCGTTCCCAGCATCAAAGTTCCAGTATTGATGCCAATCCCAATCTGAATCGGCGCACAGCCAAAATTAGCGCGATTTTGATTGTATTCAACCAGACAGTGCAGCATAGCAATTCCGGCTTTCACCGCATTATTCGCCTCGCCGCTAAACAGCGCCATAATCGCATCGCCAATATATTTATCAATAAACCCGTTATTTTCATTAATAACGGGTTCCATGCGAGAAAGATAGGAATTAATAAATCGGAAATTATCCTTCGGCGTCATAGTTTCCGAAAGCGTGGTGAAGTCGCGAATGTCGGAAAACAACACCGACATTTCTAACTGCACTTGATCGCCCAATTCCACATCAATAATGCTTGATTTATCTAAAAACTGGAGGAATTGATTGGGAACAAAGCGCTCGTAAGCTTTGTTGAGTAGAAACAGTTCAGCGGTAAATCTGATTCGCTCAGTGTCTGCTTTTTTACGCTCCGTGATATCTTGAAAGGCTACAATTGCATAAGAAATGTTGTCCTTTTCATCATAGATGGGAGTACCCCAAGCCTCGATCGGAATAATCTTGTCGCCTTGGTGGATTTCCATATCATCTACAGTGGCACTTTCGCCACTCAACGCCCGCGTAGTGGGCAATTGTACAGAGGGATATTCCTGCTCTGTTCCCGCTTGATAGATTTGATAAACCTCGGGTATTTGCTCGCTGGTGACTTCAGGAATAACTCCTTTACCTAATAATTGGATAGCAGCGCGATTACTATAGTAAGGTTTGCCCGAAGCATCCAGCACTGTCAGCCCTACTGGAATTGCTTCTAAAAATTGAGTGAGCCTGCTCTCACTTTCGCGGACTTCTGTATAAAGTTTAGAATTTTGAATCGAGATCGCCGCTTGTCCCGATAACACTTTTAATAGTTCCACTCTTTCTGGGGTAAAAGCTCCGGCTGTCAGATTGTTTTCTAGGTAAACAATACTGACGATTTGAGCTTGGTTAATTAGCGGCACGCAGAGAATTGATTTGGGCTGATTTTTTTGGATGTACGAGTCCTTGGTAAATTTTCCCTCTCGAACAGCGTCATCCAGTACTACGCTTTCTTGAGTGCGGGCCACATAATTGACAATCGCTTTGGAAAGTTCTTGACAGCTTTCAACGGGGATTGACTGCAACAGGGTAACGCGAGCGTCATCAATTTTCCCTTCAGCTTCAATTAATAGCTTTTCGCAGCTTGACAAAATCAGATAACCTTTTTGTGCCCCCGCATTTTCCATCAAAATTTTCATCAAGCTAGACAGTAGCTTATCTAGCTGAATTTCGCCAGAAATTGCCTGAGACGCCTTCATTACTGTGGCAATATCTAAATTTGAGCCTGAGCCAGTTGTTGTAGTTTGGGTATCTTTAATAATTGATTGACTGGGCGTGAATAGGTGGGGATAGCGCTTTTCTAAATCTTTGACCTTTGCCGCCGCACCCCAGAGTTGATAGCAGTAACGTGATTCTTGCATATAGGCTCTGGCTGTCAGTTCTTGGCCTTTGGATAAATAAAACTTGGCTGCTAGTTCGTAGGCGAGGGCAGATTCATGGATGTATTCGTTGTCTTTGGCAAGGGCAATTGCTTTGTCATAATAATCCATTGCTCGTGGATCTTTGCCACAAACCCGATAAAGTTCTGCCTCGACCAGATAAAACTTATGCAAATTATTTGCTGGTGCATGACGCGCCCATTTCCGCATCTTTCTCTGGTTGGCTTGCACTTTGCGGAGGTGGCGTTTTTGCTGGAAATAAGCAGTATTTTTTGCTATAGCAAGACGTACTAAAGAATCATAAAAATAGAAATAACTAATTACCAGAGACCCTGTAACACTCTCGATATATTGTTCTGCTGCTTTGGCAGCAATTACGGCTTTTTTTTCTTCGCCAAATAAGTAACAAAGTATCAATTTGTTTAAATAGTGATTGCAAATAGCATACCGATCGCTTCGCTTTATTAAGAGCGGCAGCATTACCTGTTCATCATAAAATTTTCCCTTTAGAGAAGTAGTATTTTCTGCTAGATCGCGCAAGTTCAGAACTGCTTGATGATATAGATTCTGCCCCTCAATGATTCTTTCTTGCCCCATTCGACGGATGAGATCAGTATAATTTGCTATCTTTGAATCCAGTTCCCTTAATTCTACGCCACTCAGAAAAGCATAGTGGCAGTGCATTTGAACTGAATAGGCAGCAAATTCCAAGTCTCCCGTTTCCATCCCAACTTGATAATTTTCAAGCTGTAATTTTAAAATTTTCTTGACCGGTTCTCTCCAATGCTTTATAAAATTATTAACTACAAACTCCGTCTTTGCTTTTGCTTCTATAATATTCAATTTGTACAGTAAATCAAGCGCCAGTTGACCAAATTGAAAGCCCTTTTCAATATTTCCAATGACGCCACAAAGCACTATCCCATAATTACTATAAGCAAAAGCCGATTCAGTAGAATTCCCCCCTTTCAAAGATAGGTTAACCATTTGGAAAACAATCAGGAGAAACAACATAGGTTTAGCGGAGTAAGCGGCAGGTGCAATTTTAGCCAAGATACGCATTGCAGCAATATGGTAAGGATCTGTCATAACTGGCAGCTTAACTAAGCTAGCAATCTCTTTGTTACCTATTCTCATCTGGGTTCGCATTAGCTGCCATACAATATGGAATGAGTTAGGTTGTTTTGGCAACTCCACCCCCAACATTTTCAGCACTTCCCTCGAAAGCAGGATCGCCTCATGCAAATTGCCCTGAACATTAGATGCCAGAATTTTTATCTCATACACTTTCACTTGATCTAGCACTGTTTTGGCTTGTGAGAGTAATGTTTGAGCAAATTTATTCATCAAAACAAAATCGGCAAGCAAATAGGCAACTTCGGCTGCTTCTTCATACAGTGAGAGGATGAGAGAATACTGCTGTTTCCAGCTATTGGCTGCTAACAGATCTATCCCTACTTGCAAATAATTCAACGCAGATTGATATGCAATGGATGCTTTTGCTTTCTGAGCAGCCATAAGATTTAACTGAGCTAGTTCATCTCTTTCTTCTTGAGAAGTCAGTAGGGGCAATCCTTCTGTGGTTGCCCCTACCCCTAAATTCAGTTGATTGACAATGTCAAATATTTTCTCTTCTCGCTTGTCGGCAGAAGTATTTTGCAGCAATAATTTTCCAATTTGCTGGTGAATATTTGCTTTGTCGGCTTCGGAAATTAGAGAATAAGCAGCTTGGTGTATTCTGTCGTGAACAAATTTGTACTCTAGGGACTGGGAATTGGATAATTTCCCATTCACAGCTAATACCAAATCGCCCATACTACCAAAATGAACAACAAAGTTTTCAGCAACCGCAGGTTGCAAATCATTAATTGTATCTGTAAGGCTTTTTTCACTGGTAATAGATAAGGTAGATAGGTCAAAGTGATTGCCGATACAGGCTGCTACCTGTAACCTCAGTTGCGTATTTTTTGGCAGCTTTTGAATTTTGGTTGCCATCAGTTCGACTACGTTATCAGTAAAATCCCTTGCTTGAATTTGAGCTACTACCCACTGCCACTCTAAGGTCTGAAAGTTAAACTCTAAGAGCCCTTCTGTATAAAGTGATTTCAAAAACTCATTCATAAAAAAGGGATTTCCTCCGGTTTTTAAATGCACTAACTCGGCAATAGAGTTGGCTTTTTCTTGAGAAGATTTGAGAGTTTCTGAAATAATTTGAGTGACTGTAGATAATGCCAAAGGCGAGAGGAAAATGCGATTAATAATTGCTCCGGTTTTGGCAATCTCATCTAGTGTTAACATTGACAAATGCCCGGAGTTTACCTCGTTATCCCGATACGCACCAATTAAAAACAGGCCGGGTGATGAAAAACTCATCAGTAATTTAATTAGTTTCAGAGAGGCGCCATCTGCCCACTGTAAATCATCAATAAATATTGCTAAAGGATGTTCTGGTTTAGTAAAGACTTTGATGAAGTTCTGAAATACTAAATAAAAGCGATTCTGGGACTCATTGGAACCGAGTTCAGGCACGGCAGGCTGTTTGCCAATTATCAACTCTACTTCAGGAATTACCTCGAAAATCACTTGACCATTACTTCCCAAAGCAGATTGAAGTTTCTTCCGCCACTGGTTCAGTTGCGCTTCAGGTTCGCTTAAAAGTTGCTTCACTAATTCTCGAAAAGCCGTAATGATGGCGCTGTAGGGAATGTTGCGCTGGTACTGGTCAAATTTACCCGAAATAAAATAGCCGCGCTTTTGGGTGATGGGTTTGTAGAGTTCTTGCACTAATGCTGACTTCCCGATTCCCGAATAACCTGCCACCAGCATTAATTCGCTTTTATCCGCACTCGCACGCTCGAAGGCTCTGAGTAAAGTTTCAATTTCTCGCTCTCTGCCGTAAAGTTTCTGCGGCAGTTGAAATTTATCGGAAATATCCTGATTGGCTAATGGGAAAGGCTCGATGCTGCCGATGTGTTGCAATTGCTTCAAGCAAGCTTCTAAGTCCGCTTGAATTCCCCTGCCGCTTTGGTATCGCTCCTCCGCCGTTTTTGCTAAGAGTTTCATCACAATATCTGAGACGGCTTTAGGGATTTCTGAATTGACTTCGCAGGGGGGCACTGGCACCTTTGCAATATGGCAGTGAAGTAACTCTAAAGCGTCCGATGTCTCGAATGGCAGTTTTGCCGTCAGCAGTTCGTAAAAAGTGACGCCGAGCGAATAAAAATCAGTGCGATAGTCGAGAGCGCGATTCATCCTACCCGTTTGTTCAGGCGAAATATAGGCCAGCGTACCTTCCAGAACTCCAGGCGTTTTCAGTACCGGATTTTCGCGCGTTAGCTGCGTGGAAATACCAAAATCAATAATTTTTAATTGTTCCGTTTCCGGGTTGTAAACAATATTAGAAGGGTTAATATCTTTGTGGATGATGTTGGCGCGGTGAATTTGCCCTAAAGTTTCAGTAGTGGCGATCGCCAAGAGCAAAAATTCCTCCAGAGTAAACGAGCGCTGCTGCATCCATATTTTCAAGGATTCGCCGCCAAAGTCCTCTACAAACATCACGAGACTGTTTTGGTATTTTTGCAAGTCATAGACTCGCACGACTCCCACCTCTTTCAGCTCTCGGGTGATGCGGTATTCGGTGCGGTAGCGCAGCAATTCTTGAGGTGTGGGGTAGCTTTCTTTGAGCAGTTTGAGGATCATCGGCTGGCGATCCGCTTCCCGAATCGCCCGGTAAACTAGAGAGTTGGCGCTTTCATAGAGAAGTTTCACAACGGTAACGCCTGGAATCGAGAGCATATTGATTTTTTTGCTAAAAATTAACGCGAAGTCAAAACGCACCAGCTTGATTTATAGAATAGCACGTTATAAAGGTAATTTTTTTTTGTAACAAATGTTGAGTTTTTGGGGTGACAGCCTGCAAATACTTTGTGCTAGCCCCGATCGCGATCGCCTAATTTGTATGGTGCACCAACAGTCGATCGCACTTTTGCTGTGATTTTCAGGTATAGCAATTGCTTAATGTAAATTGTGTAGCCTGTCTTTGATTTTTGTGCGAGTCAACAATGCAGACTCACAGCGTTCCCAGTACATTTTAGCAACGCGATCGCCCGGATTCTGACGCCAACACTCTTCAAAAAGCCGCGCCGCTTCAAATAACTTCCCTCCCGAATAAAGTGCCCTAGCTTCTGCAAACAATTCCAGCGTAGCTAACTTGGCCTGTTTAATTTCTGGTGGATCTGCATCAAACACTTCATAAATCGTCACAGCTTCGGATTTTCCCTTAACTTTTACCGTATCGAGAGTGCGGATTGCGTACTGGGATGGATTTTTCAGGCGCGTATAAGTTGGCTGGGTAATTAATAGCGCCACCCCATAATTTTTCGTCAAACTTTCTACGCGAGAAGCTAAATTCACCGCATCGCTGATGACTGTCCCGTCCATGCGATTTGGTCCTCCCACAGTTCCCAGCATCAAAGAACCCGTATTAATCCCAATCCCAATCTGAATCGGCGCACAGCCAGCGTTAGCGCAGTATTCATTGTATTCAACGAGACGGTGCAGCATAGCAATTCCCGCTTTCACCGCATTATCCGCCTCACCGCTAAACAGCGCCATAATCGCATCGCCAATATATTTATCGATAAACCCGTGATTTTCATTAATGACTGGTTCCATGCGAGAAAGATAAGAATTGATAAATTTGAAATTATCCTCCGGTGTCATAGTTTCCGAAAGCGTGGTGAAGTCGCGAATGTCGGAAAATAATACCGACATTTCTAACTGCACTTGGTCGCCCAGTTCCACATCAATGATGCTTGATTTCTCTAAAAACTGGAGGAATTGATGGGGAATAAATCGCTCATAAGCTTTGTTTAGTTGAGCCAGCCTGCTTTCATTTTTGCGAACTTCTGTATAAAGCTTAGAATTTTGAATCGAGATAGCTGCTTGTCCAGATAACACTTTTAATAGTTCCACTCTTTCTGGGGTAAAAGCTCCGGCTGTCAGATTATTTTCTAGGTAAACAATACTAATGATTTGAGATTGGTTAATCAACGGTACACATAAAATTGATTTTGGCTGATGCTTTCGGATGTGGGCGTCGTTGGTAAATTGTCCCGATCTCGCAGCATCATCTAGTACCACGCTTTCTTGAGTGCGACTCACATAATTGACAATTGCGGAGGAAAGTTCTTGACAGGTTGCAACGGGGATTGACTGCAACACGGTAACGAGTTCGTCATTGATGGTTCCTTCAGCTTCAATGAACAGTTGTCCCTGGCTTAACAAAATCAGATAGCCTCGTTGCGCCCCTGCATTTTCCATCAAAATTTTCATCAAGCTAGACAGTAGCTTATCTAGCAGAATTTCTCCAGAAATTGCCTGAGAAGCCTTCATGACTGCGGTGATATCTAGGTGATTCCCCGAACCAGTCGTTGTCATTGCTACGGTAGTTTGAGTGTTTTTTCTTCCCGGTTGAGTTACCGCGAATAATTGGGGATATCGCGTTTCTAAATCCGTTACCTTAGCAGTGGCTCCCCATTCAACATAACAATAATACGCCTCAAATATGTAGGCTTGAGCAACTTTTATTTTACCCCATTCCCAGTAGAATTTGGCGGCTAGTTCATTTGCCAGAGCTTCGTCATTAACATATTTGTTTTCTTGGGCTCCAGAAATGGCGCGATCGTACATTTCAATCGCCTCGGCTTTATTGCCTAAAACTCCTTGTCGTTCTGCTTCCACTAAATACCATTTATGCAGATAATTCATCGGAGCATTTTGCGCCCACTGTTGCAGCGTGCTTTGATGGGTTTCTACTAAGGCAATATTTTCAGTTTGCTCAATTGCTGGCTGTGCGGGAAAAAGTGCCAGATGCGTTAGGGCTGCATAAAAATGAAAAATTGGAACAAAAGCCGATCCAGATACTCCCATCAAATACTGTTTGACTTGGGTAATGTGGTCTAGGGCAGCCGTATAATTGCCATAGCAGTAAGCAAGCAGCAGTTTGAAGATGCAGGCACAGGCGATCGCCGTAAATTCATTATCCTGATAGTGCTTAGGAATCATCACCGTTTCATCGTAGGCAGAGCCTATTAACAAATCCGGCCGAGTATGGGTTTCCCTCAAGTTTTGCACCGTCTGCTGAATCATATCCAAATAAACCCGCGCAGAATATTGTTTCAACTGCGCCATTACCGCCCTATAACTTGCTATTTCTGGTTCCCAAGTGTCTAGTTCTACACCAGCGAATAAATGAGTATAAAAGCAAATATATATGTTGTAGCCAGCGTCTACAAAGTCGCCGGTTTCCATACCAAACCTATAGCCCTCTTTCAGCGTCGGTATCGTTGCCAAAAGAGATTCTTGGCGATGCTGAATCCAGCCACCAAACAAAAGTAGAACTGTGGACTTGAATTCGGGTACATTCAACCTATCCAGCAATGAAAGTGCCAATTGCCCAAAGCCATAGCCCGTTTCCACCTCTTGGAAAAAGGCACAGAAAACCATCCCGTGCATCGCATAACCCACCGTCGATGCGGGTGCATTCCCAAAGGAGAGCGATAAACTCACCATCGTTGAGCTCAGCAGGGGCAGCAAACCGGGCATTCCCTGGAAAATGGGTGGAAACAACATACCAGACAGTTGCATAGCTGCCTGAGTCTGTGGATTTGTCATCACAGTTAGGTCAACCAATTCCTCAATCTTTCTGTCGCCGAGGAGGGCCGCAAGGGCTTGTAGCGCTTTGCCAATCTTGGCTTCATCAGGTTCAGCAGGCAGTTCAATCCCCAATTGTAAGAGTGCTTCTCTTGCTACTGCGATCGTTTCTAACACCTTGCTCTGGGCTGTCTGAGCGGCAATTTTAATTTCGTAAATTTTAACTCGATCTAAAATTGTTTGGGCTTCTTGCAAAACCAGTGCTGCCATCTGTTCCATACCATCAAAGTCACCATTCAAATAGGCAATTTCAGCAGCAGCAACATATAGATTTAGTGTCAATTCATATTGAGTTTGCCAGCAGTTGACTGTCAGTAGCTCAATTCCCGTTTGTAGATAGATATTTGCCGCAGCGTAGGCGGTAGAATTTCTAGCCTTACGTCCAGCTTCTAAGTTGAGTTGGGCTAAGGCTGAGCGTTCACTTAATTGATGAATTAACTCAATTCCTTGATTTAAATGCCCCACAATATCAAATAGTTTTTCTTCTATTTCTATCTCGGAAGAACTTTGTAGCAGTAACTGTCCTATTTTGAGATTAGTGGCTTGTTTTTGGTCGTCGGGAATCAATGAATAAGCCGCTTGCTGGACGCGATCGTGCAGGAACTTATAAGTGGGATTAGCAACAGACTGATTTGGGGATTGAGCATCTGCTTGAATGAAGTTATAGCCTTCTGAAATCACTAAAATGAGTCCTTCTTGCAAGGCTTTCCACAGCGCTGATTCCGTTTCTTCTGGTAATTCTTCGCTGACTATTGCCAATGTCTCTAAATCAAACTGCGCCCCAATGCACGCGGCAAGTTTGAGAACATCCTGAGTTTGTGCAGGCAACTTCTGCAATTGCGCCGCCATAAACTCCACCACATCAGAGGCGTCGGCAAATTTAACTTGATTAATATCGCACTGCCACCCCCCTTGTACGCCCCTCAATCCCCCCTTGGTAAGGGGGGATTGAGGGGGGTTAAAAATAATTTGACCATCTTCATACAAGGCTTTTAGGAATTGAGTTGAGAAAAATGGATTTCCTTGGGTTTTTTGATAAACCAATTCTGTCAAGGGCCCGGCTAAAGATAAATCGCAAATCAGCGTATCTGCTACCAACTGATTGAGATCTGCTAAACTCAACGGTTGCAGGGTAATCGTATTCACAGTGGCTCCCGACTTCACAATCTCATCTACAGTCAACATAAACGGATGAGCCGATGATACCTCATTATCTCGATAAGCACCCAATACCAACAGATGCCCGGTATCCTCCATCAACAGTTGTAGCAATTTCAGCGATGCCGAATCCGCCCACTGCAAATCGTCCAAAAATATCACTAAGGGATGTTCTGCTTGGGTAAATACTTGCACAAATTTCTGCATCAGCAGATTGAAGCGATTTTGGGCCGCACTCCCGGACAATTCTAGTGCAGCCGGTTGAGCGCCAATGATGTGTTCTAATTCAGGAATTACGTCAATCAAGACTTGCCCACTCTCGCCTACTGCGGTGAGAATCATGGTTTTCCATCTGTGTAACTGAGCGTCACTTTCTGATAATAATTGTCCCATTAATTCCCGAAATGCTTGCACAAATGCACTAAAGGGAATATTGCGTTGAAATTGGTCGTATTTGCCTTTGATAAAATAGCCACGCTGTCTGGCGATCGGCTTGTGGACTTCGTTCACTACTGCGGTTTTACCAATCCCAGAAAAGCCAGCCACCAGCATCATTTCGGCACTAGAATTACGAACTCTTTCAAAGGCAGCTAATAGATTAACAACTTCTGTTTCTCTGCCGTATAACTTTTCGGGTATCAGGAAATGGTCTGTAAGATCCAGCGTTCCCAAGTCAAATTCTTCTATGCTATCGGTTTCTTGTAGTTGAACGAGACACATTTCTAAATCCTGCTTGAGTCCCAATGCAGTTTGATAGCGATTTTCCGCATTTTTTGCCATCAATTTACTGACAATTTGAGAGACAATTAGGGGAATTTCCGGCTTGATTTCGTGCGGTGGAACTGGTTGTCTGGCAATGTGGCAGTGAACTAGCTCTAAAGCGTCTTCTGTCTCAAAAGGGAGTTTTCCTGTCAGCAATTCGTAGAAGGTGACACCGAGGGAGTAAAAGTCAGTGCGGTAATCGATTGAGCGATTCATCCTACCAGTTTGTTCCGGCGAGATGTAAGCGAGGGTTCCTTCTAAAATGTTGGGATTTTTCAGGGTTGGCATTTCTCGCGTTAGCTGAGTGGAAATACCAAAGTCGATTATTTTGAGCTGTTCCGTTTCCGGGTTATAAACAATATTTGAGGGGTTAATATCTTTGTGGATGATATTGGCGCTGTGAATTTGTCCTAAAATTTCAGTGGCTGCGATCGCAATTTGCAGAAACTCCTTGAGGTTAAACTTTCGCTGCTGCATCCATATTTTCAACGATTCCCCGCCAAAGTCCTCCACAAAAATCACGAGGCTGTTTTGGTATTTTTGCAAGTCATAAACTTGCACGACTCCCGCCTCTTTCAGCTCTCGGGTGATGCGGTATTCGGTACGGTAGCGTAGCAATTCTTGAGGTGTCGGGTAGCTCTCTTTGAGCAGTTTGAGGATGAGCGGTTGGCGATCCGCTTCCCGAAGGGCCCGGTAAACCAGAGAGTTAGCACTTTCGTAAAGCAGCTTCTGGACGGCAATGCCTGGAATGGACAGCATATTTATTTTTTTGGTAAAAATTAACGCGAAGTCAAAACACACCGGGTTCGTTGTGTCGAGAATAGCGCTTTAGAAAGGAACAAATTATGTTTTTATAACACACTCTTAGTTTTTCGGCAGCGAAGTGGCTTTCAGGTGGTCTGGCATAGTAAGGTTAAGGAGTTATCATGCGACGTACCTAAGCCTTGTTAATTCTCAACTCCATGAATTGTCACCGTTTCTGTTATTCAAACATCGTTAAAAATTGTCCCACCCCCAGCGCTAAGCAAAACTTTAAATGAATATATTGTCACAGGAAGTTTGTTTAAAACCCGAGACATCAAACGATTTCAGAAGAAACAAAAAAAATGAGCGATCGGCTTTTATTAGAAAAAATATCTTGAGTCGCGATTGTCAAAGTCACGAGGGTGTCCCCCCGCTGGTTCCAATACTATGTGTTTTTCAACAATTAGTATCAGTCTCCCGGAAAGTTCAAGTAAAGTCAAAAAACCCAGGCAAGCTAACGATCCAAGGTGATGAAATGTGGTCGTTTGTAGGCAATAAGGGTAACAAGAAGTGGAAATAGCTGGCGATTGATGCCTTAACCAAAGAAATTCTAGGGGTTTATAGCAATCCTACATGAGTCGTAAGTTTTTCACCCCACCCCAACCCTCCCCTTACTAAGGGGAGGGAGTAAGAAATTCACAAATGATGCGAGGATGACTATATATAGGAAGTCTAGTTGAAATGGGTGCTAAAGGTTTTTGGGATTCCCTCCCAGGAGTTTACAGACAATGTGCCGTCTATTATACAGATTTTTTGGTCGCATCTAAAAAAGTTTTGCCTCGCCAGCGACACAAATCTGTCGGGAAAGATAGGGGCAAAACTTCTGATATCGAAAGATGCAAGAACTCCCTGATGTACAAGATATCTCGCTATTGTTCTAAGAAAGAGTCTTTCCTAATCTAAAAAGCTCTCCAATCGTGTGGGAGCTTTGTGGTATTTTATTCATCATTACAACGCTTCTTTATCCCTAAAAGGATTAAGAATTTTTCGTTGCTATGCAGAACTACCAGGCTTTGTTCTGATGATTTTGGAGAGTCAATCGATTTTAGATTTTAGATTTTAGATTTTAGAATTGAAGCATTGATCCCACGGATAAATTCGGGGGGCAAGTTTCATCGGATACAGGTTTTTTATTTCTGGACGGATGAATCAGGGGGCTTGTATCCTGGATGCTTTCGGTGATTTATCTACTTCCGCTTACCCTTCCCGGCTACAAACTCCCGCAGCCGGAGTAAACTAGCCGTTTGCCCCAAATTCAGTGGCAGCAGCGACACTCCCTCCAACCGAGACTGCACCCAACCATCGCCCCAATACCACTCGTGAAATCCGTCAATTCCCTGACTCAATAACAGCCGCAGACAATTGTGCTCAACAATATCAACGTGATGCTGAACTGCCACGGGGCCCAGCCAACTTGTAAAGGTCAAACCTTGAGCAAATTCTTCCGGCAAACCGCTAGACAACTGCTGCGGCCACAGCCACTGCTGCAATTGAGTTGGACGCAACAAGCTGTCTCTAATCGCTGTTTCGGAAGCTTCAAGCTCAATCCGCAGGTTGCTTTGTTGAAAATTACCTAGCATAGCAATTTGAAATTTTATATAGGAGCTTAACGTAACTTAAATGTAACGTAATTGCACCGAGTTCGATCGACAATCGCGATCGCACCCTCTGAAAATTCCCCTACATTTAGTAAAAAAAATTTACCTATTTGGAGAGCGGTTGGGGAGTAAAACTAGAAACAACTGCCACAATCCGCGCTGCCACAATCGAGTCCACAACAATCCGCGCCGCTACAATCGAGCCCCGAACAATCCGCGCCACTACAATCGAGCCCCGAACAATCCGCGCTGCCACAATCGAGTCCCGAACAATCCGCGCCACTACAATCGAGCCCCGAAATACATTCCGAGATTCCACAATCTAGGCCTTCAATACAGTAATTTTCACCCTGAGAGCTTCTGCGAGGAGTTTTCCCCTGAGATTTTGGTCGATCGGATTTTGGTTCATCGTTACCCTCGAAATTGGAGTCTTCACAGCCAGATTCACTGCTAAACCGGGCTTTCAAGATGTGATTCGCGCGTTTGCAAGCCGCAAACCGGCGGCGCGATGCTTTGATCGCCCCAAATAAACCCAATTTGGCGATCGCGCCCTTGATATACTGCGAGCAAGACTCCCCCCCGTACAGCACTCGGTGAGCGCAAGAAAACCCTTTTATCGGCGAGATGTGTTTCTGGTATCCGCTAATAGAAGCTACAGCTAATTGTCGGAGGGCTGCATCAAAGATAGGCGTTTGCATTGGTTTCTCATACGTTAGGTATTTCCTTCCTGCTAAAAACTACAACCAACAGCTCAACAATTCGCCGCGCCCCATCCCTCGCGCGATGGCTATTTTCGTATCGAACTGTTAAGCTCTGTTTCATTTCATTGAAATCTCCCCTGCTTCACGCCACCGCATCCCAAGTCCGTGATACCATCACACCTGAGTAATGCCTATAGAAAAAAACTGGAGAGAAAAGCTTTGACACTAAGGGTTGCAGTAGTAGGTTCAGGCCCTGCGGGTTCTTCCGCCGCCGAAACATTGGTAAAAGCAGGCATCGAAACATACCTATTCGAGCGTAAATTAGACAACGCCAAACCCTGCGGTGGGGCGATTCCCCTGTGCATGGTCAGCGAATTTGACTTGCCGCAAAGTATTATTGACCGCCAAGTCAGAAAAATGAAAATGATCTCCCCCTCCAACGTCGAGGTGGACATCAATATTGAAAACGCACACGAATACATCGGTATGTGCCGCCGCGAAGTGCTCGACGGCTTCATGCGCGATCGCGCCGCTTCCTTGGGTGCAAAACTAATTAACGGCACCGTTCACAAATTAGAAATTCCCGGCAACAATACAGACCCCTATACTCTCCACTATGCCGACCACTCCGACGGCAGCGCCATGGGAATTCAGAAAACTCTGAAGGTGGATTTGGTAATCGGGGCTGACGGCGCTAACTCCCGCGTAGCAAAGGCGATCGACGCTGGTGATTACAATTATGCGATCGCCTTCCAAGAACGCATCCGCCTGCCGGAAGATAAAATGGCTTACTACCACGACTTAGCCGAAATGTACGTCGGCGATGACGTATCTACCGACTTCTACGCTTGGGTGTTCCCCAAATACGACCACGTAGCCGTCGGCACCGGCACGATGAAAGTCAATCAAGCCAGTATCAAAAAGCTGCAAGCAGGCATCCGCGCCCGCGCTGCCAAAAAACTGATGGGCGGTGAGATTATTAAAGTGGAAGCTCACCCCATCCCGGAACATCCGCGTCCCCGCCGGGTTGTCGGCCGAGTTGCTCTCGTAGGCGATGCTGCAGGTTACGTTACCAAGTCTTCCGGCGAAGGTATCTATTTTGCCGCCAAGTCTGGCCGGATGTGCGCCGAAACTATTGTGGAGATTTCCAATAAAGGCGCGCGCATTCCGACTGAAGAGGAAATTAAGATTTACCTGAAGCGGTGGGATAAAGCCTACGGCATTACTTACAAAGTTCTCGACATTTTGCAGCGCGTGTTTTACCGTTCCGACGCTACTCGCGAAGCTTTTGTGGAAATGTGTGCCGATCGCGATGTGCAGAAGCTCACATTCGATAGCTACTTGTATAAAACCGTGGTACCGGCTAATCCTTTCATCCAGATGAAGATTACCGCCAAAACCATTGGTAGCTTGTTGCGTGGGAATGCTTTAGCGCCTTAATTCCCTGCGGTTCAAACGCACTTTGTATAAAAAAGCGAGCAGTCACAAAACTGCTCGCTTTTTTTTTGATCTAAGATAACGAACCGCGAAGGCGCTAAGGGCGCGAAGGAAGAGGAAGAAGAAGAATTGTTAGTTCAAGTTCAATTGCACTAAGGTATCGGGGGCGAGGAAGTGGGAAATGTGATAAGCCCGCTCTTCTGTTTTTAGCAGGATTTTTTCGTAGAGGTAGCGGGTAGCTCGATCGCCCAAACTTTCTGCTTGTCCTGCTTGACGGCGCAGCAAACCGATAATAGCTTGTTCCGCCGTCAAATCGTGTTCTAGCATTTGGCGGCAGGAATATACGCCGTCTGGTTCCGGCTCGAAACAGCACAGTTCGGCTAACTTGCTAAAACCCGCTGCTGGTATGCCGCCCAACCCGTTTAACCGTTCGCCCAACTCGTGGACGCTATCTTGAGCTTCTCCGTAGCTTTCTTCAAAGAATTTGTGCAAGGAGTAAAATTCTGCCCCTTCCACCACAAAATGATGTTTTTGATATTGCAGGTATAGAGCCTGAAAACTAGCCAGCAGCGCGTTCATCCCTTCACAAATCGGTGCTGTGACTGAATGTTCCAGTAGAACTGGGTTTTCGGCTATGTGGCCAAATGGTCTCAATGCACTCTGAGTCTGGGCCATGTGTGTTCTCCTCTCAATAGGCAGTTTTGTTGCCAATAGAGTCAGTCTAGCACCCTAGATTTACCCGTCAAGCAGCGTCTGCCTCGATAGTGGAAGATTTTGTAGAGTAGGAAATTTTTTTTGTAAACCTATTGAGAATTATTAGCAGTTAGGTTATGCTTGAACAAGATCCTCGTTCTGAACGCTTCCTGAAAGTGGGGCGAACCTTCTGAAGGCAGAAGGCAGAAGGCAAGAGGCATAATTTTTCAGGAAGGGCTTTTGATCATCTTTGATGTTCTGCTGAAATCTGGCTTTTCACTTCTACCCGCTACCAGTCAGGGTAAAAATTAATGCAAATTATTACTGTTGTTACAAAATGAATCCAGCAGATCCAGAATTAGAAGTTTGTGACATTGTGCAAGTTAGTTGGCTAGATAGGTGGCAAGTTTACAAACGCTTGCAAGAACTAGAAATTCCCTGCTGGTGTGCGGTTGACCAACCTTTGCGGGCAAAAGTCAATACTGTTAAACAAGCGGCTCAGTTAATGAGTGTGTTGAGGCAAGTCAGTGCCCCTCGATGCGAACTCGTGCAGTGGCTGGAATGCTGCTGGCAAATCGGGTAAAGGTAGAAGGAAGTTCGGCAACGAGCAGTGTAGAAGATGTAACGGATGTAACGGATTTAAAGGAGTTATAACAATGTATAAGTCTGGCAAGCAAGTTTCCGAATTCAGTTTAGAGGGAGAAATCCTCGGCCTAATTATTGAAGATGGCTGCAAACTTAAATATTTGCGAATTAGCAGCGATCGCGGAGTAGAATATCTTGTTAAACTTTGCAAGGAATTGCGGGCATTTCTATCGCCTATTTTGACACCGGGGTTGAGAGTTCAAGTTGTAGGTGAGAAAGAACTCAATTTGAAAAACGGTAAAATAAAACTTAAAGCTCGTAGCCTCAAGCTGGCTCAGGGTCAGAATGACCGATCGCCCGAACTGCTCGACTCCAGCAATGGGCCTGTTGCGGTATTGACATCCGACGATCGCGCGATCGCTAAAACCGAAGTCAGCTCTCCCACAGCAGCTAAAACTGTAAAAGCTCCGGCAAAAACCCCAACCAAAATATTAGTATGTCAAAAATCAGACTGCCTGAAGCGGGGCGCTGGAGGAGTCTGTAAAGCTTTAGAAAATGCTTTGAATGCGCGCGGTTTAGAAGACAAAGTGACTGTACAGGGAACCGGATGTCTCAAACAGTGTAAAGCGGGCCCAAATATAGTTGTGATGCCGGACAAAACTCGCTACAGCCGCATTGCACCGGCAGAAGTTCCAGCAATCATTGACAAACATTGTGCAGTTGTTAAAGCTTAGGCGAGCGCCGAGATACCGAAACAGTGCGTTAGAGATCGGGAAAAATTATTTTAATAGGACTCTGGGCGAAAAACTCACAGGCCCATCTTACGCCTTAATTTGAGTTCGGGTTGTAGTTCGATCGCGCCACCCGATTCAGAGGTTATTGTCCGCAAAAATAGGAAAAAGGCCAAAACTATCACTTAGGGGCTTCCTTCTGTAGAATCTCTAAGGATAGACTGTATCTGAGACCCTGTGAGTATTGGGATAAAAAGCCATGTCAGAAGCTGATCTTCGAGCCCATCAGCACCAACCGCACCCTGCTGTTCCATCCGATACCGAACCATTTCAGTCAGATTTTGCTGCTACTGGGGATTTTGAGCCGATCGCCCCCGATGCGACAGAAACTCCCGCAACGGTTCCCCAACAGCCAGAAGATGAAGACTGGCAAACAGTAGATTTTCCCAACGCCATCAGCGTAGATGCAATTCCCACAACACCTGAAACAAAAAATTCGCAATCTCCCACACAGCCAACTGAGGCGGGCTCGCCCCCAATTTCAGACAATCTAAAAAATATGCTTGGGAATGCCGAACAGGCCAAGGGCAAAGGATCGACCCCAGTCACCCTTATGCAAGCGCTGCACGAATGCAACCGCGACCTTTTGCAGCGCATCGCCCAGCTAGAAACAGCTTTGGAAGAGTCCCAAAAAACCTTGCAGAATCGCGAAACTTTGCTAGAACAGCGGACTGCAGAACTCGAAAATTCTCAAGAACAATTGACGCGGCTGTTTGGCAAAGTGGAAGTTTCCCATCAAACCCTCCAAAGTCAAGAAATTTTAGTCGAAAGTTTAAGAAGTCAGTTGGCAACCAGCCAAGTCAGGCTAGCGACTGTTGAGCGAGAATGTGCGTCTACTGTGCAGCGCTACAACGAACAGTTACAGCAGTTAGTAGCCACAGAAAATATTTGCAGGGAATTGCGAGCCCGCTTGCACCGCCAGCAGCGCCACACTCTGCAATTCAAAGCTGCCTTGGAAAGAAGTTTGGACAGGCCGCAGGTAAAGTCGCCGAGGATTGAGCCGCCTGACAATAATCTGGACACCGCCAGCGCACAATTAGAATCTTTGCTCGCGGCGGTCAAAAGCTCTCAGATGCCGGTGCCGCCAGCCTTCAACGCTTCCCCTGTCCAACCTTGGTCGGAACCAGAAGAGCTTCCAGAGGTAGCCGCTGCTGTTGAGGCGATCGAGCCTGAATCCCCAGCCCCTCTAGAACTCAACAAATTAGCACAAGTATCCGCCATTCAATTACAGGAGACCGAAACCTACCAGCCTCATGAGCCGGCAACTGACTCGGCCGAACCGGTTGCGGAACCTGAACTGCCGATGGCTGAGTCTGAACCCGAAACAGCTACCAAAGTGGACGCCCAAGAATTGGCCAGGGCTTTTCAAATTTTGAACTCTGTTGAAACCTTTGGCATTCAAGAAGTGCGATCGAGTGTGGCAAAACCTACAGCAGTCGCCCAACCAGACTGGCTGAGTTTGATTGCCAGTCCGCTGCGGGCTTCTAAAAAACGTCGATCGCTAGCTGAAATTGAATTGCCGAGTTTTCGATAGCGAACTGATATCATTTCCGGTAACACCGGAATGATGTTGACGGTTGACGGTTGACGGTTGACGGTTGACAGTGAACAGTCAACAGTGAACAGTCAACAGTGAACAGTCAACAGTGAACAGTCAACTCGAATTTACTATTCCGATGCTAACGGATTGGATATGAGAGTTGCTAGTTTTGAGTCCACACTCAAAACTCAACACTCTTTTCTCCCCTTTCCCATGCCGTAGGTGAGAGCATAGCTGGTAGCCAACAGCCACAGCCAAACAGCCGGATACCGGGGTTCCAACCAAGGCTGTACCCTGCGGGCGAAGCTGGGAAGCCATCCGAAGAGCAAACTGGCCAAAGCCAGCAGAGTAAAATTCAAGTAACTTCCCAGCCAGCGCCAAATATCCCCCAATGTGACAAAATCTAAAATCCACAACAGGAGAGAAGGATTTTTTCCGGCTGCTTCGATCGCCAGTCGATTGAAAGTTAGCCAGTCGGTTCTGTCTTTAATAAAAGTTTCGGCGACGGCGAGTTTTTGTGCTGCCAAAATACCGAAAAAGGTATTGAGCATTGAATTAATTCTTTGGGGTGGCAAACTGCTGCCGGTAGGAACCATCATGCCTTTAGAAAATAGCCAAGTTACTGAAATATTGCTCTGGTAGGCGCGAATTTGGTTTAAGTGATTTGCCGTCAACAAATTGTGCTTTAATGCTGTATCCAACAGGTCTGTTAAGCGGAAAAGATTGCGGACAAGAGAGCCGAAGCCTGTGAAAACGAGGGGAGATTGCAAGGATGCTGCGTCGCCGATCGAGACTAGGCGATCGATCGCCACGGAGCGATCGCTGCTGTTGCTGCTAAAATGCCCCGGAATATAACCAAATGTCGGTTTTTTCCAAACCAATTTATCGACATCGCAGCGGCGGTATTCCGGCAAAATTGCGAAAAAATCTTCGTACATTTCCAGCAAAGAACCGGGATTCTCTGGATGTACTTGGTGGTAGTGAAATAGATAAACTGTCAGTTCTGTGCCGGCGCCGGGAAACAACTCCCAAATGAGCTGGCGTCCGCGGGAAATGTCCCCGTGAGTGTGGAGTACATCCCCGTAATCGGAATCCCATATTCCCGGCTCAAATCCTCCGTCGATGACTGCTCCCACTGTCGGACAAACGCTGTCAAAAGTCCGCCCTTCGTTCAATTGCCAAGCGATGGGAGAAGCCGACCCCATTGCATCCACCAGCAGCCGTCCTAATGCAGTGCGATCGGCTTTTGTAGGCAAGTGGCGGCCTTGAACTACTACTTTTTCTGCTTCAACATCGGCTCTAAGAAACTCAGTTTCGTCCCAGATTTCTCCACCAGCTTCTGTTAACTTAACTCCCGCTAAATTCAGCAATTTCTCGCCGTCCAAAGCTACATTGAGTACCTTTGGTGTGTGCAGAACTGGCGCTTGAGCAACGGGCGGATTGTTAGCATCAAAAAACTTGTTGTAGCCATCTTTGTATTCTCTGGCAATCAACGTTTCTATTTCTGCAGCAGTAAATAAACCCAAATCAATTAAGCTTTGAAGTTCGTCCCGCGAAATATTCCACTCGCGATTCATCCGGCCGAAAGGCATTCGTTCAACTAGCAGCACCCGGTAGCCCAATCTCGCCATGACTGCGGCGTGAATCACTCCCAAGGCCCCGCCGATATAAATTAAGTCGTAAAAAGTATCGCCAGAATCAGACACTGGAATTGTGCCTTCTGCATTCTTCCCTGTTCCAACTTCGGTCTTCCTGACCTCCGTTACATCGGTTACAGAATCCGTTACCGAACTTCCCTCTTCCTTCAAAAACACTACTTGTTTTGGCGTTTGAGGATTGCGAGTGCCTTCGCGCCAACGCTGCTCCCACCAGTAGACGCGTTTGAGGTCGTATTCGCCTTGGGGCATTTTTTGGAAGTATTTGACGGTGAGGGGGTAATAGGGGGCAAGAGCGTCAAAAATTGACTGTTTGGAGAGGTCTATGACAGGGGGTTCCTGGTAGCGATCGGGAAACTTGTTTTTCAGAGCAAGATTCAGAGCTTCCAGGAACTTTCTTTCTCCAACAGGCGCCTCTTCTATACGAAAGACTTTTAAATAAGTGGTGCGCTGCAGTGACCAGACAAAGGTGGAAAGTTCTGTCGATCGGGAATTGTCGTTTTCTGAATTGGTGTTAGCGAAAGCGGGTTTTGGATTGGCATTTTGAGTTCCAGACAACACAACCTCGGCTGCTGTTGCGGGTGACAGCAGCCGAAAGCCGTCAGCAGTAATAATTTTTTCTCCGATTCCGGGATCGAATTCGTGCTGCAACCAAGTGCAGACGGCTGCTGTATCCGGTGTCGGGACTTCTAGATAAAGAATTTCTTGCATGATTAGGCTCTCAATTCTGAATAAATTAATAAAGATGGGGGAGTTGACAAGGGAGCAAAGTAGGCTATACTCCCGAATACTTATTGAGTTTTAAATAAGTTTACAATGTTCTCAGATTTTTAGGTTTTCGATCGCTCTTGCTCTCGGTTGGCCAGCAGTGGCTAAATATCTACTCCCTTCGGTATGCACTTCTATGAATTATCCCATTCCTACGAATCCTCAAGAAATGATTGCTTTGCGACAGCAGCCGCTGAATGAAGAATTGGTGGCGTCGGCGATCGCGGGTGTGATTCAAATAGCTCGATCGCGATCTCAGTCTTTGGATGAATTAAAGGCTGAGGTACTCGCGGACGACAATCTGCTCGATTTTGCTCAGAGGGTCTGGCTGAGCGACATTGTGGCTCAAGCTTGGAACAATTTGCCTTAGACTAGACTGCGGCTAAAAGATCTATCTAGTTAAAGGTGAAATTAAAATGGTACAAACAACATTAAAACCCTTAAATTTAGAAGAGTTTCTCCAACTACCCGAAACCAAACCTGCAAGCGAATACATTGATAATCAAATTATTCAGAAACCCCTGCCACAAGGAAAACACAGTGCGACTCAATGTGAATTAATTTTTTCATTAACGCTATATTCAAGCCCAAAAAAGTTGCACGAGCTTTTCCAGAACTCCGGTGTACATTTGGCGGCAGGTCAACAGTGCCTGATGTTTCAATATTTGTCTGGAACAAAATTCCCGCAGATGATAACGGCGAAATTGCTAATGTCTTTCCCATAGCTCCTGATTGGACAATTGAGATTTTGTCGCCGGAACAAAGTCAAACTAAAGTTACTAAAAATATTCTGTACTGTTTAAATCATCAAACTCAAATGGGCTGGCTGATCGATCCCGACGAACAATGCGTTTTTGTTTATGTTCCCCAGCAACAGACAGCAGTATTTGATGAACCAGAAATGCTGCCACCGGTACCGTCCTTCGCTAGCGAACTGCGGTTGAGTGTTGGAGAATTATTTGGCTGGCTGCGAAAATAATCGTCGGAAGGAAGAAGGAAGTTCGGCAACGGATTCTGTAACGGATTTAACGGATGTCAATCGATTGTGCGATTTTAGATTTTAGATTAAAGAATTGAAGCATTGACTTGCGCGAGATAAATACGTTCGGCAAGTTTCTCAGATACAGGTTTTTTATTTCTGGACGGATGAATCACGTGGCCGGTATCCTGGATGCTTTCGGTCAGGAAGACCGAAGTTGGAAGAAGGAAGAGAGTGATTTTGACACGGATACACGGATTAAATACTGCGAACAGTCAACTGTCAACCGTCAACCGTCAACGGACTAACGCAACTCAACTTCTCGCTTAACTTCTGTCAAAACTCGATCGCCCCGCGTCAACCGATATTCGGCCCGCCAAACTCCGGGAGTCAGAGGAGAATTTGTACTGTTTCTTTTGCCGACATAACCCAACCAAGTACGGCTGGGGGCTTTAATTTCATTGGTTTGATCGGCGATCGTTGTGCCGTTGGGTGCAAATAATTTGTATTGTTCGCGATCGCCCTTGAGCACTCCGTAACTTTGCACCCAAAACAACAAAGCTGGACTGTTTGCAGGGAGTTGAGTCTCGGAAAATTGTCCTTCCCAGACAGCGTTGATATCCGGTGGCTTATTGGCAAAACCGGCCCGAATTAAACCTGTGGAAATATAGTCTAGAGGCTTGTCCCAAATAGGATTGCGGGCGATGTTGCAGCCTACCTTGGCGTCGGGGCCGACAAACGGATCTACGGGTTTGCCTTGATAGCGAAAAGTTACGTGTACGTGGGGGAAAGATGCCATCCCAGAGTTTCCCACCATGCCCAACACTGTGCCTTTTTGTACCTGCGTACCTGGTTTGACGGCAACGCTGCCTTGGCGGAGGTGGCAGTATTGGGCTTCCCAACCACCGCCGTGGTCGATTACCATGCCGTTACCGCATTCTGTGCCTGCGATGCTGGCTTTGTCTGTATCGTTCTGTAAACGCCGATCGACCACACCATCTCGTGCTCGCAAAACTTTACCGGCAGCGGAGGCAATCACTGGCACTCCTTTTGCCATGGCTTTGGCGTCGGGAATCGCAAAGTCTGTACCGTCGTGGCCGTCGTAGGTTTGACGCCCGCAGCCAAAATCGACGGCGGTGGGGCCGGGTTCTCGATCGAAATACAGCAATACAAAACAGTCTTTACCTAGGGTACAGTCGATCGGCTGGCCGAATTGCGGGTTGTTCGGCTTTTGGGCGACTGCGGTCGAAACGAGACGCTGGGCGATCGTGTGGGCTTCGGCGATCGGGGCATTTACTCCGCTGTTATTAGCACAACTATAAAGATTTGTCAACCCCACGACCAACAAAATTGCATAAATGTGTTTTTTTGATAGTATAGTCATTCGCAGGTTGGATGTAAAAGCTGAGGTGGGTAGTGAAAACTCAATTAATCATTCAGAATATAGTTGCTCAAGCATCTAGACGATTGGTAAGGCTTTTTCGTTTCCTATATTTGTTGTATTATTTTGAGTTGGAAATTTAAAATTTTTAATTAATTCAAGAATGCGTTCTAAAATTCGATCGCTCATTTCAATAATTCGGCTGGCCGGGCTTGCTGTTGCGGCTTTGGGGATGTGGGGATTTGCCACCCTTGCCGAAGACGTGTTGGAAAAAGAAAGTTACGTTTTCGATACCTCTATTTTACTAGCTCTGAGGCAATTGCACACTCCGTTGCGCGATCAAATAATGCTGGGCTTTACTTTTTTGGGCGAGCCGAAGTTGCTGCTAGTGATTTGTCTGACGTTGGGTATTGTTTTGCTAGCGCGCAATCACCGATCGGAAGCTGCAACTATTGCGCTCGCGGCTGGGGGAGCGATCGGTTTGAATTTACTGTTAAAAAAACTTTTTGCCCGCGATCGACCTCAACTTTGGGAGCGCGTTGTTAATGTAACATTTTACAGTTTTCCTAGCGGACACGCAATGATTTCAATGGTTATTTACGGTTTGCTAGGATATTTTTTGGGTCTACGCTTTCCCAAGCAGCGCTGGTCGATTTACGGCTTGACAGTTGTATTAATTGCTGCTATTGGTTTTAGCCGGCTTTACCTAGGAGTTCACTGGCCTACCGATGTTATTGCTGGTTATACGGCTGGTTTGGTGTGGCTGATTACCTGTATTATTACTTTGGAAATATGGAAGGAATTGCGTTCTTTGACTACGGCTTCTAAAGAGGAGTTTTTGTCACCGGAAAATTCTCAAGAATAATTTTTAATCTTCTACTCAAGATTGACTATTAGCTTTTGAGTAAAACACAAGGCAATTCCTTTTTCGTAGTAAGCAGCCTCGTTAATGAAAATCGGATAAACGGTTGATTTACCTTCATACAATACCGACTCACCATCCAAAGTCAAAAACATCGGATCGCCGGGATTCAGGGCTTGATAATCTCTGGATTGCAGATGAGGATGAATCATTGCCTGAATTTCTCTGTTCTCGTTTCTGGGATAGTCGATCGCCCCAATAGTCTGATAAATAGTCAGGGGATTCTTTGCAGCAGGCATTGTGCCTTGATTGTAGGATTCTACGCAGTCTAATATCGTGCCGACAACTTGCTCAGTTTGCTGAAATAAAGACGCATCTAATACGCCTTGCGGGACTGCGCCAACTTCCAGCGTACCGCCTAATACCGAAAGCGATCGCAGCAAAGGACTATCATGATTCTTGGTTGCCGAAGCCAGTAGCTTTAGGTGGGGATACACAGAGGTTAAATAAGCTGCTAGTTGCAGGTTAAATGGATGATGGCTGGCGAGAATAAATGTTAGCCCCATGTTGGATGTGGTGCTGTGCAAATCGATAATTACGTTGGGCAGATGAGTGTTTTTTGAGCTAAAAATGCGGTAGATTTCTTTCGCCCGCTGCGCTTCATAGCTGGAGAGATGGGGATTTTCTAAATCTGGCTGTCGAAAGCAGCGGTTGAGGTCGATATCGACGTAGCGTGTCCCGATTTCGCAAGCTTTGGGATTGGCTAGCAGAGTCATTGTTTCAAAAGTCGATCGCCCAATTAACTCTGGCGCGCGATCGAATTTATTCACCAGGTAAATTCCTGTGAGTTCGTTTCCGTGGGTTCCTCCCACTATGACAACACGTTTAATTTGGTTCATAGACAAATAAATTCTTATCTTAAGGGTATCACCCTTTGTCATCTGTTGGTAAAAAACATGAGATTGAGGTTGATTATGTGTTTATATTTAGATTAGCTAAAGTTTAAGTAAGTAGGTATCACACGCAGAACTGAGAAACCCGGTTTATCTGGGTATTTCTCGTCACTAGATAAAAAATACGAACGCCACCGCGAAGAAATCGATCGCATTATAGTTTCCGATCAAACCGAATAGTAGAATAGTAGATAGCTAAAAGAGGGATTTTAGATATGGGACTGAATGAGTATTTTGATTTCTTAGCACCGGATGATATTCGCATTAAAGGACATCGCATCGGGATTGAGACGGTACTGTATGAGTATTTGTATCGAGAACGCACCCCTGAAGAAATTCAGCAACTCTATCCATCTCTAACTTTGGCCGAAGTTTATACGACTATTTTGTATTATTTACAGAATCAAGAATCAGTAAGTAGATATTTGCAAGATTGGTTGGAATGGTCGCATCAGCAGCGAAAGCTCCAAGTAGCAAATCCCCATCCTGCGACAGAAAGATTGCGAAAATTGAAAGCTGAACGGGAAAAACAATCTGTTATCCAGGGTGCTTGATCGATGGCGCTCAAATATTTAATGGACGAGAATGTTACGCCCATTTATGCTACACAGCTTCGGCGAAAACGCCCTGATTTAGTAGTTTGGGCAGTGGGCGAAATTGGTACACCCCCAAAAAGCACTCTCGATCCGGAGATTTTGGTGTGGTGTGAGGAGCATAACTTTATTTTGGTGACAAACAATCGCAAGTCAATGCCCGTACATTTGGTAGATCATCTGGCTCAAGGTGGTCATATTCCAGGGATTTTCGTTTTGAATCAGGATTTAAGTATTGGGCAAAATATTGAGGAATTAGTTTTGATTGCCGATGGTTCATTCGATGATGAATACCAAGATCAGATCGTCCATCTCCCATTAACATAAACAGGACTAATACACGGGTGGCGAGAAACCGGGTTTTTGTGAGCATGCTTCGTTACAGGCGTAGAAAACCGAAAAAACCCGGTTTCTTAGATTGTCGCGCGGGTGGCGAGAAACCGGGTTTTTGCGAGCATTCTTGGTGACAGGCGTAGAAACCCGAAAAAACCCGGTTTCTTAGATTGTCGCGGGTGGCGAGAAACCGGGTTTTTGCGAGAATTGTTGGTGACAGCGTAGAAACTCAAAAAAACCCGGTTTCTTAGATTGCGATGCGCGTACAACTCCCCACCAAGCAAAAAATCCTGTCACAATAAAATGAAGACTACCGATCGACAAAAGATATGACGCGAGAAGAGTTGTTGCAGTTAATCGACAAAGCGGCTGATGAGGGCCAGACGGAACTGGATTTGGCGGGGTTGGGGTTGGAGGAATTGCCGCCGGAGATTGGCAAGTGCACGCAGCTTGAGACTTTGGTGTTGGGGAAGTGGGAGGAAGGAGGGAAACGGGTTGGGAATAAGTTAACTGAGTTTCCTGATGCTGTTCTTCAATTAACCAACTTAAAAATACTTTCGATTGCTAACAATCAGATTACATCTATCCCAGATGCGATCGGGCAACTGTCGAATCTGACAGAACTTGACCTCAGTCACAATCAGATTACCTCCATCCCAGAGGCGATCGTCCAACTGTCGAATCTGACAGAACTTGACCTCAGTGGCAATCAGATTACCTCCATCCCAGAGGATATCGGGCAACTGTGGAATCTGGCAGCGCTTAACCTCCGTGACAATCAGATAACCTCCATCCCAGAGGATATCGGGCAACTGTGGAATCTGACATGGCTTGGCCTCAGTGACAACCAGATTACCTCCATCCCAGAGGATCTGGGGCAACTGTCGAATCTGACAGGGCTTAACCTCAGAAACAATCAGATTGAAACTATTCCTGAATGCTGGGAAACACTGCCACAAGTTAAATACCTCGATCTTCGCGGGAATCCCCTGCCCGTTTCTCCAGAAGTTCTAGGGCCCCCCAACCTGAACGAATCCCCCGGCACTCCCGCCGCCATCTTCAACTACCTGCGCCAACTCCGCAGCGGCGAAGTGCGCCCCCTCAACGAAGCCAAAGTCCTTCTCGTCGGGCAAGGCAGCGTCGGCAAAACCTCCCTGATCAACCGCCTCACCGACAACAAATACAATCCCAACGAGCCCCAAACCGACGGACTCAACATCACAGACTGGAAAATTACAGTCAACACCAAACAGGTCAAACTCAACGTCTGGGACTTCGGCGGACAAGAAATCTACCACGCCACCCACCAATTTTTCCTTACCAAACGCAGCCTCTACCTCCTGGTGTGCAACTGCCGCACCAGCGAAGACGAAAACCGCCTCGAATACTGGCTGAAACTGATCGAAAGCTTCGGGGACGCTTCCCCCGTGATCATCGTCGGCAACAAGTGCGACGAACAACCCCTGGATCTCAACCGCAAAGCCTTGCGCGACAAATATCCCAACATCAAAGCGATTCTCGAAACCTCCTGCGAAAGCGGAACCGGCATCGAGGAACTCCGCAGCGCCATCCACACGGAAATCTCCCAACTCAAAGAAGTCTACGATCTTTTGCCGCTAAGCTGGTTCCAAGTCAAGCAGCGCCTGGAAAACCTCGACAAAGACATCATCAGCATCAGCGAATACGCCACCATCTGCGCCACAGAAAAAATCTGTGAAGAAACCGACCAAACCCAACTGATCGGACTGCTGCACAACCTGGGCATTGTCCTCAACTTCCGCGAACACCCGATCCTGCAATCCACCAACATCCTCAATCCCCACTGGGTGACTGAAGGCATCTATGCCCTCCTCAGCGACGAGGCACTCAAAGTCAAAACTAAAGGCATTCTCACCCACGCCGATCTCAGTCGCATCCTCGACTCAAATAAATATCCCAGCCACCGCTACCACTGCCTCACCGGGTTGATGGGCGAATTTGAACTCTGCTTCCTAGTCAGCCATTGTCCCGCGCCGACTTTCCTCATCCCCGGCATCTTGCCCAAAGAACAACCGGAAAACACCGAACTCGAAGGCGAAACCCTGGAATTTCAATATCACTACCGCATCCTCCCCGACAGCATCCTCTCGCGCTTCATCGTCCTGATGCACGAAAAAATCCACAACTCCACCCACTGGCGCACGGGGGTGATGCTGGAGTACAGGGAAGGCGCTGAGGTGTACAACATCGCCCGGATCAAATCTGACCCGGAAGATAAGAAAATCTTTATTGCCGTTAGCGGGCGGGAATCGACGCGGCGTTCTTTCCTCAGCATGATTCGCGATACGTTTACCAAAATCCACAATTCTTTTGCCAATCTCGAAATCAGTCAATGGGTGCCGGTTCCGGGTTATCCCGATGCCGATCCGCTGGATTATGATGAATTGCTAGGGCTGGAGGATATGGGCGAGAATACAGTGCGTGTCGGCAAACTTAAACTCAAACTCGATTTGCGGCAGTTGCTGGATGGTTATGAGTCGATCGAACTTCGGCGCAGAAACCAAATGGGCGATGACAAATACGGAAGAGAATATGACGACCTTGTAGATATCGCTAAACTAGCTGTTAGTAGACCAATTATTAATAAAGCAGAAGCAAAAATGACGCAAAATTCTTCTGAAACCAACAACTTTCAAGGTGCTTTTCAAGGTGCTAACTTTTCCGGCAATATCGGCGGTTCGTCGAACCGTGCCGAAGTTGGTGGCAATCAATCCCTGCAAAACAATAACACCAATACGGCAGAAATCCTGAAACTGATTTCATCGATGCGTGAAACCGCCGATCAGTTTCCCGAAGACATCCGCGATGAGATAATTATTGATATTGAAGATGTCGAAGCGGAAATTAAGAAACCGGAAAACCAATGGAATAAAACCAAATTAAAGAAAAGGTTAACAGCTCTTGTTGCGGCGGGTACTGCGATCGCAATTCCGATCGCAGGCATGACTGATTTTGCTAATACGGCGATCGATGTCAGCAACAAACTGGGTATCGAACTCAAGCTACCGTCAGGACGCTAAATCATTTAAAATTAAGTTAATTGGGGCGCTCATCGCCCCAATCATTCCCAAAACCTCGGTGTGGCCATGCGTAAAATTGTACTATTCATTGCATCTAGTCTGGACGGTTATATCGCGCGATCGAATGGTGATATTGACTGGCTTTTTACAGACCAAAATTACGGTTACAGTAACTTCTTAGATAGCATCGATACGGTTCTCATGGGTCGGAAAACTTACGAACAAGTTCTAACTTTTGGCGAGTATCCGTACCAGGAAAAAAAGAGTTATGTTTTTACAAAAAATCTAGATTTTCAAGCCACTTCTGATGTAGAAGTGGTAACAAATTTAGAGAGTTTTGTCAATGATTTGCGCTTGCTTGAGGGTCAGAATATTTGGCTGGTGGGAGGTTCTCTGCTGATTCGCGATTTCCTGAATCAAAACTTTGTCAACGAAGTGATTCTCTCGGTGCACCCGATTATTTTAGGCGAGGGAATCCCTTTATTTGTTAATCCCCTAAATACTACAGCTTTGCAGTTAACTGGATGTCAGACATATAGTTCTGGTATGGTTCAGCTATCTTATGATGTCGCGACTTGAGGGCGCGCCCAATTGCTAAGTTGCTTGCACAATACTGTCAGTTGATTATCAAAAAAGGTAAGATAGGAATAAGTAAATTGGCTGATGATGAAATGTGTTTGCTGCTTGTTGCTATTAATATCTTTTTTCGGGGTCGCGCTTCCTGCTGAGGCCTCTGTATGCCGCAATTATCAAGGAAGCGAGATTTGCATTGTCGATATCAAACGCAGTGCAAAAAATTATTGGGAATACAGGGTAATTCTGAGTGTTGATGGAGTGAAACAGCCTCTGGAAGTCTACAATTGCCGCGATCGCACTACAGTTAAGAAAGATGGAACTGTTTTGGCGTTTGGACAAAACAACCCTGGTGAAATCGTCTGCCGTTTTTTTAATCAGAAATAAGTAAATGAAGTTATTGTAGGGTGCGCTTCGGGGTGAATGTGGCTACCACAAACTCAAGAATTTTTCCCGAAGCGCAGCCTACGTTAGAATTTGTCGTCTACTGCTGAAACGCAGCGTTCGCAAATTAGCGGATGTTCGATCGACTCGCTGACGTGAGTCGAGTAATTCCAGCAGCGATCGCACTTTTCCCCGTCTGCTTTCACTACACCAATCGCCAACTCTGGAGACTGATAACTGTACGGCAATTCCTGCAGGATTGCATTCGATTCTACCAATTCCACTTCCGAAGTAATGAACAAATAGCGCAGTTCGTCTACACCGTTGCCGGTCATTGTAGAATCGTGGGTTACAGCTATTTCAGTAGGAATTTCTGGTTTGGGCTCGATCGCCACTAATTCTGCTTGCGGGATTTCGGGTGTTTCTACAAACACTTTTTCGGCTGGGGCTGTTTGTGCGATCGCCTGTGTTTCTACAAGCACAAGCGCTGTATCTAAAGCCGGTGCGAGGACGATCGCCTTTGTTTCTGCAAGTACAAGCGCTGTACTCCGGCCCACCATATCTGCTGTCAGGAAATCAATTTGTTCTGCAATTTTTTGACGGTTGGCGGCAAACAGCAAGTGACGGAAAGCAAACCAGATTGTAAATAAGATGCCGATGACTTCCAATAAGCCTCCCAAAAGCGGAATCTGATTCATCGTATCCAAAATCGCCAGCGTTACTCGGCCCGTTACTAACACAGAGGCTAACAGCCCAAGTGTTACCAACACTTTTTGGTATTCTGTAAAAAAGTTGCCCGCGTATTCAGGCAAATTAGCTACAAACTCGGCGGCTTGATCTAAGATTGGCTGCGAATCTGAAGCCGACAGTTCAGGGACAGAATATTCTACTATCTGAGAAGGTCGATCGCCCTTTTCTATCGTTTCTGCCTCAACATAAACTGTGTTTTCTGTCAAGACTTTGGCAACTTTTGCCGCTTGTTCTTCCTGTTTATCTTGTGCTGCTTTTGCTTTCTCCTCTGCGGCTAACTCGATGACGGAATTTTGCGATCGCACATAATCCACCAATTCTTCGCTGCTGGGATTCAAAGCTTGCAATTGCTGTCTTTTCTCAACATCGGGAACGTACAATAAAACCTTAGCTTCCAAAGAAGAACCGATCGCCTTTTCAATCCTGGCTTTTTCCAAAACCTTGTTAACTTCGCCGCGCACTTGCCGCAAATACTGCCAGCGAGTAGCCAATTCTGGATTGTGCCATGAAGCATCAATTTGCACCCAGCCGGCTTCAAATACTGACTTGTAAGGAGTCGGATAGGGAAGGTATTGCCAAATATCCTCAGCCATGTGACACAAAACAGGTGCGATCGCCCTTGCTAAATTCTCCACAGCAATTGCAATCACCGTCTGACAACTGCGGCGGCGACGGGTATCTGTCGCGCTGATGTAAAGTCTGTCTTTGGCAATATCCAAGTAAAAATTTGACAAATCCACCGTGCAAAAATTCTGCACAGTTTGGAAAAATCGGGAGAATTGGAAGCTTTCAAAAGCATCTTGGACTTCCGCAAAAACCTCGCCCATTCTGTGCAACATATAGCGATCGAGTTCCGGCAATTCCTCGTAAGCAACGGCATCCTTTGCCGGATCGAAGTCGTGCAAATTACCCAGCAAAAACTTAGCTGTATTGCGAATTTTGCGGTAAACATCCGACTGCTGTTTGAGAATGTTTTTGCCCAAAGGCACGTCTGCCGAGTAGTCTACCGAAGATACCCACAACCGCAAAACATCGGCTCCATATTCCTTAATTACGACTGCCGGATCGACGACATTGCCTTCAGATTTGCTCTGCTTCCGGCCTTTTTCATCGAGCACAAAACCGTGAGTTAAAACTGTTTTGTAAGGAGCAACGCCGTTAGTTGCTACACTGGTCAGCAAGCTGGATTGAAACCAGCCGCGATGTTGGTCTGAACCTTCCAAATAAATATCAGCAGGATAGTTTAATTCCGATCGACCTTTTGCAACTGCGGCCCAAGAAGAACCGGAGTCAAACCATACATCCATCGTGTCGGTTCCCTTGCGGTAAGTGCGACCGTTATTGCGGTAAGATTCGGGGAGTAATTCGGCGATCGACAATTCCCACCAAGCATCGGAACCTTTCTCCGCAAAGATGGCTTGCACGTGGGCGATCGTTTCTTCATTTAACAGCGGTTCGTTGGTTTCTTCGTCGTAGAATACGGGAATCGGAACGCCCCAAGTCCGCTGGCGGGAGATGCACCAATCCGATCGATCGCTAACCATTGCAGTAATCCGATTTTCCCCTTGGGCGGGAATCCAATTCACCTCGGCAATCGCTTTTAGGGCTTCATCGCGGAACCCTTCAACGGAGGCAAACCACTGTTCCGTCGCCCGAAAAATAGTCGGCTTTTTCGTCCGCCAATCGTAAGGATAAGAGTGAGCGTAACTTTCCTCTTTAATCAAACAATTTGCTTCCGCAAGGGCATCAATCACTGCGGCATTGCCGTTTCCGAGGACATTTAAACCTGCGAACTGTCCGGCTTCTGCGGTGAAATTTCCGTTCTCGTCTACGGGTGTTAAAACTGGCAACCCGCAGCGTTTTCCTACTATAAAGTCTTCTTGTCCATGTCCCGGTGCGGTGTGTACTAATCCCGTCCCGGAATCAGCGGTAATGTAGTCGCCACCGGCAACGATCGGACTTTCGCGATCGAACAGCGGGTGTTTGTAGCTGCAACCTTCTAATTCTTTGCCTTTGAAGGTGGCAAGTATTTTTAATTCAGTGTTAAAAGTTGCCGACAGCCGATCGACCGCATCGACAGCTACTAACATAAATTGTTGGGCGATGTGGGAATTTGCCGGCGGTTCCACCACGGCATAAGTCAGTTCGGGATTGACTGCGATCGCCAAGTTTGCCGGAATCGTCCAGGGGGTAGTCGTCCAAATCGCCGCCCAGAGGCTCGGCATATAGCGCTTGAGCTTCGACTGCAAAGATTTTGACAGTTTTTTCACATGAAAGCCCACGTAGATGCTGCGCGACGTGTGGCCTTCGGGATATTCCAATTCCGCTTCGGCGAGGGCTGTTTTCGAGCTCGGACTCCAGTGAACAGGTTTGAAGCCGCGGTAGATGTAGCCTTTGAGCACCATTTGACCGAAAACGCCGATTTGGGCGGCTTCGTATTCGGGTTTCAGGGTTAAATACGGGTGTTCCCAGTCGCCCCAAACGCCGTAGCGCTGGAAGGATTCGCGCTGCTGTTCCATTGTTTGCTGCGCGAAGGCGGAGGCTTTGCGGCGGAGTTCGATCGGCGTAAGACTTAGCCGCTCCTCCGATTTCATGTTCTGCAATACTTTAAGTTCGATCGGCAATCCGTGACAATCCCAACCTGGCACGTAGCGGACTTTTTTGCCGCGCAGCATTTGGTAGCGGTTTATAAAGTCTTTGAGGATTTTGTTGAGGGCGTGGCCGATGTGAAGTTGTCCGTTGGCGTAGGGGGGCCCGTCGTGGAGGATGAACAAATCGCCTGGGTTATTTTCCGAGAGGCGATCGTAGATTTCTTGATCTGCCCAAAATTGTTGCAATTCTGGTTCGCGCTTGACGGCGTTGGCGCGCATATCAAACTTGGTTTTGGGCAGGTTTACCGTGTCTTTGTAAGATTTAGCTTCCATTTTTGACAAACGTTTTATGTAGTTAGTTGTTAGTAGTTAGCGGTTATTTGAGTGATGATATCAAGTCCGGTTAAATAATCATAATTAAGTTTGTAGTGACAACTTTAGTCATCTCTCGTCATTGAAGAGCTGACAACTAGATATTTTAGTATAAGCGATCGACCGCACATTAGATCGAACCAAATCCATAGAGATCTCTCTCTTCTCTTCCTCTGCGCCCTCTGCGCCCTCTGCGGTTAATCATTCATAAATCTAGGTGGCGCTACTCAGTCAGCCAACTGAACATTTCAGCGACGGTGAGATTAAAGGATTCGGCAAAGGTGGGAACGGGGATGCGATCGCCCGGTTCTTCAAAAACTGCTAAGGTGCGATCGGCAAAATAGACAAATACCAGTTCTTCTTCCGGGTCAATCAACCAGCCCATCTGGGTTCCGTGGCCGAGACTGTGGAGAATGTTGCGGACGACTTTAGTTTGACTTTGGTCGAGGGAAAGAATTTCGATTGTCCAGTCGGGGGCGATGGCGAAAGTGTTGGCTACTTCGCTGTTTTCGTCGCGGGGAATGCGTTCCCAGGTAAAGACTGCAAGATCGGGTACTGTCGATCGGCCTCCAAAGGTACAGCGCAATTCTGGATAGGCGCGGGCGATGCGTTGCGGTTTGAGTACCCGGTTAATGTCAGCACCCAAATCGCTTTGAATTGTGCTGTGTTTTCCTTGGGGCATAGGTTTCTGGATAATTTGACCATCAATGAATTCGCTGGCGGGTTTGGTTTCCGACAGTTGGAGAAATTCATCGAGACTCAAAGGTTTAGAAGCGGTTTGAACCATTATTTTTATTTGATTTAAGTTTAATTTGTATTAGTTAAGCGATCGCGCATTTAATTTATACTTACATCTCTCAAGAACAGGCAAGATGCCTGTTCCACAAAGAGTAAATTTGCTTGTGGGGTGGATTTCTTTAAACTCTTGTGGGGTTGGCCATCCTAGCCCGCCCAAAAGCTCAAATTTTAAGGTTCAACCACTTATTAGCCGCCATTCCGGTTATACAAATAGTCCCAACCCGCGGCTAACGGCATTTCCCATGCGATCGCACAATGACGCGGCCGGCACTCCCTGTCCTTCCTGTTCCCATTTTTCCACGAGTTGGCGGCCTAGGGGCGTGAGGCGAAAACTGTCGGTAATCCCTTGTCCGTCTACTTCCCGTCGCAACACGCCGACTTGGATCAGCCACAGTAGCGAGTTTTCGGCTACGAGTTCGGATACGGGCGATCGAGTGTAGCCGCTTTCGACACCGGAATTTGAGGCGATCGCAGTTAGGAAAACACTGTTATCGCGGATGGTCTGGAAGAAGTGTAATTGAAAAGGGCTGCACCGGACGGCGCGATCGGCTCTTTTGACAGTGCGATCGGGATAACTAATAGATTTAAACGCTTCGGATGGGATAAAAGTCATTGCGAGAAACTGGAAATAGGTACTATATTTTTTATTGTTACAGATTTATAGTCAAAGTGCAGTTGTGAAAAATCTACTAAAGTTATGGGGTTGAACAAAAATGTTTTTAGGCATAAACTTTTCTGAGTTCATAACTGTCTGAGGCTTGTGCATTTCCCATCAACTGGTTTAGAGAAACCCTGGCTGGTAGCTTGAGAGAAGAAGTAGAATGAACTTAACTGCGTTGGAAAGGAAGAAAGATTATGCCTTTACCGAAAGTGCCTCAAAAATTCTTGCCCAAGTTAACCTCAGTTTTTTTATTGTTATACGTGGCGGCAACACTGCCGTTGCTTGCCAATCGCCTCACTTCTTTTGCTTATATTGTTCAAGCGGCTGTGCAGAAAAAGCAAAATGCAGAAAATGAAGCAACAGAGAGTTTGAGGCAGGCGATTCAACCTAATTTTTGGGATGCGACTATTTACCAAACTCTCGGCTTTCACTTCAGCGATCGGGGAAAATCAGAGGAAGCGATCGCAGCTTACCGCCAAGCCATCCAAATAGATCCAAACTTTGCCGCAGCTTATGAAAATCTGGGTGGTGCACTGTTTTTGCAAGGCAAACCAGATGAAGCAATCGCAGCTTACCGCCAAGCAATTCAAATCGATCCAAACTTTGCCGAAGCTTATAAAAATCTGGGTGGTGGGCTGTTTTTGCAAGGCAAATTAGATGAAGAGATCGCAACTTACCACCAAGCCATCAAAGTTAACCCTCAGTGGGTTTGGGCTTACAACAAACTTGGTAATGCGCTGTCCTACCAAGGCAAACTCGATGAAGCGATCGTAGCTTACCGCCAAGCCATCCAAATAGATTCAAACTATGCCGAAGCTTATAACAATCTTGGTAATGCGCTTTTCAACCAAGGCCAACCACAGGAAGCGATCGCAGCTTACCGCCAAGCCATCCAAATAGATCCAAACGATGCCGAAGCTTACAAAAATTTAGGTTGGATTTTACATAAACAGGGAAGATTAGACGAGGCGATCGCAGCTTACCGCCAAGCTATTCAACTCAACCTCAAGAATAACCAAGCGGACAACAATTTCACCGACAGGATAAGCGCATCCCTCCAAAATATTAGGGTTAATTTATTAATAAAAGAAACCAAGCGGCTCTTAGCTATGCGGAAAAATCCGCAATTTTCCGAAATTCCTGAGCGATTGCCCAGTTTAAAAGATGAACCTTTAGTTTCATTAAAGCGCTCTGTTGTCCGAGTTATTATTAAAAATTCTCCCGAGTTACAGTCGGTTACTGGCTGGGTAGTAAAACGGAAAGGAAACAAAGCTTGGATTGTGACCAAGCGCTTTGTGAAAACGAGTGACCCAACTAAGCTCCAGAGTGCTCCTGAAATCGAAGTTGAATTTTATAGTAAACCGACCTCTGGCGAATTCCGTAAGCGGAAACCCGCTAAGATTGCTAAAAATACTGCTGCCTCTGACAAGCTAGATTTAGCTTTACTTGAAGTCACGAACATTCCCAAGGATATTAAGCCTTTAGCCAGATCCTCAGCCTCTGTTCCCCTCAACTCACTTACCCAGATTATTGGATATTCTGACGACACCAATGATGATTGGACAGTTGCAACAGGAAAAGTCCTCAACAAGAGCGATCGAGAGTTACAAATATCTGCAATTTCAGTTATAGTTAATGCTGGCAGTCCCGTATTAGATCGGCAAAATCGCGTTGTTGCCATTGGGCAGGGAAGTCGTTATACCATTAGCATTACTCGATCCCAGAATCAAGAGCCGATTCGACGACCTGCTACCAATACTGCTCTTGCTTTTCCGATACAATTAGTTACAAAACAACTGAAAGATTGGGGTATTGATTAGGAAACTGCTGTCCAGTAAAATTGCTAATTCAATCCCTGACTAATAAAGGCAGACTTAACTAATCATCCCCTCAATTTCTGGATCGGTAAACCCAAATTGTCTGAAAATCCGCAACACATAAGCTGGTGACATTTCCCCAGCACCGATATCAATCGGAACAATCCTTTTTCTGCCTTCAATTTCACGCATATACAAACTATGATCCCCTTTCCCCTCTCGGTAAAACTGACATCCGTTTTGTTCTAAAATCTTAATTAATGCTTTAGGTTTTAAAGATGGAATGTTTTTAGGCATAAACTTTCCTTAACTCATAACTATCTGAGTTTTCGGTATCTTCTAAAGTCAGAAACTCGTGTAATTCATTAATAGAAAGAGGACTGAGATGAACATCAGACTCTGATTCATAAACTTCGGAAAATGACTCAATAGCTTGTTTTAGTTTATCAATTGATTCTTCGGGAGTATTTCCTTGTCCCACTAAGCCATTTTCTAAACACAAAGAAACCCAATAATTAGCACTTTTTTTGAGAATTACAGTGTAGAAATCAATCATATTTTATTGAGAAATTAGTTTTAATGGACTCAGCCAATTTTGAAAACACACTAATAATTTAACACACAGTCGCCGATCGGAGAATTACCACCGCAGAAACACCTGGATCCCAGAAAGGTATAGAATACCTAGGATGCAGCCATCAATATTACCTACTATGACAGAAGACAAAACATTGACAACCGCTAGCGGAATTCCGGTTGCAGATAACCAGAATTCCTTGACAGCAGGTGAACGCGGGCCTATCCTCATGCAGGATTTTCACCTGATGGAAAAACTGGCTCACTTCAACCGGGAACGCATTCCTGAGCGCGTTGTCCATGCAAAAGGAGCCGCTGCATTTGGCACGTTTACCGTCACCCATGACATTACTCGCTACACCAAAGCTCAGCTATTCTCAGAAATTGGCAAAGAAACTCAGGTTCTCCTCCGTTTCTCTACCGTAGGCGGCGAACAAGGTTCAGCGGATGCCGAACGTGACCCCAGAGGTTTTTCAATCAAGTTCTACACCGAAGAAGGAAACTGGGATTTAGTAGGCAATAACACGCCTGTTTTCTTCATCCGCGATCCGCTCAAATTCCCTGATTTGATCCATACCCAAAAGCGCCATCCCCAAACGCATCTCAAAGATGCTGACGCCAAGTGGGATTTCTGGTCGTTGAGTCCAGAAGCTTTGCATCAGATAACTATTCTGTTTTCCGATCGCGGTACGCCGAAAAACCACCGCCACATGGACGGTTTTGGCAGCCATACGTTCAGCCTAATCAATGCTCAAGGAGAACGGGTTTGGTGCAAATTCCACTTCAAAACCATGCAAGGTATTGATAATTTCACCGCCGAAGAAGCGACGCAGATCAAAGGCGAAGACCCCGATCATGCGACTCGCGACTTGTTTGAGGCGATCGACCAAGGTAATTATCCCAAGTGGCGGTTTTGCATTCAAGTAATGACCGAAGCCCAAGCTGCAGAGTATCGCGAAAACCCCTTTGACTTGACAAAAGTGTGGAAGCACTCAGAGTTTCCGTTAATTGACGTGGGATTTCTTGAACTCAATCGCAATCCACAAAACTTTTTTGCTGAGGTAGAACAGGCGGCATTTTCTCCTTCTAATGTCGTTCCAGGTATTAGCTTCTCTCCAGACAAAGTGTTGCAATCTCGCATCATGTCTTATCCAGATGCTCAACGCTACCGTCTGGGTGCAAACTATCAACAATTGCCTGTCAATCAACCAAAGTGTCCCGTGATGCACTATCAACGGGATGGCGCAATGGCACCGGGTAACAACGGTGGTAGCGGGCCGAACTACGAACCCAACAGCCACGAGGATGCTCCGAAGCAAAACTGTGTTTATGCTGACCCAGCTTGGGACTTAGGAAATGTCAAAGTCGATCGCTACGATCACCGTAAGGGCAATGACGATTACACCCAAGCAGGAGACCTTTATCGCTTGATGAAACCCGACGCACAGCAGCGGCTTATAGCTAACATTGTGGAAAGTTTGAGTGCAGCAAAACCGGAGATTCAGATGCGCCAACTGTGCCATTTTTTCCGCGCAGATCCGAATTATGGCCGCCAAGTCGCAGAAGGTTTAGGAATTGCGATCGATCCGTCTATGATGGCCGCTGCTGGTCAACCGGTTGGTATGTAGAACCCCCGAACATTCAATTAGACATCTACTTTTTAGCAGATGTCTATTGAAACTATGCGTGTAACAGGGACTCTTAGCCCCGTCTTAGGTGTAAATTAAATGCAGTAAAGCTTAACGTCATGGAGTTGGGGGCGATTAAGAGCGGGATAGCTTCGCTTCACGCGATTTTTAACAAATGTCTCTTGGAAAGGCACAGAACCAAGTAAAATAACTTGAGGAACTGCAAGAAAAACCAAACAAGGAAAACCAAACTATGACTTTACCAATTGGCTGTGCCGCTCCTCAATTTACCGCCAAAGACACCAACGGCAAAACCGTCTCCCTCTCCGAATTCGCCGGTAAAACCGTAATCCTGTATTTCTACCCCAAAGATGACACCCCCGGCTGCACCAGACAAGCCCAAAGCTTCAAAGCAGCCCATGAAGAATACAAGGGAAAAGATATTGTAGTTCTCGGTGTCAGCCGAGACAACGAAGAATCGCATCAAAAGTTTACAGAGAAATACGGTTTGCCTTTTCAGCTATTAGCAGATGTTGATGGCACTATTACCAAAGCTTACGATGTCGAGAAAGGTGATTATGCCAAGCGCGTCACCTTCGTCATCGACGGTAACGGCAAAATCATTCAAGTTTATGAAGGAGAAAATCTGAAAGTTGACTCTCACGCTCAAGATATTCTGGTCACTATAGTTTAGTCGCAGTTTAGTCGAAATTTAGCCGATCGCACTAACACTCCTGCACGCACCAAACGGCTAAAAACCCGGTTCCTTCCTAGATCCTAGTTGCTATAGGCAATATTCTCCTAGGAACCGGGTTTTTTTCGTAAGTCCTGACCGAAAGCATCCAGGATACAAGCCCCACGCATTCATCCGTGGGGTCAATGCTTCAATTCTAAAATCTAAAATCTAAAATCTAAAATCTAAAATCGATTGACTCAGCCAGTGAGGGGTCAAAGGTACAGGGGGAAGCAACTTACTCGAACTAAATTCTTTCCCTCAAAACTTACACCACAAATCCGCTTAACCAGGCATATATTCGGTTAAGGTGCTTATTCTACGCCTAAAGTGAGATTTGTGGGGCAACTCCCGCCAATAATTAAAAACTTATGCTGGAAAAGGCATTAACCGCCTGTAGGCTAAATCTAGGGGGGATTTTGTCCAGGTTCAGGTCATTGTGTTTAATAAAATCAGAAGTTATCCTTGCTTTAGCTGAATAATTAAGTAGGTAGGGGGATAGATAATGACAAACAGCAACATTATTTTAAGTTACTTAGGCCCGCGAGAAATTGAGGTCAATAGAGCCGCTGTCTTAGTTGGCACTTTTGACAAAAATCTAGTGGCAGCGATTTCAGCAACAGAAGGCTCAAATGCCCTGAATGTAGGGATAAATCTCTCTAGAGGCATTTGGAACATCAGTTTAGAAAAAGGATTCGATAGCACAGGAACTCGCACAGTGCAGGTGAGGGCAACTGATAAGACCGGCAAAGTTATCGGCCAACAAACAATTAACATCAAAGTTAATCCTGCTACTGGGTCACCTGCTCAATTTTTCACTTTAATTACTCTCACAGATACCAAATTCAAAGCCGGAACACTACCCGCGAGCAATCTCAACGAGCTGCAAAAAGCGGACATACCAGCAGGGAAAATTTATCAAGTTAGCGACTACGAGTTAGAAGACGGACATCTGAATGTTCAACTAAATAATCCAATTTATCCGGTGGGAAAGTCCGGCTTTTTCTACGAAAAACACGTACTCATCACCAAAGGCGCAAAAATTCTCATATTCGATCGCGCCGAGTTGCCGGTTCCGCCGCCTGGAATGCAGTTACTGTGGGTGATCAAAAAGACCTGGTTAAAGTTCACCCCTGCAGATTCTGGAACTTTAGGACCAACTCAGAAATTACAATTTAACGCGGGAGAAACTTTCAATCTTCTTGGCTACGCTTGCGTGGAGAACCATTTCCGAGTCGCTTTTGCAGCAGCAGTTCCTAACTTAGGAACTTCGGGATTTCTGTACTGGCTGCACGTCCAAATTTTGCGAGACGGCAGGGGAATTGAGTATGATAGAAATGCGGTTACGATGACTGTAATCAAAACGACTGTGTTTAAAAAGCAGCCAATAAATGCCGCTAGCCTGCCACCCCAAGAAAAAATTACCTTGCCGGCGGGAATGATTTACGGAATTGCCGGATTCTTGATCGAACAAAGCCACATTAAAGTCTCGCTGACCGAGAATTTGCCACAATTTGGCAATACAGGTTTCATTTATCCCGATTTTGTGCAATTCAGCCGCGGTGGCAAATCTTTTAATCCCGCTGTGAATTTAACTTATCAAGGGCCGTCAGAAGTTTTAGTCAATCAGCCGATCGTCCTTCGGGGTACTTTTGACCGGCAACAAGCAGCAAAAATTGAGGTGATAGCTGAGGATACATTGCCCCTAAGCGTCACGCTAAACCAAACTGCCAGCACTTGGGAAGTTAATTTGTCTAAAGGATTTAGCGTAGCGGGAGCTCGGTGGCTCAGGTTGCGGGCAACTGACAGCAAAGGTAACGTTACTGGCAGCCAAATAATTTACATTACCGTAACTTCCGATCCGCTAACTGTCGGAAAAGGTTTGACCTTAAAAATAGTTTCTGACACTTTGTTTAAGGTAGCTCCCCTTGATTCTTCCCGGCTCAACAATCAGCAAAAAGTTTTTGTCAAAGCAGGCCAGACTTTGGCCGTTAGCAAATACGGATTTATTGACGGGCATCTCAAGGTGGTTCTGGATTCAGCAATTTGGCCTGTCGGCACTTTTGGCTATTTTTATGAACCCGACGTTCAGTTGGCCAAAGGTACTCAAATCCTAAAATTTAACCTGGCTGACGTACCGAATAGCAACGTCAGCGCTCAACTTTTGGTAACTCAAACAACTCAGATTAAAGCTAAGCCCGAAGATTCATCGAAACTGCCTGCTGATCAAGTTGCTGACCTACTTTTAGGCACTACCTATGCCATTACTGGTTATGCCTGCATTTTGGGGCATTTCCGAGTAACTCTAGCCGAATCTATTCCCGGTTTTGGCAATATCGGATTTATTTATTGGCAGGACGTTAAAATTAAAAAAGACGGCAAAGAAGTTCCCTTTGACCCCGATGCTTTGACGATGACAATCCTGCAAGCAACTGTCTTTAAAAAACGGCCGGTAGATTCTTCTAGCCTGAGCAGTACCGAGAAAACTACGCTGCCTTTAGGTCGAGTTTACGGCGTTAACAGCTACGGTGCGGAAGGATCTCACCTGAAAGTTTCCCTGACTGAAGAACTGCCGAATTTTGGCAATACAGGTTATGTTTTTCCTAGTTTTGTTCAGTTCAAGCGGGGAGATAAAATTTTCGATCCGGTTCCGAACAATGTGGAATTGAACGTGCCGTATTTTTCGCAGCGGGACAATCCGCGTTTTGACTGGTCTACTTGCAACGTAACTTCGATCGCCATGGTGCTTTATTATTATGGCCTTCGTTCTCAGTGGGGCGGACAGTTGGAGGATGAGTTGTTGCAGTGGTGTTTCGACTATGCCGGCCAGGGCTCTCAAACGGATCACAGTGTGCTTTCGGCGCTGATTCAGGCCTACGGGTTTAAGACGAGTTTTAGTACGACTCGCAAATGGGCCGAGGTGCGATCGGAATTGCTAAATCGGCGGCCAGTAGTTTTAGCCGGAGATTTTACTGCGGCTGGTCACATTCTTACTGTAATTGGCTACAATTCTCAGGGTTATATCGTGCAAGATCCTTGGGGAAATGCACTCACTGGTTACAGCGATACTGAGGGGAGGAAGTTGATGTATTCCTACAGTTACGTCAATCAAGTTGCTGGGCCAGATGGGAATGTGTGGGCGCATTTTATCTATCCATAAGCTTTTTAGGTGCGATCGAGATTGCGACAGTCGATCCGGCTAGGGCTGGCAGTGCATTTGTGTCAATTTACAGCAGATTGCAGATTTATAGGTACTATCAATATCCCCGTAGGGACACGGCAATGCCGTGTCCCTACCTCTATTAGATATATCGTTTGTATCGCAGTCTCGATCGCCCGCAATATTACTTAATAATTTGAGCTATTTTCATGGGTAAAAATTTACATAGATTTCTGAAAAAATATTAGGGTTGGTACAACTTTTACACGATCTAATGAAAAGTCGATGAGAAGTCGATGAGAACTCACTCAAGTTCTCAAATAGCCACCTGATTTAATAAAAATACGGTAGAAAGTGCGATCGACCCGATTTGCATATCCCTCATTCTTTGTAGGGGCAATCCCCCCGTGGTTGCCCTCGTGGGCGGGGGGGAGGCACTCTTGGCACTCCCAAGGTTGATCGAGGGACTATTTATCAATACATCTTTATCAAAAATTTACAGATTTGTATGCAATCAACAGTTATGATTGCATACAAATTTTCAGTCTTTTTTAAACCAGGAATAGGTGGTGTGATGCCAAATTTTAATTGTCAAGTTTCAGGAAGTGCGATCGCCTTTATCGATTCTCAAGTTGAAGATTATCAAAGTTTGATTGCCGGGGTAACACCGGGTACGGAAGTAGTGGTTTTGGATGGGGACAGGGATGCGATCGACCAAATTACTCAAATTTTAGCTCTTCGTACCAATATTGACAGCATTCACATAGTTTCTCACGGGGCTCCGGGCAGCTTGCAACTGGGCACAACCAGACTGTGTTCTGACAATCTGGAAACTTATTCCGAGAAATTGCAGCAATGGCGGAGTGCCTTAACTCTGGGTGCGGATATTCTGATTTACGGTTGTAATGTCGCATCAGATTCTCACGCTAGTCCGAAAGTCCGCCAGGGGTTGAAACCCCTGTCTCAAAGCGAAAGTCGGTTTCAACCGACTGAAAACAACCTCAATAAACAGTCCTCTTCAGAGGACTTTCGCTATGAGACGGGGGTTTCAACCCCCGGCGGAACCGATGAGTACGCGATAAACGATCGACGGGCGATCAATGATGAATACGCGATCAATCGTGAAAACGCCATAATAGATCGAGAATACGCCATAGACGATCGACGCGCGATCGATAATCAATATGCGATCAATCGTAAACACAAAATAGACGGTTTCGCTTTCATCCAGCGCATCGCCCAACTCACAAATACCAACGTTGCCGCCTCCAAAAACCTCACCGGCAGTGCAGCAAAAGGTGGCGACTGGGAACTAGAAGTCACAACCGGAAAAATAGCAGCACCTTTAGCATTTCGGCCCGAAGTTCTAGCAGCATACAGCCACGTCCTTGCAACCTTCAGTGAAGCTAGGAACTATATTTTACCAAATGCTGGAGACATTGATACGGGCGACCTTAATGGTGACGGTTTCCTCGACTTAGTAGTGACAGGTAAGCAGGATCGCTTCTTCCCAAGAGATATTTCCATATTGTTGGGGACGGGCACTACAGGCAGCTTTGGTACTCCTATCAGTTTACTTAAGCCAGCAGGTAAGGAGAATCCCACTGGCGTTGCAGTGGGCGACTTTAATGGAGACAGCAAACTCGATTTAGCTGTAGCGAATCGTCAGGATTCACAAGGTAACGGCAATTTCGTTTCCATCCGGTTGGGGACAGGTACTGGCACTTTTGGCGATCCTACCAACTTTGGTGAAAATATAGATCATAAGTCGATCGCAGTCGGTGACTTTAATGGAGATGGCAAGTTAGATTTAGCCACAAATCCTGACCTCGATAACTTCATTTCAATACTTTTGGGAGACGGTACTGGTAGCTTTGGCACTGCCGTTAAGATTAATACACAAACACGCAAGTTTACTATTGATACAGCCGACTTTAACGGCGACGGCAAACTTGATTTAGTCACGTCGAACTATTCAGAGACTGATAACATTTCCGTTTTCTTAGGAGATGGTAAGGGCAACTTTAACTCCCCCGTTAACCTTACCTCCCCCGGGACAGAGTTTCGCACTGTCGTCACAGGCGACTTTAATGGCGACGGCAAACTCGATATCGCGGCCAATAACGACTCCAATAAATCTGTCTCAGTCTTCTTGGGAGATGGTACGGGTAATTTTGATACTGCTAACAACTTTAGTGTCAGACGTTATCTATTTGGAGGCCCCGAATCTGTGGTTGCAGGGGATTTTAGTGGTGATGGCAAACTCGATTTAGCCACGCCTAGCCACACCACTAGGGAACTTTTAGTCTTGCCAGGAGATGGTACGGGTAAATTTGGTACTCTCAGCATCTTTACGCTCCCGTATGCCCCGAACACTGATGGTTATATTGCTTTTGCGGTTGCGAGAGATTTTAATGCTGACGGCAAGTTGGATATAGCTACGGCTTCCGGTCAAAATGTCTCGGTTTTGCTGAATACATCGAATACAGTTAATTTCGGTGCGGCCACTTACAGCGGCGTGGAAGGAACAACAGACACAGTAGTTAATATTCCCGTCAAGATCACCGGCGGCACTCCCTTAAACGATGTAGTTGTGCCAATTCTCCTGGACTCTAGCAGCACAGCCACCGAAAATTCAGACTACACCTTTTCCCCTACTTCGATTACATTCCCCGCAGGTTCAACAGGTGACGCACTCACCAAGAATATTGCAGTTACTATCAAACAAGACAATCTCTCGGAAAACCCCGAAACTGTAATTTTCAACCTTGGCACAATTACCGGTGGCATTGCGGGCTTCACAAAAAAAACCACACTAACTATTTCAGACCAGGTTTCTGTTGCTTATACCATTGCCACCGATACTGCCAGCATTGACGAAGGTAATAGCGGAAAAAAACCTCTAACTTTCACTGTGACTCGCAGCAATGTCACTAACGGGGCAAGTAGCGTCAAATATGCGATCGCAGGAACAGCTACCAACAGCAGCGATTATAACAATATCGGCGGCACTTCAGGGGCAAAAACTGCTACTGGCACGATTAATTTTGTGACGGGTGAAACATCAAAAACCATCACTCTGGATGTGTTGGGCGACACCACGGTTGAACCCGATGAAACTATTACCGTCACCCTGTCCGAACCCACAGGCATCGCAGCGGTAACACCAATAATTACCGCTGATACCGCTACCACAACTATTATTAACTACACTGCACCGACACCGACACCGACGCCGACGCCGACACCAGAACCACCAACACCGACACCAACGCCGACACCAGAACCACCAACACCGACACCGACACCAACACCAGAACCACCAACGCCGACACCAGAACCACCAACACCGACACCAACGCCGACACCAGAACCACCAACACCGACACCAACGCCGACACCAGAACCACCAACGCCGACACCAGAACCACCGACACCGACACCGACACCAGCGCCAACACCAACGCCAACACCAACGCCAACACCGACGCCAGCGCCAACACCCCCGACGCCAGCGCCAACGCCATCGGAAACTCCGACGCCATCGGAAACTCCGGCGCCGACGCCGACACCGACGCCATCGGAAACTCCGACGCCGACGCCGACACCGACGCCAACTCCCACACCATCGGCAACTCCGACTTCACCAACTCCCACACCATCGGCAACTTCGACGCCAACGCCATTGGAAACGCCGACACCAACTTCAACTGAAACTGATTGCATTTGCAATACTATTGAGTATCCAAATTTGGATGTACCCAATGAATTTGAAAATACTATCACCAGCAATGGCAGCGGTGAAATCCAGTTTGGTACTCCAGACAATGATGCTTTTTACGGCAGTTCAAACCCGAACATATTCGATGCGGGTTTCGGCAATGACAACTTATACGGGGGCGAAAACAACGATACTTTTTACGCCAACAAACAAAATGATTTTGTTGGCGGCGATCGGGGAGACGATCTCGTGTTTGGTGGCAAACACAATGATATCATTTTGGGCGGTGAAGGTGAAGATCTCATTTTCGGCGATCGCGGCAACGATTCGATAAATGGTCAGGAAGACAACGACTTACTTTTTGGCAATTTAGGTGCTGATTTTATCGACGGCGATAAAGGAAATGATATCGGATTTGGGGGTAAGGGAAATGATATTATCTTTGGCAACGAAGGTGAGGATAGTCTTTACGGTAACTTCGGAGATGATAGTATCTGCGGAGGTGATGGCAATGATTTCTTAAGCGGAAATCAAAATAACGATCTGCTAGACGGATGCCTTGGGAATGACACTCTTTATGGTGGCAATGGTAACGATACATTGCTGGGAGGTAGCGGTGATGATGTTTTGTTTGCGGGCCGCGGTGATGACAGTTTGAATGGCGGTGATGGCACCGATCTTCTACTGGGTGGTAACGGTGATGATTTGCTGACTGGCGGTTTGGGAAGTGATATTTTGTCAGGAGGTGCTGGCAACGATCGATTCTTGCTTTCCACCAATTCTGGCATCGATACTATCTTGGATTTTGAGGAGGGCAAAGATTTGCTAATACTGGCCAACAATCTCACTTTCTCCCAACTGTCAATTACTCAAGAAAACAGTGCAACTTTCATCCGTTTGTCAGCAAGTGGTCAGATTTTAGCTTCTCTGAATGGGGTGTCTGCTAGCGTGATTAATGCTGCCAATTTTAATCTAGCTTAGAGGAATAGTAGATACAGCAGATTGAAGTTTATGAAGTGCAGGACACGGCAATGCCGTGTCCCTACGGGGATCGATCTAAAATCCATTTCAGCTAATTTTGCGCTGAATTTTGCGTTTCGCTGCGCCAATACCTAAAAAGCTCAATCCTGCTAAAGTACCGAAGATAGTAGCAGGTTCTGGTACTGGTTCAGCAGAGCCTTGTTCAAAAGAGCCTTTAATAGCGATCGCATCGTTAGCGCACTCGGCAAAAAAGTTAGCAATATAGTTCCCCGAAGGCATTGAGGATTTATTGAAACTGAATCCAATTGTTTGAGAACCTACTGCATTAAACTGAGCGAAATCAAGACCGAGGGCGCTCAAAGTTGCTGGCGTTAAAAAAATGATTTCTCCTACTTTTGTACCCGTAGCTATTGAGTTGAGAATCGTCGAGTTTCCTGTTTGTAGAAAATAGGGGTCTGTGGCAGCTAAATCGCCCATTGATGGGGTTCCGCCTTGAGATGCCACTACCGTATTGAATTGGTTTAAATTGCTAAAGCCAGAGTTAGTTTGGGTGACGTTTTTCGCTGTAACGTTACTGTAAACGCCTGTTCTCGCTACGCCGGAGTCATTTCCTTCGGCAAAGCGGATACCAAACAAGCTGCCGCTTGCATTAGCTGTATTAAAGTTTTGACCGGAAAAATTGAAGAATAAATCGCCGTAGTTGATGTTGCCTCTTTGAGCTAGTGGGTCGGCATATCCTGCTAAACTTAGATTAGAATTGATGGCGATCAAAGCTGTATCTGATGTTTCTTTGATGGCGATGCCGTAAAATTCAAATTCCCCGCCACCGATTTGGGGCCCTGTCACGCCGTCGTTGAAGGAATCGATCGCATAATTCCACCCGTTAGATAGCGTTGCTGCTGTAGCTTTTTGTTGCTGTAGTGCGAAAATGGCACAGAAAATAGCCACTGAGTAAGTCCAGTGGATGCTGTTTTTAGCAATGGATTTCATAAAATGCTCCCTGGGAATCATTGTTAAATTGTCCAGTCTGATCGATCGACAGTTTTTAATTTTTATTTAGTAAATCATACATTCGGGCCGAATTCCTTAAAGTTTTGCTACATATTTGGTCAGGTTAAATCCTATCAACTAGATTGGTTAAAACAACGAACTCATGCGAGTAGCTAAATACAGCAATCCTCGCATCAGTTGTAAAAATATGTAGGGGTAGTGCTACAAGTGCCTACCTCAGCCTGCATCGGGGCAACCGGGCGTGGGGAGAGCTCCTACAAGAATTACACAAATCATTTAGGATTGCTATATAGGACTGACGCAGGCACAGTATTATAGTGGGGCTGCATAAGTGCTGTAGGTGCAAAACCGACTACCGGTTTTGGGCGGTTGAGAACAGCAATAAACTGCCGGCTAGTCCACATATAGGCGGTACTCGCCTCTCCAAAATATTATTGTTTTTCTGGCCGATCGACTTAATTAATTTTTTATCAATTACCAATTAATTTTGACAATAGGGGCGTGATGTTGTAGATGCAGATGCCGGATTCTCTTAATAATTCGATTGTTTAATTAATAATTTTCATAAATAGTCTTTCATCCCCAGCGCTGTTCAATAATTATAATTACGTTGGTTGGGAGGACTTCATTCCTCAAACTTCTAAAATCCCGATCGCGCACAGCAGTTTTACTAATTTTACCATCAGCGTTCAACCCAACAGGCTCTCATGAATCAGCACTTTTTCTGTAAGTGCCGCCCAAAGCGAGAATTGGATAATCAAAAAAAATCATACGGCAAGAACGATCGCACGTTTTTAGAACACCCAATTAACTTTCTGCCATACATCTGCAGGCATGGTGGGTTCCTTCTAACTCCGTCGGTGGTTTCTGCACTCTTATGCGCTGCATAAATCAATCAAATTTTTAAATGCTGTTAATATATCGCCGACAGTTCGTTGACTATCTTGACTCTTCCCTTGATCACAGAACGCAGCAGGCGGTTAATTGAATGTCTGTATTCATCGTCGAGAGAGTCATCCAAAACAGCAGCCATCAAGCCGTAGCGATCGGCTAAAGTCAAACAACCCGTATCCGTAACAGAAGCAAGCATTTCGGAAATAGCGCCGGGGAGAAGTTGAACTAAAAACATGAGACATTCCTTGAATTCGATGCTTATATCATCTCTCTTTCTTGGAAAATCAAGAGTGACGCTGGCATAGCACACAATGTGATGTTTTGAGGCAAACTGTGTGACAGCGACCGCTCTAATGTTGTGACAATCTCGTTTTAAGTCTGCGATCGCACTCACAACATTAATCTTAGATATTCCAATTTCTCCCTCTCCCCTCCTAAATCTAAAGATTTAGAGAGATTTTTCCGTTTTGGGGGTGTCTTTACCCATTTCCCATGTATAAAACGCATCGGCCCTATGCGAAATATTCATAAAACTCAATATTTTGTAAAAATAGCTACGAATATTTACAATCGTGGGCCTTACATTAGCTCATAACAAAGGTGCATCGAAACGCAGCGATCGACCGAATCATCGGTAGCAACTATAACCATAAATAGTTTGGCGACCTTCGAGCCAGCGCCCAGTCAAGCTCAAGTTTACAGAAGACCAACCATGCTTAAAAGAAATTCCATCTAGTAACTAAATATACAGTTTTAAATCCATACAGTCACTAAGGTTAGCAGGAAACACACACTTTATGCTCCAAGTCAATACCTCCCCACACAAGTCAGCAGCGAGGGTAAACCGATGACCCAAACAGTAGAACCCAAAGCCCAAGCGAGCCTGAACAAGTTTGAAAAACTCAAAGCCGAAAAAGATGGCTTAACATTAACAGCCGAACTCGACCACTTCGCCGCAATCGGCTGGGAAGCAATGGACGAAATCGATCGCGAGCACCGCCTCAAATGGCTCGGCATCTTCTTTCGGCCAGTAACTCCCGGCAAATTCATGATGCGGCTGCGCTTGCCCAACGGCATCATTACTAGCAATCAAACCAGAACCCTAGCAGAAATCGTCCAACGCTACGGCGACGACGGCAGCGCCGACATCACCACCAGACAAAACCTGCAATTGCGCGGAATTCGCATCGAAGACGTACCCGACATCTTCCGCCGCCTCAAAGAAGCGGGCATGACCAGCATCCAGTCTGGCATGGACAACGTGCGTAACATCACGGGTTCCCCAGTCGCCGGACTCGACGCCGACGAACTGATTGATACGCGGGAACTGGCGAACCAAGTCCAAGACATGATTACCAACAGCGGCGAAGGCAACCCCGCGTTTTCAAATTTGCCGAGAAAGTTTAATATTGCGATCGCAGGCTGCCGCGACAACTCAGTCCACGCCGAAATCAACGACATCGCCTTCGTACCGGCTTACAAAGACGGCAACATCGGCTTTAACGTTTTAGTCGGCGGTTTCTTCTCCGCCAAACGCTGCGAAGCTGCAATTCCTCTCAACGCATGGGCAAGTCCCAGCGACGTTGTAGATTTGTGCAAAGCAATTTTAACTGTGTTTCGCGATCAAGGCCCAAGAGCAAACCGCCAAAAATCGCGGCTGATGTGGCTGATTGACGAACTCGGAATCGAAAAATTCCGAGCCGAAGTCGAACAAGAATTAGGGCGCACTTTGCCCGCCGCCGCGCCCAAAGATGAAATCGTCTGGGACAAACGCGACCACATCGGCATCTACCCCCAAAAACAATCAGGGCTCAACTATGTAGGGCTGCACGTTCCCGTCGGACGCCTGCAGGCATCGGATTTGTTCGATTTGGCCAGAATCGCCGAGGTTTACGGTAGCGGCGAGCTCAGGCTCACTGTCGAAGAAAACGTGATTATTCCCAACGTTCCCGACTCGCGGATAGAATCGCTGGTCAAAGAACCGCTGTTGCAGCGTTTTTCCATCAACCCCGCACCGCTGACACGAGCCTTGGTTTCCTGCACCGGCGCCAAGTTTTGCAACTTCGCCCTCATCGAAACCAAAAGCCGATCCGTGGCAATGATTGAGGAACTCGAAGCCGAACTTTCAGTTCCCAAACCTGTGAGAATTCACTGGACGGGCTGCCCCAATTCCTGCGGTCAACCCCAGGTAGCAGACATTGGTTTGATGGGAACAAAAGTTCGCAAGAACGGCAAAACCCTCGAAGGTGTAGACATTTACATGGGAGGCACTGTTGGCAAAGACGCTCATTTGGGTGCTTGCGTCCAAAAAGGCATCCCTTGCGAAGACCTCAAACCACTGCTGTATCAATTGTTAGTCGAGCAGTTTGGGGCAGTTCCCAAACAGACTACAGGGGATGTAGCTTTGCTGAACCGGCAACTGCAATTGACGGTTGAGGAGGGCGAAACAGCAGTCTCGGCAGCCAAACCTCAGACATCTACTGTTATTTTCGCTCGATCGGGCAAAGAAGTTGCTTGCAGCGAAGATGAGTTCATTCTCGATGTTGCCGAACGGGCCGGAGTCGAACTTGACAGCAATTGCCGGTCGGGAAGCTGTGGCACTTGCCAGCAGAAACTCCTAGAAGGCCAAACAGTCTACGATAGCAAACCAGACGCGGCGGCAGACTTAGAACCAGGGTTCATTTTAACTTGCAGCGCGCGGGCGATCGGCAAAGTGTCGATCGACGCCTAATCTAATAATGTGAGATGCGATGCGAAGGTCCCGAATCAATCTCACATCTCATATTTCCACCATCTCCAAGTACAACAACAATTCAAGACAAATGAGCAACCTTTCTAGAAGAAAATTCATCATCACCGCTGGAGCAACAGCAGCCGGCACCCTCCTAGCCCACGGTTGCAGTTCCAGTCCCACCACATCTAACGCAACTCCCAGCGGCGCATCGCCCAGCGCCACCCCAGCAGTCAACATCAACCCCGCCGACGCCCCAGAAGTTACCGCAGCCAAACTCGGATTCATCGCCCTCACCGACGCAGCACCCTTAATCATTGCTCAAGAAAAAGGGTTATTTGCCAAGTACGGCATGAAAGACGTACAAGTTACCAAACAAGCATCTTGGCCAGTTACTCGCGACAACTTAGAACTCGGTTCCGACAAAGGCGGCATTGACGGGGCCCACATCTTATCCCCGATGCCTTACCACATGACATTAGGCACAATTACCAAAGGCAATCAGCCAGTGCCGATGTACATTGTCGCCCGGTTAAATACTAACGGTCAGGCAATTTCGCTCAGCAAAAAATACCTAGATTTAAAAGTAGGTACAGACAGCGCACCGCTGAAAGCAGCTTTTGCCAATCAAAACGTTCCTATTGCTATGACCTTTCCCGGCGGCACCCACGACTTGTGGATACGCTACTGGCTAGCAGCCGGCGGTATTAATCCAGATACAGATGTTTCCGTGATTCCCATACCGCCGCCCCAAATGGTAGCGAACATGAAATCTGGCAGTATGGAAGCCTTTTGTGTAGGAGAACCTTGGAATGCTCAGCTAGTTACTCAAAAGGTAGGATACACCGCCTTGATAACTGGAGAAATGTGGAAAGATCATCCTGAAAAAGCTTTAGGTTTAAGAGGAGATTGGGTTGACAAAAACCCCAAAGCTGCAAAAGCAATTACAATGGCCGTGCTGGAAGCGCAGCAATGGTGCGATAAAGCAGAAAATCATGATGAGATGTGCCAAATCATCTCTCAAGATAAGTGGTTAAAAGTTCCAGTAGCAGATATTATCGGTCGCTCTAAAGCTCAAATTGACTACGGTACCGGCCGCATTGAAGCCGCTAGTCCAGTGGCGATGAAATTCTGGGCTGATAATGCTTCTTATCCCTACAAGAGTCACGATGCTTGGTTCTTAGCTGAAAATATTCGCTGGGGTTATATCCCGGCAACTACCGACATCAAAGCAACCGTTGATAAAGTTAACCGCGAAGATATTTGGAAAGCAGCAGCGACAGCACTTGGCGTTCCCGCAGCCCAAATTCCTACTACCACTTCTCGCGGTGTCGAAACCTTCTTTGACGGCGTGAAGTTTGACCCAGAAAAACCAGAAGAATATCTGAAGAGTCTGGCAATCAAGAAAGCATAATTAGTGAGCAGTTGACAGTTGACAGTTGACAGTTGACCAATTTTAAAATTGAGTGGAGTTGGGTTTCGTAACTCAACCCACCCCAGACATGGTGCTCCCTTCAAAGTATCTACAAATAATCGATTATTCACAATACTGCAAAAAGAAAAATGGCAACAAACCTCGCTGTTACTAAAAGCAAAAATCCAGTAAATTTCGTTCTGGATCAGCTTCAAAAAAACCGCCGAAAAATCATCCGCCCGCTGGTAGCAATTACAGTTCTGCTGATAATCTGGCAAATCCTCTGCAATAGTCCCGACTCCAGCTTGCCGGGACCCATCAAAGCTGTCCAAGAAAGCTGGAATCTGATTATTAATCCTTTCTTCGACAATGGCGGTACAGACAAAGGCTTGTTCTGGCAAATTTTGGCTAGCTTGCAGCGGGTGGCTATCGGCTTTACTTTGGCAGCAGTTCTCGGCATCAGTTTAGGCATCCTGATCGGTACAAACTCCCTAATGTTCGATGCTTTAGACCCGCTGTTTCAAGTATTCAGAACTATCCCGCCCCTGGCTTGGCTGCCGATCGCCCTGGCAGTATTTCAACAGTTCAATCCCTTTGAAGGCATGGGGGTAAAAGCTAACGAAGTATCAGCACTTTTCGTAATCTTAATTACAGCAATTTGGCCGATTCTAATTAACACCACAGTAGGCGTTCAACAAATACCCCAAGACTACAGAAACGTCGCCCGCGTCTTGCGCCTCCCTAACCAAAAATACTTCTGGAAAATCCTGCTTCCCTCTTCTGTTCCTTACATCTTCACTGGCTTGAGAATTGGCATCGGTTTGTCTTGGCTGGCGATCGTAGCTGCGGAAATGTTAGTCGGCGGCGTCGGCATCGGGTTCTTCATCTGGGACGCTTACAACAGTTCTAGACTCAGCGCAGTGATTCTAGCAGTGCTTTATGTAGGAATTGTCGGTTTAATTTTAGACAGAATCGTTGGTTTCATCGCGTCCAAAGTGGTTCCAGAAGAACAGAAATAGGATTTGGGCATCGGGCATCGGGCATCGGGCATCGGGCATCGGGCATAGCGAATGGGGAATGGTTGCCAACTACAAACTGGTAGAAATGAGTTGTAAATTAATGCCCAATGCCCAATGCCCAATGCCCAATTAATAATCAGCATCATACAAATTACAAACTAACCTAAAATTACCATGTCAGTATTTGTTGAAGTAGACCACGTTGACCGCGTATTTAACTTGCCCAATGGAGAGCAATACATTGCTCTTAAAAATATCGAACTGAAAATTAAAAAAGGAGAATTCATCACCTTAATTGGGCACTCTGGCTGCGGCAAATCTACGCTGCTAAATATCATCGCCGGTCTCGACAAAGCAAGTCAGGGGGGGATTACTTTAGAAGGACGCGAAGTCCGCGATCCAGGCCCGGACAGAATGGTGGTGTTTCAAAATTACTCGCTGCTACCTTGGCTGACGGTGCGCGAAAATATCGCCCTAGCAGTAAATGAAATTTACAGCGGTAACTCTCAAGAAGATCGCGAGTTGGTGATCGAACACCACATTAAATTGGTCGGACTCGGACACGCCGCCGACAAACGTCCGGGCGAAATTTCTGGGGGGATGAAACAAAGAGTTGCGATCGCCCGCGCCCTGGCGATTCGCCCGAAATTGCTGTTGCTAGACGAACCCTTCGGCGCCCTCGATGCTTTAACTCGCGGCGGTTTGCAAGACCAGTTGATGAAAATTTGCGAGGAAAGCAAAGTCACCAGCGTGATGGTAACTCACGACGTGGATGAGGCTTTATTACTGAGCGATCGCATTGTGATGCTCACCAACGGCCCGGAAGCGCAAATCGGGCAAATCCTCGAAGTGAACATTCCCCGCCCACGCAAGCGGATGGAAGTTGTCAACCATCCGAGTTACTACGCACTGCGTAACGAAATGGTTTACTTTCTCAACCAGCAAAAGCGGGTTAAACAGCGCCGGGCCAAACAACAACCGCCTGTGATCGCCCGCAACGGCCTGGAAAAAATCAACCTGGACATCGGCTTTATTCCCCTCACCGACTGCGCCCCCTTAGTAGTAGCTAAAGAAAAAGGATTTTTCAAAGCCCACGGCTTGGAAGAAGTTACTCTCAGCCGTGAACCAAGCTGGAAAGCGATCGCCAAAGGAGTCGCCGAAGGACGGCTGGACGCAGCGCAAATGGTCGCCGGAATGCCGATCGGGATGTTGTTGGGGCTCGACGGTGAAGCCCCTGTACCCATCTGTAGCGCCATGACGCTTTCTCGCAACGGCAATTCGATTGTTTTCAACAAAGACCTCTACAAACAAGGCATTCGGACATTAGAGGATTTCAAAGCTGCGATCGCCAAGACTCCCGATAAAGTTCACACCTTGGGCACGGTACACTCTGCCTCCATGCACAATCTGCTGTTCCGCTACTGGCTGGCCGCCGGCGGCATCGACCCGGATCTCGACGTGGGCTTGACCGTGATTCCGCCCCCGCAGATGGTATCGAATTTAAAAGCAGGAAACATTGACGGCTACTGCTCAGGCGACCCCTGGAACTCCCACGCAGTCAACAGTGGTACGGGTTTTGTTATGGCCCGTTCCCTCGATATTCTGCCCGGACACATCGAAAAAGTTCTCGGTGTTAGCGAAGATTGGGCTCAGAAATATCCTCAAACCCACCTCGCCCTCGTCAAAGCGCTTTTGGAAGCCTGCGAATACTGCGACGATCGCCGCAACCGCGAAGAAGTCCTAGGATTGATTAGCCAAGAACAATACATCGGCGCCGATCCCAAAGACATCCGTCCAGGGTTCATCGATCCGTACAACTCCGGTACGGAGGCAGAACCAGAAATGCTCTACAATTTCAACCAGTTCTCTGTTGACAAAACCAATTTTCCAGACCGCCTAGAAATGGTGTGGGTGATGGCGCAGATGGCTCGGTGGGGACTGATCCCGTTCCCAAAAAACTGGGTGGAAGTGGTTGATCGAGTTTTGCGACCCGATGTTTTCGGTCAAGCAGTGCGCGAATTGGGCTTGCCGGATATCGCTAGAGATCGCCGGACGATCGAGCTATTTGACGGCACTGTGTTTAATCTCGACGACCCGATCGACTATCTTCACAATGTCAAAATCAAACGTGCCGTCCGCATTGAAGAAATCTTAATTGAACAAATAGGCAGTCAGTGTTCCATCAAACTGCCAGCATAACCAGCAAATAGGAAGAGGGAATGAGGAGCAAGAAATCAGGAAACAAGACTCCACATTTCCCGCTTCCTAAGTCCCTAATTTCAAATTCTCAATCCAAAGTTGTCATGTCTAATTCCTCAACCCAAAATCCCAATCCTGAAAATATGCAAACTCTAAAAACTCCCCAAAAAACCAAACTTCAAACGCCCAAGCAAGACTTTCTTACGATTAAAGACGTATCGAAAGTCTACGAAACTCCTAAAGGCCCTTACGTGGTTCTCGACGGTGTAAACCTGACTATTAATGAAGGCGAATTTATTTGTTTGATCGGTCACTCTGGCTGCGGCAAATCAACTTTGCTGAATATGATTGCGGGATTCAACGGGCCGACAAACGGAGAAGTAGCCCTGGAAGGTTCGCAGATTACTGAACCAGGGCCCGATCGCATGGTGGTGTTTCAAAATTACTCGCTGCTACCGTGGCTGACTGCTACGGAAAACATTCACTTAGGCGTTGAAAATGTTTACCCGGAAAAGTCCGCAGACGAACACAATACGATCGTCCAGGAACACTTGGAATTAGTGGGGCTGACCGAAGCTTGTAACAAAAGACCGGGCCAATTGTCCGGGGGGATGAAACAGCGGGTGGCGATCGCCAGAGCTCTGGCAACTCGTCCCAAACTGTTGATTTTGGACGAACCTTTCGGAGCTCTAGACCCGATTACCCGCGAAGAGTTGCAGGAAGAATTGCTGAAAATTTGGCGGAAGGAAAAAATTACCGTCATTATGATTACTCACGATATTGATGAAGCTTTGTTTTTGGCCGATCGCATCGTGATGATGACCAACGGGCCTGCTGCTTCCATCGGCGAAGATATGCACGTTCCGTTCAGCCGTCCCCGCAACCGGGCGCGGATTATGGAAGACCCGAAATATTACGAACTTCGCAACTTTGCTTTGGAGTTCCTGTTTTCTCGCTACGCCCACCACGAAGAAGGTGAAGAAACTGACTCGGAGACAGAAGCCGTCGCGCTACCGATGCCATTACCTGCTAGCAAAAAGCCTGCGGTTGCTGACAGGCCTCTTGCACCTGCACCTTTTGTGTCTCACGCTGCCGAACCCTCAGAAGCCTCGTCGATCAAACGCGGCATCCTGGCAGCCTCGTGGTTCGTAGCAATGTTTACTTTAGCTGCGGTCAATATGTCTGTTGTTTCCAGCCAGCTAAAGCAAGCGAAACTAGCAGAAACTGCACCTCCGGCGCCGACTGCCGGGGCGATTGTGAGTTCTCCCCCCAGCCCGCAAATCGCAGCAAGTTCGATCGCACCGACTGCTAGCCCTGCACCCATTGCTGCTGCTGCAAGTCCTGCACCCATTGCTGCTGCTAACAGCGCCGCGCCCATCGCTGCTGCAAGTCCTGCACCCATTGCTGCTCCTAACAGCGCCACGCCCATTGCTGCCACCACTGCCACATCAGTGATTTCTGACCAAGCCGAACTCGATGCGATCGGAAAGCAGTTGTATGCACAAATCGACCAAAAATGGAGAACAACTCCGACATTTACCGAAAGCTTGACTTATCGGGTCAAAGTCAAACAAAACGGCGATATCCTACAGTTCGATCCCACAAATAAAGCAGCTAAAGATTTCGTCAAAGAAACTCCTCTGCCTGTTTTGCAAACTTCTGCCGGTGCCACAGCAGGCGCTGAAAAAACTGCTGAGTTCCAAGTAACTTTTAGCCCCACCAACGGTGGCGTATTTGAAGTAAAATCAGGGAAGTAGGCGACATAATACTCCCGCACTAAATCTCAGATTGCTATCAACAACCAGGTCAAAAGTAGTACCTGCGCGCTATTTGAGTCATGCAAAAAATCTTCCTCGCTCCCCATAGGTGGGGGTGACAAGATTTAGGGCTGGAGTATCTCGGTTTGAGAGGGATTTAGAAGCAGCTATCCACTGACTACAAACCAGATGGCTCGAGAGTTTTAGTAAGAGAGCGGTTAATTTTAATTCAGGGTATTGTCCGTTGCTGTGAAGCATTTTTGCGGTAATTTAGTAATTATTAAAACGTTATTTGCAGGAGCCCTCAGTTCCGACTATAATGATGAATTACGAATTACCCATTAGCTTTCAAAAATTAGCATCTAAAATCACCAGATGGAAACTATAAAAACTCTTTGCCCATACTGCGGTGTAGGTTGCGGTCTAGAAGTTGTTCCCGACAAAAAACAAAGTTGGAAAGTGCGGGGCGATCGCAATCACCCATCGAGTCAGGGCATGGTTTGTATTAAGGGAGCAACCGTAGCAGAGTCCATTCGGAGCGATCGGCTACTGTATCCGATGATGCGAGATACTCTCGACCAACCGTTCCGTCGCGCTAGCTGGGACGAAGCTCTCGATGCAATTGTTAATCGCATCCAAACAATTCGCAGCACCAGCGGCCCCGATGCTTTGTGCGTTTACGGTTCGGGTCAATTCGCAACAGAAGATTATTATATTGCCCAGAAACTAATGAAAGGTTGTCTGGGTACTAATAATTTTGATGCTAATTCTCGCTTGTGTATGTCTTCAGCAGTCTCTGGATACGTTCAAAGCTTTGGTTCGGACGGGCCGCCTTGCTGTTACGACGATTTAGAATTAACAGATTGCGCTTTTATTATTGGTAGCAATACAGCGGAATGCCATCCCATCGTATTTAATCGATTAGCAAAATACCACAAAAAGCATCCCCATGTCAAAATGATTGTGGTAGATCCAAGGCGGACTCCGACTGCGGAAGCGGCGGATTTGCACTTAGCAATTAAACCGGGTACGGATATAGATTTGCTTAATGGAATTGCATATTTGCTGTTACGCAGGCAAGCAATAGATGCTGAGTTTATTGAAGAATGCACGGCGAATTTTTCAGCTTTTGCTGAGGTTATTAGCAGCTACACGCCGGAGTTTGTAGCCTCGCGCTGCGGCATTACTGTCAGCGAGTTAGAAACGGCCGCAAACTACTGGGAACAGTCGCAGCGGGTTTTGTCGCTGTGGTCGATGGGAATGAATCAGTCGTCGGAAGGCACGGCAAAGGTGCGATCGCTGATTAATTTGCACTTAATGACAGGTCAAATCGGCAAACCGGGATGCGGCCCGTTTTCCCTCACCGGCCAGCCAAACGCGATGGGAGGGCGGGAAGCCGGAGGACTGTCTCACTTGCTTCCAGGCTACCGATTTGTGAAAAATGCTGAACACAGAACCCAAGTCGAGGAGTTTTGGGGAATCGCACCGGGAAGCATTTCCCCGAATCCAGGCCGCACAGCTTGGGAGATGATTACCGGTTTGGAAACTGGCGAAGTCGAGTTGCTGTGGATTGCAGCTACTAATCCGGTGGTGAGTATGCCGGATTTGGAACGCACTAAAGCCGCTTTGCTGCGATCGCCCTTTACTATTTATCAAGAAGCTTACTATCCCACTGAAACCTCTGCCTACGCTCACATCCTGCTGCCGGCAACGCAGTGGAGCGAAAAAACCGGAGTAATGACGAATTCCGAACGCCGCGTTACCTTTTGTCCCGGTTTCGACACTCCCTCCGGGGAAGCCCGCGACGACTGGAGCATTTTCGCTGAAGTGGGACGGCGGTTGGGTTTTGCCCAACACTTTGCTTTCGAGAACAGTGCGGAGGTTTTTAAAGAGTACGCGCAGTTGACGCGGGGTCAGCCTTGCGACATGACCGGTCTGAGCCACGAATACATCCGCCAAGAAGGGCCACAGCAGTGGCCTTGCCGGGAAAACGAGCCTGTGCATCCAGCGAACGAAGCGAAACGGCTGTATACTGACAGGCGTTTTCACACTCCTGACGCGCGGGCAAGATTTTCGGCCTATCACTCGCGGGGACTGGCAGAACCTCCCGATCCCAATTATCCGTTTGTGTTGACGACAGGGAGAGTTTACGGACACTGGCACACGATGACGCGGACGGGTAGAACAGAGAAAATTAATCAATTGCACCCCGATCCGTTTTTGGAAATTCACCCCCGCGATGCTGCCCAATTGCAGATTAAGGAGGGAGATTTGCTGGAAGTTCGATCGCGCCGTGGCAAGGCGCAGTTTCCGGCAAAAGTCACAAAGGCGATCGCCCCAGGTACGCTATTTGTACCCATGCACTGGGGTTCTCTGTGGGCCGAAGGTGCTGAAGCCAATGCCATGACTCATGCTGCAAGCTGTCCAGATTCCAAACAGCCTGAGTTAAAAGCTTGTGCGGTGCAGTTGGTGCTGGTTGGGGCAGATACTGCCGCAGAAGTTGAGGAATTTAATTGGGCAAAATCCACCCTCGCCGTCACTTCTTGAGCTGCCGTCCAATTAAGGATGTTACAAATGACCGAAGAACGAGCGCGAAGCCGGGGGGATAGACAGGGAAACGAGAGGAACTTGGTTGACGTTCGGCGAGCGCGAGCGTGGAACTATTGGAGATTTACTCCACAGATGAATCTGGGATCTTGAACAAGAGTCGAAAATTTTGCACTCTTCCCGACAGGAGTCCGGGGCTTGTATCCGTTTTTTGGGGTGACAACCTCTCTCGATCGAGCAATTTTGAACTCGGACATACCCTACACATAAATCTTAAATCTCAAATCCCCGATCTAAAACCTAAAATCCTTATGCCATTACGCAGCCTAAAAACTGCGTTTCCCCGGCAGAGCCCGGGAATAAGGAAAATTAAATTTATTTATTCTGAGTTTTTCCTTCTTGATTGGGAGTTTTTGCTTCGGCTGAATGCCTTATGGCGAATGCCTTCTGCCTTCTTTTTAATTGATAGAGTCAGACAATTGCAGTTTGCACCTCAAGGTGCTATAATTGTTTTACAAGGCTTTATTTTCGGCAGTGCAGTTCGTTCGATCGGCGTTCCTCCGGATTTAAATCTCTACACACTCTGATTCTGGAGAATGTTCAATGTCAATCTATGTCGGCAATTTATCCTACGAAGTAACGCAGGAGCACCTCAACCAAACTTTTGGAGAGTACGGAACAGTAAAGCGCGTTCAGTTGCCTGCTGACCGGGAAACAGGTCGGATGCGGGGTTTCGCTTTTGTAGAAATGTCTACAGAAGCCGAAGAAGCCGCAGCCATTGAGGCTCTTGACGGTGCTGAGTGGATGGGTCGCGACCTCAAAGTCAACAAAGCAAAACCCCGTGAAGAACGTGGTTCCAATTCTGGTGGTGGTAACTGGGGCAACAACGATCGCGGTGGCAATTCTCGTCGCTACTAAACCACCCGAGCTAAATTTTTAGCTATCTTGTATATTGCGTCGGAGCAAGCTGGAAGTCAACAATCATTCTCTGTTGAGAATAGATAGTTAGTTCAGTGGTCGTACCGCGCATTAAAAGCCTCAAACTATTGCTAGACAATAGTTTGAGGCTTTTTTATGGCAAAAATTATTAATGAGGAGTTCATCGCGTGCGATCGATTCCTAGCTGAGACGAAAAACTATAAGATATAACAGGCAAAGAGAGCCGCCTTTTCCCAAGTACCCGGGTGATGCCGTAAAACCGGGCAATCACAGAGTTTTGCGCTTGCAAAGTGTACCGAACAATGACAAAATCATTAATTAAGAATGAAGACTAAATCACTGGTATGCTGAAAAAAATATTTAGGCAAATTTCCAAGTCAAGTAGTGATGAAAATTTTCTGCATTTTACAGAAAGCGTAGAAGTAATAATATCGAAAATTTTATCACTGGCGATGATTTGGGTAATTCTCCTCAGCGTTTGCGATTTGCTGATTTTTTTAGCAAAAGAATTGGTAAACCACACTGATAATTTGTTAAAAGACACGTTGTTTGTCATATTTGGGTTATTTTTAAATGTTTTAATTGCTCTGGAAATCTTGGAAAATATTACAGCTTATCTGAAAAAGCACGTAATTCAAGTAGAGCTAGTTATTGTAACTTCTTTGATAGCAGTATCTCGAAAAATCATCATTCTTGACCTGGAAAAAAAAACCGCAGCCGACTTGATTGGTTTGGCGACTGCAATTTTCGCGCTTTCCATCAGTTACTTGATAGTGCGGTCTACAAATAAAGGAAAAGATTAATATTGGGAATTGGGGATTGCGAATTGTTAATAACTAATATCATATCCGATCGCTCGACCGGACATGATATTATTCCAATAAACCAGGAGGAGGCACAATTTCAATTCTGCCTTGTTCTAAGTCAACAACTGGCACAATCTCTTCCACAAAAGGAATCAATATTTTTGTGGATTTAGGCTCTTTAACGCGAATTTTCCGTGGTTTGCGGGTATTTCTGGGGTCAGCATTTGCTTGGGGAGTTTCAGGCTGTTTTGGCTTTTCCAATTCTGCAGCGACAGTTTCCGGCGCAGTTAGATTCGTTTCTACTTCTAAAAGGTCGTTACCTGCGGGAATAATATCACTTACCTTGCCTAGGATTTCCCCGGTTAACTGGTTAAAAACTTCCATACCGATCAAATCTTGGACGTAAAACTCATCAGATTCGAGGTAAGGTCGATCGGTCTTTTCAACAAACAACTTACAGCCCCGCAGCGCCTCAGCACTATCGCGGTCTTCCACACCCTCTACCTCTACAGCATACAGCCCTTTGCCCGGAATGTAGCGACCGCCCAAAAACTCGATCGGTTCCGGTTCACTTTTGTTAGGGCGCAAAATCCACCGCTTCCCCGGTTCGATAAACCTTTCCGGGAAATCCGAATCGGGATAGACTCGCACTTCCCCGTCCAAACCTTGAGCTGCTACAATTTTACCGATTTCTATCCATTCAGACATAAACTTTTTGGGAATTGGGAATTGGGAATTGGGCATGGCGCATGGGGCATGGGGCATTGGGCATTGGGCATTGGGCATGGGGCATCGGGCATCGGGCATCGGGCATTGCGGATTGGAAATTGCGAATTAGTAACTGAAAAACATTGAATTATTTTTCTTCCTTCTTCCCTCTTCCTTCTTCCTTCTTCCTTCTTCCTTCTTTACACCAATCCAGTTCTCAGCGCTACAACTGCTGCTTGCACGCGGTCATCCACTGCCAACTTATTCATAATACCGCGAACATGAGTTTTAATAGTATTTGGACTCAAGTAAAGCGCCGCTGCAATTTCGGGATTGCTGTTACCTTCCACCATTAATCTTAACACCTCCAATTCCCGCTGCGACAACTGACCAAAAGTAGTTGTAGAGGCAGGTGTCGGGGGTTTGAGGTGTTCGATGACAGTCCGGGCAATTTGAGGATCAAGATAGGTAGCGCCCTCTGCTGCGGCTGCGATCGCTGCTAACAGCCTGTCTATAGAAGCACCTTTAATACAATAAGCATCAGCACCACTAGAAAGGGCAGCAATAATTTCAGTTTCTGCCGTGTGAGAAGTTAACATTACAACTCGAACTTCGGGCAGTTGTGCTTTAATTTGCTGCGTCGCTGCTATGCCGTCGAGCCGTGGCAAACCGATATCCATTACAATAATATCAGGTTTGAGTTTCAGTGTGGCTGCTACGCCTAAATAGCCGTCTTCTGCTTGTCCTACTATTTCTATTTCTGGGGAATCGGCTAAAACTTGCTCTAATCCCAGTTGCATCATCGGGTCATCTTCAACAATTAAAATTCTCATAATACGAAGGAAGAAGGAAGAAGGAAGAAGGAAGAAGGAAGAAGGAAGAAGGAAGAAGGAAGATTACTTAGTTATTAATATTTTACATAAACTTACACCGAACCAATAACAACTAACAAATAACAACTAACTACTGACTAACTTTTAAAACCTCCACGAATTCACCCGGTACAATCCAGGTATCCCCTGGTGGCAAAACTGCTAAACCACTCGTATTGGCGAGGTTAATTAAATTCGCTGAATTTTGGCTGCCGCTAGCAGGTTCAAATTCCCAGACTCCGGCAACTAAATGTAGTTTACCCCAAACATAAGTTTCGCGCTGCCCAGGCGATCGCAATTCAGCATGACACCTAGCTTTGAGAAACTCTGGCCCCCAAGCATCCGGGGCAAGCCCAGACATCTTTTTCAAAGCAGGCACAACAAAGCGCCAACAGCAGACTAAAGCCGAAACCGGATTTCCCGGCAAACCAAAATAGAGACAATCCGAACTCAAACTCGGCGAATCCTGATTTTTTTTACCTCGTTTAAACTCAGCAACCGTTAAAGGTTTCCCCGGCTTAATCGCCACAGAACTAATGTGAACTTTTCCTCCCAAATCTGCCAAAATTTTCTCGACATAATCGTAGTCTCCTACCGAGACGCCCCCCGTAGAAAGCACCACATCCGCCGTCGCAACAGCCCGGGATATCGCCTTATTTAACGCATCTTCATTATCAGGAACAATGCCCAATCGAATCGGTTCAAATCCCATTTGGGCCAACAAAACTGTCAAAGCATACTGATTCGAGTCTACCAGTTTCCCCGGTGCCAAGGGTTCGTCTGGCGAGACCAATTCGTCACCAGTAGAAAAAATTGCCACCCGCAGCCGCCGATAAACGGGAACTTGAATGCACTGGGCAGTTGCTAACACTGCCATTTCTGGGGCATTGATAACTGTACCGGGAGTTAGCAAAGTTGTTCCTGCTTGATAAAAAGCGCCTTTGTGCCTGACAAATGCTTGCGGTTTTTCAGGAGAAACTAAGATAAAAATACGATCGCCCTCACGCCTCGTTTCTTCCTGCATTACCACCGTATCAGCACCCGCAGGCATCACGCCACCCGTAAAAATTCGCGCTGCTTGCCCCGATTGGATGGTATTTTGAGGCTGATATCCGGCTGGAATCTCTTCTACTACTTCGAGTACCACTGGTTTTTCGGCGCTACAGTTTTCCACATCCGCAAACCGCACCGCGTACCCATCCATTGCTGAATTGTCCCAATAAGGAAAATCCAGAGAACCAGTGACGGCTGCAGCCAAAATGCGCCCCGATGCTGCCAGTAAGTCTACAGTTTCTACATCCCCCTGACTGTCGAGGGGTTGCGCCAAATTTACAACGATCGATTCTGCTTCTTTCACTGACAGCATGACTGTCTCCTTGTTTTGATAACACTCATGATTAAGTTTAGCAAAATATCCAGAGATATTGGTGATATAATTTTTTTTAATTTGGGCAGTAGACCTAATTTTTGGTATTAATTGCTTATGACTCTTTCGCGCTTTGTTGTCCAACTAAATTGTTTATCTTTATTATTGGTCGCGCTACTGATATTTTTTACTCAATTTTCAGGCTTAAAAGTCAGCGACTTATTCTTTCAGCCTTATTTTTCTCCCCATCCTAATGTCGCCTTGTTAACTCGTACTTTCCAAATTTTATGTTCTGTACCAGTCGTTGTTTGTACTTTCACCTATGGATTAGCTAAAACTATTCAACCGTGTCCTAATGAAAATAGATTTATTTTATTTTCCGCTCTTTTAACAGGTGGATTTCTACTGAATCAAACTTACCGAATTCATATATATATGATAGCTATAGGAATTCCTAAGCTAGGAGTAAGTCTTTTATACGCCGTTATTTTGTTATCCTACGGATGGTTTTTTAGGCGAGAACTACAGTTAACTCCCTACCAAATATTATTAGCGGGTTTGGGCTTGTTGTTTTTTGCGATCGGCGTAGATGCCCTGCATTTAAAAAACAAAATATTATCCAGTTTACTAGAGGGAGTACCTAAACTGTTTAGCGAAATTAACATTGCATTTTATTATTGGTATGTCTGTAAGTGTTTCCTGAACAAAGTTTTTTATAAAAATATTGAGAGCTAGTTATAAGTAGATGATATAATCATATCACAAGTGCCTCCCCAAACCTACAACTCAAATCCTCAGTCCTCCATCAATAATATTTACAGCATCTGCATCGCTCGGCATTTATCCGCCTTCATATACATTATCTGGCTTAAAAGTTCCAACGCATCCTGATAAAATACCATGATAGCAGTTACCATCAACTTCAACTCGATCGCCCAAATAACCGACGACCAATTTTATCAACTGTGCCGCGAAAACCCCGATGTCAAATTTGAACGAAACGCCAAAGGAGAAATAATCGTCATGCCACCCACAGGAGGAGAAACCGGAAATTACAATTTTGAAATAGCTACTGATTTTGGAATTTGGAACCGACAAACTAAACTGGGAATTTGTTTCGATTCTTCAACTTGCTTCAAACTGCCAAGCGGTGCCAACCGTTCTCCCGATGTCTCTTGGATTGAAAAATCAAGATGGGATGCACTCACTCCCGAACAAAAACAAAAATTTCCTCCCATTGCCCCGGATTTTGTCTTAGAGTTAATGTCGCCGACAGACAGTTTAAAAGATACTCAAGACAAAATGCAAGAATACATGAACAACCAAGTAAAACTAGGTTGGTTAATCAACCGCAAAACCCGCCGAGTCGAAATCTATCGCCAAGGACAAGAAATAGAAGTTTTGGAATGTCCAACAGAACTTTCAGGAGAAGATGTTTTGCCCGGTTTCGTGCTAAACTTGAAAACACTGTGGCAATAACTAGACATCTAGCATCTATCAGCGTTTATTTGCGTTCATCTGCGGTTAAAAAAATCTAATGGAAACCAATACAGAAACTACTGCAACCACTGGCTTAACAGCGGAACAACACAAACAGAAAATGCAGCGCCGCCAAGAAGTACAGGCGCAGCGAATCGCTAACTCCTCAAAAGAAAAAGGTTTAATTATAGTCAATACCGGTAACGGCAAAGGCAAAACTACAGCCGCTTTGGGAATGGTTGTGCGATCGCTCGGTCACGGCTACTGCGTCGCCATAGTACAATTTATCAAAGGCGCCTGGGAACCGGCAGAGAAAGCCGTTTTTCAACTGTGGGAAAAACAGCTAGAATTTCATGCAATGGGAGAAGGTTTTACCTGGGACACGCAAGACCGCGATCGAGATATCGAAACAGCTCAAAAAGCCTGGGAAAAATCCCTAACTTTTATCCGCAATCCCGAATTTCAATTAGTTCTTCTAGATGAAGTCAATATAGCATTAAAACTAGGTTATTTGCAAGTTGAGCAAGTGCTTTCCGGGTTAGACCAAAAGCCAGAAGAAACCCACATTATTTTAACAGGCAGAGGCGCCCCGCCAGCGCTAATCGAACGGGCAGACTTGGTGACAGAAATGACTTTAGTTAAGCATCCATTCCGAGAACAAGGCATTAAAGCTCAACCAGGTATTGAGTATTAATGTTGTTGGTATTCAATAGTTTAGTCCTAATTACCTAAAAGCTGAATGGGAGTGGACTGAAGCCCTGACTACAAACCGTATTTATGTTATTTATAGTCAGGACTTTTTACCCAATCTAAAATCTAAAATCTAAAATCTAAAATCTAAAATCTAAAATCTAAAATCTAAAATCTAAAATCTAAAATCTA
>NZ_JAUBOS010000098.1:0-15189 GCF_036700365.1 Microcoleus sp. w2-18bC1
CACTTTACTATTGAGCGCGCGATCAAATAACCCAGGCCACGTAACACGCGGGCGATATATTCAGCAAGCCCTAATTACCTAGCTAGTACCCCAGCAGAGGATGACCAAGTTCTTGATATGAATTGGGTACTAGCTGTCGTCAAACGTCGCCTTCTAGTGATGGGCATAGTAGCTGCCAGCATAGCTACTTTAAGCGGTAGTTTCGTGCTTAGGGCTGCCAAAAAATCTATTACTGAGTATGAAGGAAAATTTACAGTTTTAGCAGAACCCATTACGGCTGACTATCGGCTATCAAAGCTCTTGGTCCAAGCTCAAAACAACAGTTTAGGCATCACAGACTTGAACAAAATTAAATCATCAGCGGAAGAAGGCTCTTCGGTGGATTATCAAAGTTTATCGCGGGTTTTAAAAAGCCCAGAAGTGTTACTACCATTAGTTAATAAGTTGCAAACAAGATATCCAAACTTTGACTATAAAAATTTCAATAACCGCTTGATTATCCAACGCGTTACTTTCTTACGAGATGGGAAGCAGGGTGGTACTAAACTCCTAGATATTAGCTACCGCGATCGAGACCCCAAGCGCATCCAATATGTGCTGGATGAAACCGCCAAATATTACCTAGAATATATGGATCAAGAGCGTTTAAAAGTTAGCAAACAAAGTATTGATTTTATCGATCAACAAATGCCGCAACTCCAGCAGAAAGTAGATAAATTGCAACAAGAATTACAAATGTTAAGGGTTCAGTATAACTTTAACCAACCAGAACTACGCAGCCGCAGTCTATCAGATCAGCTAGATATTTTAACTAATCGTCGCCTAGAAGTGCAAGCACAAGTGGCAGAAAGTAGGCTTCAATATGAAAGCTACAAAAAAAGATCGTTAACTGGCGATAATCGTTGGATTGTTGATATTAGCCCCAAATCTTATGAAAATTTAATTAGCAAAGTAAATGAAATAGACTCACAATTAGCTTTAAGCTCTACTCAATTTTATGAAAATAGCCTTCCCATTCAATCTTTGCGGGAAAAGCAGCAAAGTTTGCGTGATTTAATGAAAAAAGAAGCTGATGCTGTCCTCTTGCAGATGCAGTCACAACTAAAACAGTTGGAAGCTCGCGAGCGGTTGATAACTAATAGCCAAAATTTACTGCAAGCAAAAATCACTCAAATGCCCACAGCTCAACACCGCTATGATGACATACAATTAAAACTCGAACTAGCTAAAGATACTCTCAAACTCTTCCTCGAAAAACAAAAAACTTTACAACTAGATGCTGGTCAAATTGATGGCTCTTGGCAAATTATATCTAAACCAGAGTTAGTCACAAACGAAAATGGTGATCTCAACCCAGTAACAGAAAAACCAACCCGCCGTCACCTAGCAATCGCGATCGTTATTAGCACTTTACTAGGCATTGCTATAGGTTTCCTAGTAGAAGTTTTAAATACTGTTTTCCATACTCCAGAAGAAATTAAATCAGCAACTAAACGCCCTCTGTTGGGAGTCATTCCGATCGCCAAAGCGATGAAAATTAAATCTCGTAGAGGTGAAAGGGTTCCCGCTCAATTCACTAGCGTAAGTTCAAATACTAACAGTGAAAGCTTAAAACGAATAATAGTTTCAAATTCCAAAGATTTTCCTGTGGTAGAGGCATTTCACTACTTATACACAAATATTCAATTATTAAATGCGGAACACCCAATTAGTTCTTTAACCATCACTTCGACTCTTAAGGGTGAGGGTAAGTCCACTGTAGCAGTTTATTTAGCTAAAACTGCTTCTGCTGTTGGTAAACGAGTATTATTAGTGGATGCTAATATGCGTGTGCCTCAACTGCACACATACCTTGGTTTATCAAATATGAAAGGTTTAAGTAATGTTTTAAGTTCTGATTTAAGCTTAAATGAGGCTATTCAGCGATTACCCGACGATGACAATCTTTTTGTCCTCACTGCTGGTACTATTCCCCCCGATCCAATTAAATTACTTTCTTCGAGAAAGATGCACTATTTAATGGAACAATTCTTAGCCTTATTTGATTTAGTAATTTACGATACACCACCTTTAATGGGTTTAGCAGATGGTCATTTACTAGCTTCTCAAACTGATGGTACAGTGCTGATTGTAAAAATAGAAAAAACCGATCGCGGTCTGGTAAGCAAAGCTTTAGATCAACTAAATGTAGCCGATTTTAAAGTATTGGGAGTAGTAGCTAATGGGGTCAAATAACGAACGCTAAAATGAAGTTAGATAGCTAAAGGAAGAAGTAAGACTATTTTGGAGTTTTGATTGGCGAGAGGTATTAACTTAGTAGATAGGGGTTTGGAGTTAGCCTATAATGGGATTGTTTTGGGAAACTGGTAGAAGAAGTCGATGTAAAATGCAAAATAAGTAAATCAACTTAATTAAACGTAAAACGATCGCACTTTTACCACCCCCACTTCTTTAATAAGTCGGGGTGGTAATTATATCAAGACTTAAGAAAGAGTCTTTCTAGCACGTTCCGATCGCTCTTCTGCGGTATCCATAACATCCGCCATTTTATCCACCATTTCCCCTGGATAATTTTCCAGTACCCGAGTAGAAAGTGAAATTCGACCACGACTTTCATCGAGGTCAACCACGATCGCTTTTAGGGGTTGACCGGGAGCAAACACCTTGCCAAGGTTATCAATATATTTTTGGCTAACTTGCTTGATGTGCAGCAAACCGCTAACTCCTTCCAAGTCCACAAACACGCCAAAAGGCTTGATGCTGCTGACTTTTCCTTCCACCAACTGACCAATTTGCAAGTCCTTGAAGGCATTCGATTGAGTAGCCATCCGCTGGGAAAGTACGAGTTTTTCTCGTTCGCGATCGACCTCCAAAAAATTAACGCTCAAAGATTGACCAATCAGCGATTCTAGGTTATCGCGATCGACTAAGTGCGATCGGGGAATAAAACCGCGCATCCCCTGAACATCTACTGTCACGCCGCCCTTATTCGCCCCAGTAACCCGCACCTGAAGAACTTTACCGGTTTCCTGCAAATCAATTAAATCTTCCCAAGCTTGCTGAATTTGTAACTGCCGCAGGGACAAGGTAACTTGGCCATCTGCATCTTGTTCGCGGATAATCAAAAAGTCCCGTTCCTCGTCCAGCGGAACCACTTCCGACAAATCCGTTACTGTTCTCAAAGCAGCCTCTTCGATCGGCAAAAAAGCCGAAGACTTGCCGCCGATATCAACATACGCGCCGTTTGAGTCGTACTCGAACACTTTGCCGCGCACTACTTGTCCCTTCTGGAACTCGTAATTGTGCTGTTCGAGGGCTTTAGCAAAATCATCCATTGAAAAGGATGCTTTTGCGCTTTGAGAACCTGTAGATTTGGAATTCATGTCAGTTTAGTTGTCAGTTGTCAGTAATTTAGTTGGCAGTCGTCAGTAGAAAAAAATTTTCCACTCTCCCCATCTCCCTATCTCCCCATCTCCCACTCTCTAAGCTGGTTGAAGTTGCTGATGAAATAGCTGCTTCACCTGCACCCACGAGTCGGCTGCTGCCGTAGCGTCGTAACTGCCGCGGTGGTCGCAGAAGAAGCCGTGATCGGCATTGTAGCGGAAAATTTGGTGAGAAATACTGTGTTTTTGCAATTCTGCGGCGATTTGGTCAACTTGTTCTAAAGGAATGCTGGGGTCTTGAGTGCCAAAAAAGGCGTATAGAGTACCTTTAATGTCTGCTGTGCGGGCGATCGTGGGGGTTCCGCCGCCGGGGGTTTGGGTGGCGATACCGGCGCCGTAGAACGACGCTGTAGCCTTGATTTCGGGCAAAGTAGCGGCGAGGTAGGCGACGTGTCCTCCAAAGCAGAAACCGATGCAGCCAAAACCTTGTTGTTTGACAGAGGGTAGAGTTTTGAGGTAATCGATGGTGGCTTGGATATCGCCGAGAAGTTCGGAAGCTGTGGTTTTTTCTTTGTATTCTCTGCCGATTTGGATGGCTTCGGGTGTGTAGCCGGTTTCAAAGCCGGGGGCTTGACGCTGGTAAATGGCTGGGGCGATCGCCACATATCCTTCTTTTGCTATTCTTTCAGTAACTTCGCGGATGTGGGAGTTGACACCAAAGATTTCTTGAATCACGATAACTGCGGGAAATTGCCCTGGGGAGGCTGGCTGGGCTAGGTATGCAGCTATTTGCAAATCCCCGTTAGGAACTGTGATGTTTTTGGTGCTAATCTCGGCTTTTGTCATAGGTTGTTTTAAGGTAAATGCCACTGTACTGATTTTAAGTTAATTTGGGGATTCTGTATGCAATTGGCTAATAACATTTTTCGGAACGGCGAATCACAAATACCGCAAATATAGCAGGTAAAAATTCGCTTATTGTTGAAGGTTTAGGTTTCGATTAATAAGTTGGGGCCAATCACTCCTAGCAATTAATTGGGGATTCAGTTTCTATAGAATATAAGTTTTGGTCTGTGATTTTCTCAAGCATAGATTTTGATAAGTCTACGACTTGGCAGCTTTTATCTGGCTTTTTCGTGAGATTTTAGAGATCAGTGTCTAACTCGTTAGCTGTTGAATATGAGCTAAATTTTTTTGATATATCGGAGTTGTTTTTTAATCGCTTTGCTTTCTGGTTGGCGGAATCGTTTGAGGAGATTGATGGAGGCTAGGACTCAAGTCTAAGTTACGATCGCCACGCCGAAAAAAGTCATCCAACCAGTTGAAGAGATTGATGCAGGCAAGGACTCAAGTCTAAGTTACGATCGCCACGCCGAAAAAAGTCATCTAACCCAAGGAAGACAGTATTTGGTTTTTTCCGCTGTGCGCTTGCTCTCAGGTTAAGATCGAACGTATTGGTGGGGTAGAGTCCGTTGAGCGCACAATATTTTTTGCTTAGTTTGCGTCAATGGGTAGGTGTTGTGCGATTCGTTGAAACGTGAATCACGGTAATCAGTCCGTACATAACGTTTCCAGCCACAAGGCTGAACTCTCGGTCTGATAAGGGTGCAAGTCCCTTCTGCCAGACTCAGGTATGACTCCCTATCTGCCCACACCGACCAAGCTCGATTCTTGGAGAGTGAAGCTGGGAACAGGACGCAATCAGACATCTAATGTGAGGTGACACTGGCGTTAATGGGGAGTTCCGATGGTGAAATCGAGCCTAGAAAAGTAACTTATCCCAGAGCGGTACACAGACAAAACTACCGACTCCACTGGAGCTTATTCCCGCCGAATCATAATACCAATATCGGCAAGAGTCCAGGGAATCCAGTAGTTAAATTGGCTCCACCTAAAGGAACAATCAATCTAACCGAGGGAACGAAAAAAAACGGACTAAGGGTCAAGGGGAAGTCGAACCCCAAGTAGGCTAGACGAGCAGCGGAACCCCCTTAGTTCGGGTAGGACAGACCGTAATTGGTCTGAGGTGTTCAGAGTACACAAACTAGAGAAGAGCATGATTAGGCACAACAGCAATGTTAGTGAATCTTGGAAGACGTTACCTTGGAAGAAATTCCGACGGGAATTATTTCGCCTACAAAAGCGAGTGTATAAAGCGATTCAAGTTGGAGACAAGCCCAAAGCGAAGTCCCTTCAAAAGCTAATTCTGAAATCTAGGGCTGCAAGAATGTTGGCAATACGTCAAGTAACTCAACTAAATGCTGGCAAAAAGACTGCGGGAATCGATGGAAAAGCCTCACTCACTTTTGAGGAAAGGTTTGCCTTGGGTGAAGAACTCAGAGCCAAGAGTAACAACTGGAAACACCAGAAGTTACGTTCAATACCAATCCCTAAAAAGGATGGGAGTACCCGCCTCCTCAAGATACCGACTATCGCTGATAGAGCTTGGCAATGCCTCGCAAAATACGCGCTAGAGCCAGCTCACGAAGCCACTTTCCACGCCATGAGTTATGGATTTAGAACAGGAAGGTCGGCGCATGACGCACAAAAAATCCTGTTCCTCAACCTAAGCTCAAGAGTCAATGGAATAGATAAGCGAGTTATCGAACTCGATATCGAAAAATGCTTCGACAGGATAAGCCACACCAGCATAATGGAACGACTCATCGCCCCAAAGGGCATCAAGACCGGAATATTTCGTTGTCTAAAATCAGGAGTCAATCCAGAATTCCCAGAACAAGGAACCCCGCAAGGGGGCGTGGTAAGTCCATTACTAGCCAATATTGCTCTCAATGGGATTGAGGAAATACACAAATCAGTCCGGTACGCGGATGACATGGTAATAATTCTGAAGCCCAAAGATGACGCAGTGGCAATACTTGATAAAGTCAGCGAATTTCTGGCAGAACGAGGGATGAAGGTTAGTGAAAAGAAAAGCAAGCTAACGGCTACGACAGATGGGTTTGACTTCCTTGGTTGGCATTTCAAAGTGCAAAATAACGGGAAATTTAGATGCGTTCCATCAGCGGACAATTTTAAAGCATTCCGTCAGAAGGTAAAACACATCGTTAACAACTCGAATTATGGTGCTACGGTCAAAGCTGAGAAATTAGCCCCTGTAGTTAGAGGCTGGAGAAATTACCATCGCTACTGTAAGTTAGATGGGTCACGGTTTTCGCTGTGGCTCCTCGACAATAGAGCCTTCAAGGTATTTAACAAGGAATCAAAACAGAACCGCTATACTGCCAGGAAACTGATAGAAAAAGCGTTCCCGGCGGTTCCTCACTCCGAAAACAAATTTGTCAATGTCAAAGGAGAGAAATCACCTTACGACGGAGATATACCCTACTGGAGTGAGCGTAACAGCAAACTCTATAACGGCGAAACCTCTAAAGCTTTAAAACGGCAAAACCATAAATGTGGGAAATGTGGTCTAAAAATGCTAGACGATGAAAAGGTACATCTGCATCATGTAGATAGTTGCCATAGTAATTGGAAAATAAATAACCTTCTAGCGGTTCACGAAAGCTGCCACGACTATATCCACATGAGCAAAGGCGCAAGCCAAGAACATCGGGAGCCGGATGCGGGGAAACCAGCACGTCCGGATCTAACTGAGAGGGGCGGGGAATAGTATCCCCCCTCGACTCAACCAAAATCGGAGTATCAAATTTTTTGGCTCAAACTCATGTGCAGCAAGAGTTTGATGCCCCTAGTGTGAAAAAAAGATAGACGCCAAGTGTGAAAGCTTTACAGGATAAGGTTTTGGAGTGAGTATGGAAACTAGGGTATTGACAAGCCGAAGGCTGGAATGGTACTTTTATTTGATATGGACGCAACTGTACTTTGAAAACCAAATACACCCTGGCTTCTGGAACGGGCCGCCGGAAAAAACCTAAAACCCTATCAGGGATTGAAACCTACGAGGCATTGCTGGCATATTGCTACCAACGAGCCGGAAAAAACCTAAAACCCTATCAGGGATTGAAACAACAATACTTCAGATAATAACAAACCTGTTTCTACAGCCGGAAAAAACCTAAAACCCTATCAGGGATTGAAACACTTTTCCTCCTTCTTATGTACCAGGAGAGCTTCCGCCGGAAAAAACCTAAAACCCTATCAGGGATTGAAACGAATAATTTGCCAACCTACGCAGTGGCTTGTAACGCCGGAAAAAACCTAAAACCCTATCAGGGATTGAAACGCGGGTGCTGTATTGCGAGGCTTCGATTGTAAAGCCGGAAAAAACCTAAAACCCTATCAGGGATTGAAACGATTTCCAAAATTGATTGACATTCTGAGCTCGCCGCCGGAAAAAACCTAAAACCCTATCAGGGATTGAAACTCGTCGCACCAGCAAGCAGGCTGAGTTTGGAGAAGCCGGAAAAAACCTAAAACCCTATCAGGGATTGAAACCAAGGAGTGGTTAGATAAAGGCAAGATTTGCGTAGTTCCCGGAAAAAACCTAAAACCCTATCAGGGATTGAAACCTAAGTGCTGCTACTGTTGCTGGTGCAAGTGGTGTAGGCCGGAAAAAACCTAAAACCCTATCAGGGATTGAAACGCGCGAATATCTGGATTCGGAATTTAACATTTAAGCCGGAAAAAACCTAAAACCCTATCAGGGATTGAAACGAAGGAGTTTATTTTGGGTGTTACCTTTACGACAGCCGGAAAAAACCTAAAACCCTATCAGGGATTGAAACCAATCCCAGTAAGTCAAGCTGGGGCATCAGTACCGCCGGAAAAAACCTAAAACCCTATCAGGGATTGAAACGTGGAGCAATCGGAAATATCAGTAGAAATCGAACGCCGGAAAAAACCTAAAACCCTATCAGGGATTGAAACGTGGTCTGTGGTGTCACCAAACGTATTCAAGATTCGCCGGAAAAAACCTAAAACCCTATCAGGGATTGAAACTTGCCAATTTGAATATGCCAAACCGCAAAGCTGAACCGGAAAAAACCTAAAACCCTATCAGGGATTGAAACTTAGATTAATGAAATATATCGAATATGAAGGACGCCGGAAAAAACCTAAAACCCTATCAGGGATTGAAACGAAAAGAAAATCTCCTTGCCCGGTTTGTATTATGCCGGAAAAAACCTAAAACCCTATCAGGGATTGAAACGCGCCAATTGCTCACCTGATTCGGCTGAAATATTAAGGCCGGAAAAAACCTAAAACCCTATCAGGGATTGAAACAGAGTTGGCCAATCAAGAAGTAAAGAAAGAATTAGAGGCCGGAAAAAACCTAAAACCCTATCAGGGATTGAAACAAATATTACTTGACCAAGAACGCAGCAGAAAAACGCCGGAAAAAACCTAAAACCCTATCAGGGATTGAAACGACGTTGTGGCTGAGTGGATTGAGAAATTACAGGGCCGGAAAAAACCTATTTCCCCATCTAGGGCTTGAAACGCCCAAACTACAAAATTATTGGCTCAAAAATAGACCTCTCCGCTCTCTTTTTATCTCCTCCCATAACCTCAAGCAATCGATCGACTACGCGCCTCCAAGTAAAATTTTCAGCCACAAAAGCCGGGCCCGCAACCCTCGCTGTCGCAGCCAATCCAGGCTGTTCGATCGCCCCTTGCATCAAATCAGTCAAATGTTCCCACTCAGGAGCTAAGATAAATAACGTTTCGCCGTCACTCACCACAGCCGTAAATTTACTCTCAATCCGCTGTGCAAAGTTCGATCGTGTAAAATCATCGGTAGGGCCGCCCTCCGTGCAAATAACCGGCAAACCGCAAGCTGCAGCTTCCAACACCGGCAGATTAAAACCTTCTGCCAAATAGGGAGAAACATAAACATCTGCTGCTTGGTAAAACTCTGCTATTTGAGCAAAAGATAGCTGGCTACCAGTATAAATTAATCTTGGTAAAACCCTCGCTCTTTCCGCATCGTTGAGCACAACTCGGCAGGCTTCAGCAATCTCGTCTCTCGACGGATAAAGCAGTTCAGAACCTTTTAAAACTAATCTCGCATCGGGATATTTGTCAACTACCGCAGCGAAGGCTTTTAATAAAGGGCGAATACCTTTGCGATCGGTTTGTCCGCCGATGTTTAAAAATATAAAATAGTTTGACCAGCCAAAGCTTTGGCGCAGTGATTGACGCCGATCGCCCGCAGCAGGATAATAAATCTTAGGATCGACTCCCAAAGGTACAACGGCAATGCGATCTGCCTCAACTCCGCTGCGAATTAAGCCAGCTTTTGACCAAGCTGAAGGTGTAATAATTTTCGTTTCTGAATTAACCGGGGTTTGGGCGATCGACTTAACACCCATTGCCTGTAATACTGAACTGGTAATAATCCCCCATTCTGTCGCTGCAAATACCCAAGTTTGAGCGCTGCTGGATGCCGAGAAGTCCCACGGGCAGTACATTCGCACGGTAACATCGGCTGACTGATTTACCGCAGGGCTCTTAATGCTGCGAAGTAATGTTTCATTTGGGCGATCGAACAAACTAATTTTCGTTTCCCAAGCTGCGTCAATGTAGGGCATATCGCGGTGGAAAAGCTCAATTTTTCCTCGCTGGCTATCGAGCATTTCCAGCAGTTGAAATTGATTGGCTACGCAATAGGAATGATAAATAAAACGCCAGCCTTCAACAATAATCTGCAATTCAAAACTCCCACTTTTGGAATTGAAAATTCACCTAATAATCAGAAACTGGTAATTAGTAATTAGCCAGCAAAAATTACCAATTACCAATTACCAGAAAGAATAGGTTTACAGCCAGAACCCCGATCAGGAGAAATTAAAAGAAGACTGTTCATTACTCCAATCCTCTTCGTTCCAGGTAGATGTCGGTATCCCAGGTCAACTGTCAACTGCCAACTGTCAACAGTCAACTGTCAACAGTCAACAGTCAACAGTCAACTGAACAATTCCTTACTTAATCACTTGCCAATCCATAATTCGCCACTGTCCCTCTTGACGGATCAAGTCGTAGCGCACGCGCAGGTTTTCGTTGCGGGAAGAAACGAGCTGATCGCGATCGAACACTTCGGCTTTTTCCGCGACTTGGGCTTCTACTTGAGCGCGATCGGGATTAGTCGGATTCGTCTTAACTCCATTAACTTGCAGCTTGTGTACGTAACGCTGGTGCGCGTTGTTTCGCTGTTGAGCTTCTGCCATCAATTGCCAGCGAGACAAAGCCGGTTCTGTCAGAACTTGCTTTAATTCTTCGACAGCGTGATTCGGACCCAAAGCCGCTGCTTTCGCCGACAGCCAGCTTTGAACTATTTGTCCGGCTGATTCCTCAGTGATTTCTCCCGACACTGCGCCTGCAGCGCTCGGCTCTGGGGCCGCGGCCAAGGCAGGGATTTCTAGGGGCGGTTCTTCCAGGCGGACAAGGGCTTGCTCTCCTCGGAGGGGGCCCGATAGGGCTTGCATGGCGCTAGCCAACAGACTGAGTATTAACCACAGGAGTAACAGGCTCAGGACACCTGCGACTAGAAACAAAGCCAGCTTGTTTGGAGGCATGGACTTAACTTGGGCGGTAAGTTCTGCTGCCTTGGTGCGCGCCCGATCGACAAAATCGCCCTTTAGCCCATTGCCGCTTGCTCCGCTGCGCCCTGAATGTTGGCGTCTGCGATGTTTGGAAGTCGATTCAGCAGGGTGTGGCACTGTAGCTATCGGGAGAGAGACAGGGGCAACAGCGCTCGGCGCGGCTACCGTTGCCGGGGATTTCGCGCCCGAAGCTGCGGTGGAAGCCTCGCCCGGTACGGGGGTCAATGTGACCATACTGGCTCCCTGCTTGGCTGTGGGTGGCTGTGCAGGTATGGCAGCGGGCGATCGGCCTGCTGTCGGTTGCAGTCGCCCTGGGAGCTTGCCGGCGCGGGGCTGCACGACGACCCATTCGTTGGCGGTTTCTGCGTCCTGTGGCAAAGCTTCTAGGTAAGCTTGTACTTTCGGGTCAGCAAAGTAGTCTTTCAAGGACACTGACTCGTTGGCCAAGTCGCGGAAGTGGGGAAACACTTCTTCTTGTAGCCAATGTTCTGCGTACAAGCACAGTCCGGGCAACAAGTCGGGTGAATCTTGGGAATGTTCGCGAATGAAGGCCAGGGGTTCTTTTTCCGAACTGAGTTCGAGGGCTCTGCTGGCTTCTTCTGTCTGGCCCAGCAGCAGGGAACAGACGGCTTTTTCTAGGTGAACGTCTTGGCGGCGACCGAGCTGCATCAGCATCAGCTTGGCGCGACGGATCATCGATGGCTGTCTGGCGGCAAATCCTTGGGCTAACAGGGTGTAGACCGAGAGGTAAGTGGCGACTGCGGAGGGGCGGCCGGCTTCGGCTTCAAATAGCGCCTGCTGCTCGCTGCTGGTTAGGTGTTTACGCATTTGCTGCACGAACCGGAGGAAGTCTTCTATTCCTAAACCCGATCGATCATCTCCCGAACCGTCGATACCGCCTCGTTCTTGAAGCATTTCTCGCAGGATTTCCAGTCCCCGGCGACGCTCGGCGACTTTTTCTTCGGGAAGTGATAATAGCTCTAAAATGTTGTACGGACGGAGTTTGTATATGTCGGCTTGCATTTCACCCCTCACGCTTGCAAATAGGCTTTCGCGCAGCAGCAATTCTTGACCTGCTTCTAATGATTTTGCGGCATTTTCGTACTGACCTTGCTGCCACTGTTCGCGGCCGAGTTCTAGACAGGCAAGGCTGACAGTTAAAACTATATCTGGCCTCACGAGCTGGGGGTCGCCGAAACGACCTTCTGCGATCGCGATGCTGCCATTGTTAAGATACGGGCGACCCAGCTTCTGTACGAGTTCGTATTCCCCCAGTTCTTGCAGTATGAGCAGGGCTCCTACGAATTGGTTGTCATCGATTTCAATACTTGGAGTGTGGGGGTCGGGAGCAGCCTCTAAAGTCTTGGACTCTGGCGGAGCGGTTTCTCCTGTGTCTTGCAGGAAGGTGGCCGTGCCTGCTGAGGTTTTTGACCTCTGGTGCTTGGCTTCCTGTGCGGCTTCCGACTCTCGATCGTAAGTTTTGGCTAAAAAACTGGCATCGTAAGCTTTGCGCCCCTCTGAGTCTGACAGAACGGCGCAGGCTTCATCGAGCAGTTGTTTACGGGCGACGATCGCAACTTCGGAATACTCCCGGCGCGGAAGCTGTAAAGTTCGATCGCGGTGAGCCTGCTGCAACTGTTCGGCAGTAGCTTGAATCGGTAGACCCAAAATCCGGTAGTAATCTAGTGGAATTAACATAAGTTAAAGAACTGTCCACTTCCCCAAAGCGCTAGCAACTGAATTAGCCTATCTTAAGTGACATACTCCCGCAAACCAAATCAAAAATTCTGGTGTTGGAGTCCAACCGCCCCATTCGCGCTATGTTGGACTTGCCGTAGATATACTCTGATTTTTTTCGCTCTAAGGCGTTTTACAGTGAGGAAAATACCTTGCCCCACTGCCCGTCAGCTAAAGGAGTGGTTTGACTCTTGAGCATTTTCGGGTTTGAGAGTAATGGAATTATATCATTCGTTTGCATGGGGTTTAGATGGGAGTTTGTTCTCCGAGTCCCCGCAATCCGCCACGCCTGCCAAACACATTTTAACAATTGGTGAACTGTTGCACAGAAAACGTTTGATCGTTTTCTGCTGCGGTTGTGTCCCATCTGGGTTTAAATTTAGATGTCTAGGAAGCCGATCGTCGGGTATTAATTATTTATGGTTCAGGAACGGACTTTACCAGTTTTTGACGCGCAAAGCGTAAACATTTCTCGGGATGAGGGCTTGATGCTCTACGAGGATATGGTCTTGGGGCGCTACTTTGAGGACAAGTGTGCTGAGATGTACTACCGGGGCAAAATGTTTGGTTTTGTCCACTTGTACAACGGTCAGGAAGCTGTGTCTACTGGCGTGATTCGATCGATGCGCCGGGATGACACTGATTACGTCAGCAGCACCTACCGCGATCACGTTCACGCTTTGAGCGCGGGCGTCCCGGCGCGGGAGGTAATGGCTGAGTTGTTCGGAAAGGAAACTGGTTGCTCGAAGGGCCGCGGCGGTTCGATGCACATGTTTTCGGCCGAACACCGACTGTTGGGAGGTTATGCTTTTGTGGCTGAGGGGATTCCTGTAGCTACGGGGGCGGCTTTTCAATCGAAGTACCGGCGCGAAGCTTTGGGGGATGAGAGTTCCGATGGCGTGACTGCTTGTTTTTTTGGCGATGGTGCTGCAAATAACGGGCAGTTTTTTGAATGTTTGAATATGGCGGCTTTGTGGAAGTTGCCGATTATTTATGTTGTGGAAAACAACAAATGGGCGATCGGGATGGCCCACGAGCGAGCTACTTCTGACCCGCTGATTTACAAGAAGGCTCATGCTTTTGGCATGGCTGGTTTTGAGGTTGACGGGATGGATGTTTTGGCGGTGCGGGAAGTGGCGAAAGAAGCTGTAGCGCGGGCGCGAGCCGGCGAGGGGCCGACTTTGATTGAGGCTTTGACTTATCGCTTTCGCGGCCATTCTTTGGCCGATCCTGATGAGTTGCGTTCTAAGGAAGAGAAGGAATATTGGTTCCCCCGCGATCCGATTAAGAAGTTGGCTGCTGATTTGATCGATCGAACTTTGGCAACTGCTGAAGAATTGAAAGAGATCGATAATAAAATTCAAGCAGTAATTGATGATGCAGTCGATTTTGCTGAGAAAAGCGCTGAGCCAGATCCTAGCGAATTGTATCGGTTTATCTATGCAGAAGATGAGTAAGCTTTTGTGCATTTAACTTGTATGTTTAGGGCAGCTAGGATGCCCAACCCCTACTCCCCACAAGAGTGATATATCCCCGTAGGGACAGGGCGAAAGCCTTTGTCCCTACTGCACTTCCTAAACCTGGAATACGCTGTAAGACTTACGTACAAACTCTACTTGTAGGGTTGGCACTGCGAACCTTACTACCATAAATTGTGGCTAGAATCAAAGGTAGACTTTATAGACGAAAAGAGGCGATATGATAAATCTCGATCGCGATCTAGCTCAAACCAGCAAAAATATGGGTGCAGTTCGAGTCAAAGTCAAGCTAACCAATGCCATTGATGAAGAGTTAGTCAAGAGAGGATTGCTCAATCCAAGTCTTTTGCGTGTGTAAGAAGCAGAAGCACTCATAGATACTGGCGCAGTACGCACAGCTATTCCTGTAGAAGTCTGCGAACACCTGGGTTTAAGAATTAGGAGTCAGGAAATAGCAAAATATGCTGATGGCAGACAAGAAACAGTGGGATTGACTGGGCCTATTATCATTGAACTGGAAGGGCGCGAGACAATTGAGGCGGCAATGGTTTTAGGCGATATGGTGCTAATCGGTCAAACTGTGTTAGAAACTTTAGATTTGCTAGTAGATTGCAAAAATCAGCGTCTAGTTCCCAATCCCGAAAACCCCGAAAGGCCTGTATTGAGAGTTTAATACTAAATAAAGTAGTTGCCTTTGGGATAGAATCAAGCTGAAGATCGAGAGGTTCAGAAAATTCCCTAAGCTAGTCAGAACCAAGCTAATCTGCTATTCCTTGATTGAGAGAAAGATCAACGCCAGAGAAGTCCGCGCGAAAAAAATAAACACAGTAAAACCCCGACTGGACATTCTCAGTTACAAGCTTGTTAAATATTGCTACCCAACCAAGGAACTTTAGCCCAAGAACCATTACCGGGTGAAGCTTTTACGCTATAGATTTCTGGTAATTCCCAGGAAGCACTTATTGATTTCGGCACTACATTTCTGACATAAGGAATGAAAAATAAATAAGTTGATTAGTTATCGGTTATAATGAAAAAAGTGTGAGATTACAATTTTTACCAAAA
>NZ_JAUBOS010000004.1:0-193867 GCF_036700365.1 Microcoleus sp. w2-18bC1
GAGCCGGATGAGGCGAAAGTCTCATGTCCGGTTCTGAAAGAGAGGTAGGGGTAGAAATGCCCCTATCGACTCTAACAATATTAAAAACGCAACGAATGGGAGTGACCGATCGTGGATTTGAGTTTAGTATCGTCAAATATCTTAAATCCCCCAATATTAGCTTTTTTCATGGGAATGCTGGCCATTTTTCTCAAATCTGATTTAGAAATTCCAGCGCCCATCCCTAAACTGTTTTCGCTGTACCTGCTGTTTGCGATCGGATTTAAAGGTGGCGTCGAACTGTCCAAAAGCGGAATTGACCAGCAAATCGCCCTGACAATTTTGGCAGCGATGCTGATGTCAATGCTAGTACCAGTTTATACTTTTTTCATACTGAGAATCAAACTTGACTCCTACAATGCTGCCGCGATCGCAGCCACCTACGGTTCCATCAGCGCCGTCACATTTATCACCGCAACCTCCTTCCTCACAGCACAGGGGATCGACTTTGACGGTTACATGGTAGCCGCGCTAGCATTAATGGAATCCCCAGCAATTATAGTCGGTCTGATTCTAGTTAGTGTATTTGGTGGGGAAGAAGGAAAACGCGAAATAGTTTGGTCCGAAGTGTTGCAAGAAGCATTCCTAAACAGTTCAGTTTTTCTGCTGATTGGCAGCCTAATTATGGGCGTACTGACCGGAGAACATGGTTGGGAAGTTATGAGTCCGTTTACTCAAGACTTGTTTTACGGAGTTCTGACTTTTTTCTTGCTAGACATGGGGCTGGTTGCTGCTAGCAGAATTAAAGATTTGCAAGAAGCAGGAATTTTTCTGATTGGCTTTGCAATCCTAATTCCCATAGTCAACGCAGTAATTGCTTTGGTAATAGCCAAATTAATCGGAATGCCGCAGGGAGATACTTTGCTGTTTGCCGTATTGTGCGCGAGTGCTTCTTATATAGCAGTACCAGCAGCCATGCGCCTAACTGTTCCCGAAGCGAATCCAAGTCTTTACATTTCAACGGCCTTAGCAGTGACATTTCCATTTAATATCATTGTAGGCATTCCCCTGTATCTATACGGAATCAATATGTTTTGGAGGTGAGATGATGGAGTCAGTCAAAAGAGTAGAAATCATAGCCCACTCAGTAGAACTCGGCAAGATTTTAGACGGTTTAGATAAAGCTGGCGTACCCGGCTATTCGGTGATTCGTGATGTCGCTGGAAAAAGCACTAGGGATCACGTTTCCCGTGATTCATCAATGACGGCGCTGGATAACATTTATGTGCTTGCTTTTTGTTCACCAGCTCAAGTTTCAGCAGTTGCAGAAAACATTAGACCCGTACTCAATAAATTTGGTGGGTCGTGTTTTATTTCAGATGCGGTGGAATTGCTAATTACTAGGTGCGTCGGGTAGTCATTAGTTATTAGTGATTGGTGATTATACCAATTCGGAAAATTTGAGCTGCACCTATAACAATCCTCGCATCATTTGTAAATTTCTTACTCCCTCCCCGCCAGTTCGGGGAGAGTTGGGGTGGGGTAAAAAAATTACGACTCCTGCAAGGATTGCTATAGATTGTATGCCCTATGTCTAGGGACACGGCATTGCTGTGTCCTTGCGCGTATCTGCGACTTTAATCCTAGGCTTTGGTTCCGACAATCGCCACTGGTGAGAATGCCAATCCTTTTCGCCTTTTGAATAAGTTTTTTATTATTACTTTAGACTGATTTTGAAAAAGCGATTTTGAAAATAATTTCTGTCTATTATAGCACTTTTACAATTTGACTTAAATCAGCCATTAGCCATTAGTCAGCGGTTATTTCAGGATGAATTGCCCTTCCCAGCCGGGGGAGAATTCAGAATTCTTAAGAGATAGAAAAGAATCAGTTGCAAAAATCAGTGAGCGTGGTAAATTCTAAGCCACAACAGGCGATCCTCTGCGAGGACTTCGCTAACGCCCGATCGACTAACGATATTTTCAATAGGAGTTTAAACATGGCTGCATTAAAAGTCGGCATCAACGGATTTGGTCGCATCGGACGGCTAGTCATGCGTGCTGGCATCAAAAACCCCAACATCGAATTTGTCGGCATTAACGACTTAGTTTCGCCAGAAAACCTGGCTTATCTTTTCAAATACGACTCCACCCACGGCATTTACGACGGCGAAGTTGAAAGCAAACCAGACGGGATTGTCGTTGACGGAAAATTTATCCCCTGTACAGCGATTAGAAATCCTGCCGAATTGCCCTGGGGTAAATCCGGCGCAGATTATGTTGTAGAATCTACCGGATTGTTTACAGATTTTGAAGGCGCATCAAAACACTTGACGGCGGGAGCAAAACGAGTAATACTTTCAGCACCGACAAAAGACCCGGAAAAAGTTCCAACTTTTCTAGTAGGCGTCAACCACCACAAATTTGACCCGGCAAAAGATACGGTTGTTTCTAATGCTAGCTGTACGACGAATTGTTTAGCACCAATCGCCAAAGTGATCAACGATAACTTCGGATTGGAAGAAGGTTTAATGACTACAGTTCACGCAATGACAGCTACTCAACCAACTGTAGACGGCCCTAGCCAAAAAGATTGGCGGGGAGGACGCGGTGCAGCTCAAAATATTATTCCATCTTCGACCGGTGCAGCGAAAGCTGTTACTTTGGTGTTGCCAGAATTGAAAGGAAAATTGACTGGAATGGCTTTGCGCGTGCCAACTCCCGACGTGTCTGTAGTTGACCTTACTTTCAAAACGGCGAAGGAAACTAGCTATAAAGAAATTTGCGAGGCAATGAAAAAAGCTTCAGAGGGCGAACTCAAAAACATTCTTGGATATACTGAGGATGCAGTTGTTTCGACAGATTTTAAGGGCGACGCGCGATCGAGCATTTTCGATGCAGGTGCGGGAATTGAACTGAATTCTAAGTTTTTCAAAGTTGTTTCCTGGTACGACAACGAGTGGGGTTATTCTAGCCGCGTGATTGACTTAATGCTGTCTATGGCCGAGAAAGACGGAATTTTGAATAATTAATTTTTTTGGGGTGGCATTTTGGGCGGGCTCGCGTATCCACCCCACAAACAAATTCCTATGATTTTTTGTGGAACGGGCTGTCCGGCCCGTTCCTGATCATGTTATCTAATGTGAGTTAAACTTTTTTTATTTCCGATTCGATCGCGCTTATGTCTGAATTACCACCGCTGAATAACGAAACTATTTGGGCTATTCTCAACGAAGAAATCGACGATGCTGCTGTCAACCGATTAGTTTGGCAATATCTGGGCTACCGCTGGGATGCCGAGACTGACAAGTGGAACAGTGCAGGTGTTGCAGCCGAGTGGCGGCAAGAGTACCCGGAACCGCCGGATTTTATCGATTCTAGGCCGGCGACGGTAAAATTGACTCGATCGACTCCTCCAGAAAACAAGCAGTTGCTGAAGGAAAAATTGGGCTTTAAAGGCTATAAAATTGGGGAATTCGGGCCCAGACAGACTCGCAGGGCGACGATGGCTAATTGGTTGATGGGTTTTATGGAAGCTGGGGCGTAAGAGGAATTTTGGATGGCTGTGCGGTTGTGGCCACCGTTAAAGTACAGAGATATTAAATTTATTGGCAGGAAAACCCCTAAATCCCTATAAAGGATTGAAAGCTTGATTAAACTCTTCCTTTCTTTCTCAGTGTCCTCTGCGTCCTCTGCGGTTAATTAACCAAAATTAAGCCTGTTGAAAGTCCCAACACACTAAAGCCCGCCAATTCCAACCTCCTCACCCCCCAACCCTGACATCGGACTGTTCCGTAAAGTATCCTAGAGTCGGCACAAAACAACTGTGAGGTAAGCTTTATGAAAACAACCACCATATCTCGCTTAACCAGCATTTCCCTCGCTACTCTAATGCTAGCAGGCGTCTCAGTAAATGCGATCGCCACACCAGCCACCACCGAACCCGCAACCCAACTCGCCCAAGCAACGGCCAAAAAACGCCTCGTCGTCATGGACTTCGACTACGGCCCCACCAACAGCTATTACACTTCCTACAGGGGAGTCGGCGCCGCCAAAGGCATCAGCGAACTGTTAATCAACGAACTCGTCAACAACGGCACTTATACAGTAGTCGATCGCAGCAAACTCGAACAAGTGCTCAAACAGCAAAATCGCAGCGGCGCGATGGATGCTGGCACAGCAGCCGAAATTGGCAAACAATTAGGAGTTGACGCCGTGCTCATCGGCACCATTACCAAGTTTAATATCGACAAACAATCCGGCGGCGGCAGTTTCATGGGAATCGGCGCGGGTTCACAAAAAACCAAAGCTACCGTTCAAATAGATGTGCGGTTAATCGGTACAGCTTCGGGAGATATTCTTGCCACAGCCAAAGCAGTAGGAGAAGCAGATCAAAGCGATTCTAATATTTCTGTCAGAGGTATCAGCAGCAATTCTGGCAGCAGCAATGAAGACTCACTTTTGAGCGCGGCAGTTGACAAAGCCGTATCCCAAATGGTGACTAAACTGGCAGAAGTATCTAATAAATTAGGTTAGCAATTTTGAAACCTTGTTAGATTTGAGATTGGTAATTTAATAATTTCCCATCTCAAATCTAAAATTATGCCAGCTACTTGACCACCGATGGTATCAGTTATATCATGTCCGATCGATTAACCATAATATCCCGGTCGGGGCGGGTTTTTGAGATTGTTAATTATTGCCAGGTACTGTTGGGTCACGGGCCCCTGCAAAAAACGCGATCGCTCGGCCGGACATGATATTAATCTTAGTTTTGTTGAGAAATCTGCATTTTTGTTTCTACTAAACTCTATCAATTTAGATAAATATACTCAAGCATTAACAGTTTAATTTGCATTGGGATTTGAGTCAGAATCAACACATTTCCCCTTTTGAATTTGGTTTAAAGATAGGTTAGAGACTACTTTAGAAATGGCATCTTGTTCTTGAATCCATCCGATTTCCCCCGGTTGCAGCTTGGCGCTTTCTACTTCAACTGTTGCCTTAACTGGCGGGGAAGGCGAGGGATTTGCCACAGCGCGAGATGGATTCAGTGTCGGTTTTGAAACTGTAGAAAAATCTTTATTTGACTCGGGTTTGGGAGAGTTCGATCGCACTATTTCAGGAATCGAACAAACTTTCAATTCCAGCCAATTGCCTTGAGGCGTAAGCTGTTTGTTTGTCACCTGCAAAACGCTGCCGGCTGGGACTGTTCCTTTGACAGTCAACTCACCGATTGCGCCTTGCAAATCCAAGCCATCGCCCTCTTTTCCTAATTCCCCAGTCGCAGAACTTTTAATCTCTATAAACGAGCCTGTTTCTAAAGATTTGACCGGAGAAGCTACAGATTCAACTGTTTTCTCCGGCGTCTTTCCAGCTTTAATTAAACCGCGTTTCCCGAAAATCGACTCCCCGGCAGTATCAATCGCGCGACCCACCGGAGGGATGAAAAAATAAGCAAATACACCCCCCAAGCCTAATAAAAATAAAATTTTCAGCAGCAGCGAAAATGGGCTTTTGCTTTTTTCCGGCTGTAACAACTGCGTTTTTCCTTCAGAATTCGCACCGCCAAGGCTTGTGGGCCCATTCAAATCCGTTGGCATATCCTCGCTATCGGAAATTAGTTCGATCGGCGTATCTAAAGGTGCGACAGACAGTTCTGTAAAAGTATTGCCGTCTTCCCTCAAATGTGCTTGACAGTGAATTAAAGCAACAGTGACGTTATCGTGACCGTTTCTAGTATTAGCAATCTCAATCAGTCGATCGCGCGCCTTACCCAAACTAATGCTACCGTCGAGAATTGGCAAAATCTCCGCTTCCCAACATTCCTCAACCCGGTCTTTATCACTCAAACCGTCGGAACACAGCAGCAAAACGCAGTCTTCATCCACCGGAAAACGCTGTATAGTCGGGTGCAGAGTGTTGGACGAAGTAATCCCCAAAGCTTGAATCAGAGCTCCGGCGGCCACTTGTTCCAAAGCATCCCGGTAGAGAGAGTAGCCCAAACGCACCTCGCGGCAAGCCACATTATCATCGAGAGTAACTTGATAGCAGCCGGTACGAGTAATCCAGTAAGCCCGACTGTCTCCGACGTGGGCGACATAGAGCTCGTGAATATGGGCTAAACCCATAACTAGCGTAGTTCCCATCCGCTGGCGGCCTTGGCGGTGTTCGCTGTCGTTGCGACTGGCTATCTTGTCGTTAGCAGCACAAGCCGCCCGTTCCAGCTTGGAAGTCAGGCTCAATGGGTCCCAATTAGCCTGATGCAGGGGCATTTGCTGCAACTTGTCGCACAGCACACCAATTGCTTCTTCCGAAGCGACTTCGCCGCCGTCTTGTCCACCGATACCGTCGCAGACGATCGCGCAAGCTTCTGCGCCCGGGTTTCCTGCGAACAGCGTACCGCTGGGCGGATAGCAAGCATCTTCATTGTGAGCGCGGGATCTGCCTACATCCGTGCCCGTGGCAATTTCAACGTGACGATCGTAAAATCGGCCGCACTTTGCCAAAGCTTTATCCAACTGGCCCATCAGTTGTTCGCCGTGGCGCACTTGACCGGCAACCATTTGCTGGCAAAGTTGCCTTAAAAAATTGGCAATAGTTGGGTGAGCATCTTCGAGCCACTGCTGCCACAATTTGCCCAACTGCGACAAATGAGGCGGTTTGCGATCGGGCTGCAATTCCAGAAACCGCACCAATTGCCCTTCCACCCGTAGCAGTTCGGGAGTCAGCAGCGTCGAAGCCACGCCCTGAGCGATACAAGGCTGCCACAACTGGGCCATTTGCCACAGCCAATTGAGCTGGCGCATCGCTGCGGCTCCTTTCCAGGAGTCCGCCAATTCCGGCATTAAAGATTCCGTCACCTTCAAAATAGGCACGTTTTCCAGTAGCCAGATATCTCCCGATAGCTTGCTCATCCTGGACGATACCAGGCCGTATACTTGAGGTACGTGCAACTGATAGGCAAACAGTCTCAGATAAGGAGTGACAACACTCGGAATCTCTTCGGGCAGTTCCGGCAAGTGTTCGGGTTGAGTATCGACAAGAAGTCGATCGCGCTTGACCAAGTAGCGACCAGCGATCAGATCGCCTGGCTTACACCCTTTGATCCCTTCACCTAAAGCCCATAAGTAGTGTTTTGCCACAGAGTTTTGCATAAGGGTTCCTGACGCCTTTGGGCAAGCGTGCTGATCTGAACTATTTTAGCGATTGAACCTCGACGGGTTGATACGTGGCGATTATTTGACACCCCCGCTTTCTCAACAGACGCAGATTCTTAAGACTTCGCAGTCCTAATATCCTGATTTTTCAGGTTCCCGGGCTCACCACGTTTCCACTGTTGTGTGCGTAGTGATATCTGACTTTCCCCCAGTCTAGGGGTAGGTTTTAATGTCTTGTACTGACACGAACAGTTTACCATTTTGTTGACTGCCGGATGAATTTTACTATGAGCTTTCAGGGTTAGACGATCGCGCGACACCCCAGTCATCGGTTGGAAATCACGCTGTTTTCAGCATATTCCTGATAGCGGCAATTTCCGAAGAAATCGCAGCACTCAAGGGAATTGAGATTTTATACTAACTCTAATGGTATGATGCTGCTAGGTAGAAATCACCTGAGCCGACAGGTATAAATAAATATCACTTCTCGGTTTTCTCGCCAAGGGTGTTCATTGCCTCTTGACCGAGTTTCGCAAGTTAAGTTAAATTTAACCTGGTCCAAAGACGGATAAAAGCCCCCAGATTCATCTCTGGAGTCCATCTAAAGTATAAAATCTACAATCTCACATCTCACATCTCACATCTACTGCCGGATGCCAGCCCCCGACAGGAGTCGGGGAGAGAAAAAAAAATTAGATATTAGTTCAAGCCCCCAGATTCATCTGTGGAGTCAATCTAAAATCTAAAATCGACTGACCGGCCTCTGCAAGCTGTTGAGAATTGTAAAAGTTCATTAAACTTTTAAGCATTAATAAACAATAGTAGTATCATCTACTCATAGAAATCAAGAATGTTGCGAGCGTTAAGAATGGAAAATCCAAATGCAGCTAACAGAGCGACACATCATTAAATCTACGGAACACCGTTTTGCTGAAATTGATGAATTAGCTTTTAAATCCAAAAATCTCTACAAGGCCGCCAATTACATCATTCGTCAGAGTTTTGTTTATGGATGGGGCCACATCAATTACAACGAGATGAACCGTTTGATGAAATCTCATCAAGCATACAAGGCAATGCCCGCCAAGGTTAGTCAACAAATCTTGATGGTATTGGACAAGAATTGGAAATCCTTTTTTGAAGCAGTCAAAGCTTACAAAATTGATTCCTCTAAATTCACTGGTCGTCCGAAGCTACCGAAATATAAGGATAAGACCAAGGGTCGTAATATTCTTGTCTATACGATTCAGGCGATTAGCAGCAAGCAATTGAAGAAAGGAATTATCAAGCTTTCGGGTACGGAAATATTGATAAAGACCCAAGTAAATCCCGCTCAGATTTGCCAACTTAGGCTGGTTCCCAAATGTGATTCCTATGTGATTGAGGTGGTTTATGATGAACCGGCGTCCACCGCCCGCGACGACACATTCGTAGCTAGTATTGATTTAGGTCTGAATAACTTAGCGGCGTTAACTTCAAATCAGCCGGGTTTTATACCTCTGTTGATTAACGGGCGTCCGTTGAAATCAATCAACCAGTTCTACAACAAACGTAAAGCACGGTTACAATCTCAGTTAAAAGCAAGTCGCAAGAGTTCACCCCGCATTCAACGCTTAACTCGCTGTCGCCACCAAAAAGTCGATAATTACTTGCATCATACCAGTCGCCTAATTGTTGACCTTTTGGTCGCTAATCAAATTGGGACGCTAGTTGTCGGCAAAAATGCACAATGGAAAACCGAGATTGATTTAGGAAAGCAAACCAACCAAAACTTCGTCGGCATTCCTCATGCTCGACTGATTGAAATGATAGAATATAAAGCTCGATTGGTTGGGATGAAGGTAATCGTGCAAGAAGAATCTTACACATCTAGGTCGAATTTCCTGAATCTAGACCCGATTCCTGTGTACGGGAATACTGGCGCTGATGGTGTCACATTTAGCGGTAAGCGAATCAAGAGAGGTTTGTACAAGACATCGGTCGGTCAATTAATTAACTCCGATGTCAACGCCTCATACAACATCCTAAGAAAAGCAATCCCAAATGCGTTTAGCGATGGGATAGAGAGCTGTGTAGTTCAGCCAAGGCGAGTCAATCCGCTCAAAGTACGAGCGAAAGGGGAGGGACTCAATGCCTCCTATGTCATGTCATAAATGACTATACTTTTACTAGCTATTTAACCATGCCCCCACATGATCCCAGCGCCTTTCCCAAGAATTTGTCCGATCCGAAGCTGCCGCCTGCTGTTGAAATAGACGAAATACTCACTAGCATTCAACATTCTCACAGTTTCTATTACAAAGTGATGAATCTTGAGGTTTGGGCGCTGGTGGAAACCTTGGATGGGCTGTTTCCCGGCGCTTGGGGTCAGTTTATGACCAACCGTCAACTTGCAGTTAAACAGTTTTTGGAACGCGATCGCGTTCCAAATTCTCCAGTTGATGCTGGGGAGGCGGGGGAGAAGTCCGATCGAAGTCGGAAGAAGGAAGAAGCCGGGAGTCAGGAGTCAGGAGTCAGAAACAAGCAGGAAGAAGAATAAAAGCACATTTTCCCAATTCTCCCCATCTCCACCTTTCCTCTGTATCCAAGTCTAAATCTCCCTCCATCCCCAAAGCCAGAGACGAAACATAACCCTCTTTTTCCCCCGTACTCCCCTGATTAAGAGGAGTAGGAGGGATCGAAACTCAGCTACAAGCGACATTTATTATGGGTTTCAATCTTAACTTGACATAAATGCCGATCGCCCGATCGCCCTTACAGGTGAACTTTGGCATCAACTTGAGGCAATCCCATGCTGTAGTTGACAGCGCGGCTGTTGAGGTTGTAGCTGATTTGGCCTTTTTGTAAGAACGATCGTACCAAGTGTTCCAACTCCGAACCGATACGGCGGAGGTTGTACTCGGTCAAGTCTTCGCCCTCGTAAGCGTCTACGAGTTGGTCGAATTTGGCCTGTACCTGTTTGACTGACTCGTCATCCCAGTTAAGTTCGTTATCTGGGTCAATGTCGAGGGTCAAAAGGTCGTTGCTGGGTACGAGTTCGTTATCTTCGAGGATGGCGGTGTATATGCGAATATGGCGGGTTGTTGACTTAAGCTGCATGACTTCTTATGTGTAAAGATTTTTTGCTGAATTAATTGTAATGGGTCACAGACCGTTGCAGGAGAGTAGGTCGCCTGTTGTGCGATCTATCGGGATATCTCACTCCCCCTCCGACTTCAAGGCAAAGACTTGGAATCGGTAGTTTTGAAACCTACTTAATTCAAGACTAAAAAGGAAAGCTTTCGTAAAGTATAATAATGCAGAATTGGCATAGGACGACAAGGTGGAAGGCAAGAGATTTATTCACTCCCTGCAACTGCAAAACTTCCTTTCCTATGGAAGTGAAGGGGAAAAAATTGAACTGCAACCCCTGAATGTATTGATCGGTACTAACGCATCCGGCAAGTCTAACTTAATTGAAGCGATGGGAGTGTTGAAGGCAACACCTACCGACTTACTTACTCCGATTCGTCAAGGAGGTGGTATCAGCGATTTTCTGTGGAAAGGTGGAAAAGGTACTCCCACAGCAAAAATTGAGGCTATTTTAGATTACCCAGAACGAACGATGCCACTGCGCTATCAGATTAGTTTTACCGCAGTCGGTCAGAGACTTGAAGTAGTGGACGAAGCTATAGAAGATATGGCACCGCGCAATAGTTCTGAAAGCCAGCCATTTTTCTATTACCGTTATAGCGATCGGGGTCGCCCTGTTATCAATGTTATACAGGACAACGAGCAGCAACCAAGAACGCTGCGGAATCTGCGGCGAGAAGATATCATTCCCGATCAATCTATCTTATCTCAAAGAAAAGATCCAGAACTATATCCCGAACTATCATATCTGGGAAATAAATTTGCCGACATTGGTTTATATCGTAACTGGCAGACAGGGAGAGATTCAGTATCTAGAAAGGCTCAGCAAACTGACTGGCCAGAACATCCCCTCCTAGAAGATGGTGGCAACTTAGGACTGGTTTTAAATAACTTACAGTATCAATTAGGAAGTAGGCTGATTATTGAAAAATTACAACTGTTCTACGATGCAGCCGAAGAACTGAGTATCAAGATTTATGGCGGTACTGTCCAGATATTCATCCGCGAAACAGGATTAACTCAGCCAATTCCCGCAACTCGTTTATCAGACGGTACGCTGCGTTATTTATTCTTAATAGCTTTACTCCTCGATCCAACTCCCCCGCCACTTATATGTATTGAAGAACCGGAGATTGGCTTGCATCCCGACATTCTGCCTGTTGTTGCTGAAATGTTGATCGAAGCCTCACAGCGCACACAATTGATTGTGACAACTCATTCCGATGCTTTAGTGTCGGCTCTGAGTCCTGAGTCAGTGTTAATATGCGATCGGGATGATAGAGGAAGTCACCTGAACCGTCTCGATCCCGAACGACTGAAAAAATGGCTTGAGAATTACACTTTGGGAGACCTTTGGCGGATGGGAGAAATCGGGGGCAACCGATGGTAAAAGAAATTCGCATTTACATCGAAGGCGGCGGCGAGGGCAAGAATACAAAGGCATTGCTCCGACAAGGAGTTAGCAGTTTTTTCAAAGAAATTGTGCAGGTTGTCCAAAGCAAGAAAATCAAGTGGACTATCACTCTTTGCGGTTCCCGGAATAATGCTTTGAGGGATTTCAAAAATGCTTTTGCCGCTCACCCAGATGCGTTTGTCATCCTTCTGGTTGAATCAGAAGCACCTGTTGTAAAGCAGTCGCCTTGGGAGCATTTGAAGTGGAGGGATAATTGGGATTCGCCTGGGGTTAATGACACTCATTGCTATCTCATGGTTCAAGCGATGGAAGCTTGGTTCATGGCGGATATTGATACTTTAAAAAGATTTTACGGACAGGGATTTAAACAAAATGAGATTCCTAAAAATATCAATGTAGAGACCATTGAAAAGGATTTGTTAGAACGAAGTCTGAAAGCAGCTAGCCGCGACACAAAATCGAAAGGCGAATATCAAAAAATACAGCACGCTTCCAAGCTGTTAGAAATGTTGGATGTTGACAAGGTTCGCAAGGCTTCTTCAGAGTGCGATCGTATTTTTACAACTCTCATCAAACTCATGGAGGATTGAAGCGATGAAAGTAGCCAAGGGCGCGAAGCAAGACAGGGAGAAAGGGAGGGTGGGCGATCGTCAATTTCTCGGAATCCCGAAATTTTTTAGTTGTTCGGCAGTCCAATTTTTGTAATATTCAGTTTTCTCTAAAGAATCGGAAGCTGGCTTCAGCTTAGAATTTACTTGAACAGTGAAGCCCGGATAGGGCATCCTCCTAGTATGAAGCCCGTCAATATTAAAATCTTCTTCGGGATGGACGTGAAAAGCCAGCAAGCCCAATTCTGAAATCTGATTATTCAATTTGTCTATCAATTCTTTAGTTTCTGGCGCACTAATTGCAGTTTTTTCAGGATTAATTACTACCATGATTTCAAATTCCGAATTGTAAAATTCATAAATTGATTTCATTATGGCAGAATCGCGATCGAACTCAGTCAGCGCTGAAAACCGCTCGATTTTGAATAAAATTTGATTTGCCAAGCGTGCCTTTTTAGTGAAGGGACAAATCGGTAAATCGCTGAAAACTGGATGCGGCAACTCGACAAACTCAGTCATCCATCTCAGGGTAGATTCTATAATTTCCGCGTCAGATTCATTCATCGACAATCTATGTATTTGATCTTTAATACTAATCATAATCTATTTCTAGGGCGATGCACACCATTGGTGTCAATTTAAGACTGAAACCTATAATAAATGTCACTTGTATCAAAGTCTCGATCCCCCTAAATCCCCCTTAAGAAGGGGGACTTTGAGTGCTTCCGGTTCCCCCCTTTTTTAAGGGGGGCTAGGGGGGATCTCCGGGTCAATAAAACACGCCCTACTCCTGCCATTTCTAAGGACTCAATTCGTTCCTACAAACATTAATTTATTCGTGAATTGTGCCATCTGGCATAATTGCACCTGCGAGTTTTGCATTGTCCAGATTTACTCCAACCAGTTTAGCTTCCTTCAGGTTAGTTTTCTCTAAGTTTGCACAGCTCAAATTTGCTCCGCGCAAGTCTGCTGAAGTTAAGTCTGCTCCACTCAAGTTTGCTCCATATAGGTTAGCCCCAGACAGATTAAAGCCACTCAAGTTTTGCCCGCTTAGATTAACGCTCTGTAAGTTTACCCCAATCAAATTTACCCCTGTGAGGTTAGCACCATCCAAGTTAGCGGCACTCAAATTTGCCCCACTTAACTTAACACCACTCAAGTTAACGCCACTAAAGTTTGCATAACTTAGATTTGTGCCCGTCAAATTTATCCCACTCAAATTCATGCCACTAAGGTTAACTTGTTGAAGGTTTACTCCAATCAAACTTACCCCTGTTAAGTTAACACCACTAAGGTTGGCACCACTAAGGTTGACTTTAGTTACCTTCGATTGACTTAAATCGGCTCCTGTCAGGTTAGCACTACCTAGACTTGCCTGAGTTAAGTTAGCGCTACTGAAGTTTGCTGTAGTCAGGTTTGCGCTATCTAACTTTGCTTCGCTTAAGTTAGCGTGACTCAAATCTGCCTGAATTAGTCTTGCGTAATACAAGATTGTATTGGTTAAGTTAGCCCCACTTAAATTAACTTCAATCAAATCAGCGCTTTGCAAGTTTGTTGAGTTTAAATTAGCGCCTTGCAAGTTAGCTCCAATCAAATTTACCCCAGTCAATTTGGCATTTGCTAGATTGGAATTTCTCAGGTTTGCTTGACTTAGACTGACATTAGATGCGAGAGTTTTGCCACTTAGATCCACTCCCGTTAGGTTAATTCCTGTAAAGTCGCGTTCTCCGTCTTCATACCGTTTCCAAAATTCCTCCGCACTAATAGCGGGTTCCAGATTTTCTAGTGCAGAATCATCAATTTTTGCCTCTTCCTGAGATTCCACAGTATCCGCATTTACAGGAGTAGCAGCAGCCTGTTCTACCGCTTCGCTAGATGCTGGAATCGGTGTCTCCCCGATCGCCTCTTCCCGCAATAGCTTGTCCACCCGATCGCTAAACCGCCTCACAACCTCAGCATCATCAACCTTCTCACCAACATTCGAGCTTTTCTCAACCGCATTCTCAACATAATACTTGTCTACAAAACTTTGCAACCCAGCATTATATCCCTGTCCTACCGCCTGAAACCTCCATTCGCCATTCTTCTTATACAAGCGTCCAAATTCTAAAGCCGTTTCTTGGGAAAATATCTGATTTAAATTGTACCGAACCAATTCGCTAAGAGTTTCTCGGTTGTAAAGCCTGATAAAAGCATTTGTAACTTGACTAAAACTTTGATTTTTTTCCTGTCCCTCGTGAATAGTCACCACAAACACAATTTCCTGAATCGCCGAATTGATTTTACTCAAATCCACATAAACCGTCTCATCATCTCCGTCTATTTGCCCAGTCGCGCTGTCTCCCGAATGTCGCACCGCACCGTCGGGGGAGGTCAGGTTGTTGTAAAATACAAAATACTTTTCATCAGGAATCCGACCGTCCGCCGCTAACATAAAAACAGATGCGTCAATGTCGCAGTTTTGTGATGTCTGGCTGACTTGCCAACCCAGGGCGATCGCAATTTTACTGAAATTAGGAGTTTCTTTAGAAAGATTGAACCTTTCACCCTTAGTTAATTCGATACTCATATGCGATAATTCCCTTACCTCATAAATGGTATTAATTATCTCATCTATGTTAACCCGATCGCAAATTGGATTTTATCTCGAAGACATCGAAACCCCAATTGGCAGAACCGTCAATTTAACTCTTACCGGACTCATTCTCCTATCTTCGACCAGCTTCATCGCCGAAACTTACCCGATTTCGGAAACTGTTAGAATTAATTTGCAAACTCTCGATACAGCACTTTTAGTTGTTTTTTTGTTTGAGTATTTATTGCGACTATGGTGTGCCGAAAATCGAGTTAAATTTATTTTTAGTTTTTTTTCTATTATTGATTTGCTGGCAATATTACCATTTTTGCTGGGATTTGTCAACGTTAGTTTTATCCGAATTTTCCGCTGGTTTAGAATTCTCCGACTCATCCGCTTTCTAGAATTAAAAATTTCTATTTTCCGCATCAGCAGCGAAGATGGGGTGATTTTTGCTCGGATTTTGTTTACTTTGCTGGCCATAATTTTTGTTTATTCGGGTTTAATTTATCAAGTCGAACATCCGGCAAATCCCGAAAGTTTTGGAACTTTTTTAGATGCTGTTTATTTCTCGGTTGTCACGATGACCACGGTGGGATTTGGCGATGTTACTCCGATTTCGGAATCCGGTCGTTTTCTGACTATTTTGATGATTTTGACGGGAATTGCTCTGATTCCTTGGCAATTGGGGGACTTGATTAAGCACTTAGTTAAAAGTGCTAATCACGGAGAAGCTGTTTGTAAAGGTTGCGGTTGGTCGGTACACGATGCTAATGCTAAATTTTGTAAAATGTGCGGCAGTCAATTAGATAATAGTTGACTGTTGACTATTGACTGTTGACTGTTACAGCAGTTTTCAGTTGAGTGGAGTACAGATAACGGTTAAGGAAACCGCATTGCCGTCTCCTGTACTTCATAAATCAGGAATAAACTGTAACTTCTTCCCTCTTGCTTCTTGCTTATTCCTGAAATCCGTTAAATCCGTTACACAATCCGTTGCCGAACTTCCTTCTTCCTGAAATCCGTTAAATCCGTTAAATCCGTTACAGAATCCGTTGCCGAACTTCCTTCTTTAAGCTAACGGTAACAAAATTTCAAATTCAGTGCCTCTGCCTAACTCCGATCGCATTCTGAATGCACCGCCGTGTTTGCCCGTCACTATTTGATAGCTAACTGCTAAACTGGTTTCTTTGAGGGCGCGTTTTTCCGTAGAGAAGGATTCTATGATTTTTTTGTACTTGCTAGGTGACATTCCTGGCCCGTTATCTGATATGCAAATCGAAACCCAGCGAACATGAAGTTTGTCTAAATCCGACGCAGGTTCGGGACAGCAGACTTGAGTTGTGATTTCAATTTTAGGCTGGCGATCGGCGTCTCTGAGTCCTCCACCTTTGAACTCTTTTGCCAATTCTTGACCGACTGCTTCGTTAATTAATGTATGAATAGCATTCGTCAATATATTCATAAATACTTGGTTTAGCTGTCCTGCATAGCACGGCACTGGTGGCAGGTAGCCGTAGTTTTTCACTACTTGGATTTCCCTAGTCAAACGACTTTTGAGCAGCAAAAGTATGCTGTCTATGTTGGCGTGCAAGTCGGTGGGTTTGGGATAAATATCGTCGATGTGGCAGAAGTTTTGCAAACTGGTTGCCAACTTGCTCAAACGTTCTGCTCCTGATTTGATGCTGGCAACAGTTCGGAGGAAGTCGTTTTGCAAAAAGTCATAGTCGATCTCTTCTTTGAGCCGTGCTATTTCCGGCGGGGGATCGGTACAGTATGCGTCGTAAACTGAGAGCAATTCCATCAAGTTTTTGCTGTAGTCGCTGACGTAGGTTAAATTCCCCCAGATAAAGCCTACCGGATCTAAAATTTCGTGGGCTACTCCGTTGACTAAACGCCCTAAACTAGCCATTTTTTCGCTTTGAATCATTTGAGTTTGGGCTCTTTCGTAGCGGACTTGAGTTTCTATGCCACGAATTTGCCAGTACGCGATGTTGAGTGCGTTAGGGTCTAAGAGTCGGTAAGATTGGGAGTCTATTTGGACGACGATCGGTTCTGACTGCAATTCGGGCGATCGACGCAGAGCTTGTGGGGCTGCTGCCAAAATGGTTGTACTCTCTGCCACCAATAATATTTCGACGCGAGCGTAACTGTAGAGAACTTTTAGTGGCAGGTGCAAAAATAGCTCTGGGCCTTGGGGTTTGAGCAAATATTCCAGCAGTTGCCTGCGGGATATCATGCCAGCAAACTCTCCTGCTTCCATCAAGACGACCCCCGGCACGAGGGGATGCTGTTCAAACATTTCGGCAACTGCCACGGCCAAGCAGCTCGATTTAACCTGAAAGTCATACAGGGGCAAATCCCAGAGGGTAGACTCTAGCGAAAGGTCTTGATGGCTGCCTTCGGAGACTGAAGGGCCAAGGAGTTTGGAACTGAATTTATTTGCCACTGGAACTTTTAGTTGCCGAAACGCTGGGAAAGTGAAATGAGCACCTACTACTAAGCTACCCTATCATTTCACCGCAGGAGCGAACAACCGAGAATATTCTTAAGCTAATCATGTTGTGCCAACTATAGGCAGGAGAATTTCAAATTCAGTGTTCTTACCTGGTTGCGATCGCAATTTGAGTTGGCCGCCGTGCTTTTCTGTGACGATTTGATGGCAGATAGCCAGCCCCATACCGCTGCCTTTGCCTGCTGGTTTAGTGGTAAAAAAGGTGTCAAATATCTGCTGCTGATTTTCTGGGGGAATGCCTGGCCCGTTATCGGCAATGCAAATTGCGGCTCGCTTGCCGTGTTCGGTTTCTATCACTTTAGTGGTAATTTCGATTTGGGGCTGCCAGTTGTCCCCGCACTGGGTGTGTATTTCTCGATCGGCTGCGTACTCGGTCAGGGCGTCTAGAGCATTAACTAACAAGTTCAAAAACACCTGACTCAACTGACCGGAGTAGCCTCTAACTAGGGGCAGTTCGCCGTAATTTTTAACCACCTCTATGCTGTTTTTAAAGCGATTTTTCAAAATTAACAGCGTCATCTCCACGCATTCGTGAATATCTGTCTCGGCTGGTTTTGTCTCGTCCATGTGAGAGAAGTGGTGCAGCCCGTTAACTATTTTTAGCAATTGTGAGGCTCCCAACTCCATCCCTTCTAAGGTGATCGGCAAATCTTCTTGTAAAAAATCAAATTCAATTTCTTTTTTAAGGGCATCAATTCGGGGACAGGGTGCCGAATATTCTTCTTCATAAACCGACATGAGCTGAAGCAAGTGTTCAAAATAAGACAGCAGAAAAGTTAAATTTCCCCAAATACAATTCAGCGGATTTCTGATTTCGTGGGCTACTTCTGCTACAATCCTCCCCAAACTCGCCATTTTTTCGGTTTGGATGAGTTTGGCTTGGGTTTGTTTGTGGAGTAACTTATTTGTTAATTCGTGAATTCTTGATTGAGCGACCATTAATTGGTGTACGTCTAACAGCTTGTAGGCTTGGGGGGCTATTTCCACTACTACGGGTTCGTAAATTAATTCTGCTGATCTGTAAAGACATTCCTGGGCGGCTTCTACTATTAATTTACTGGCGGGAAGTATGAGCTCCTCTGGCTTGGCAAACTTGTACAGCACCTCTATTGGTCGCTTGAAAAACATTTCTACTCCGTAGCGGCAGTTAACTTTTTCAAAAAATAGACGCCTGGATATCATGCCGACAAAATTACCACTATCTGTCAAAATGACGCCGGGAAGCATTGAATTTTCTTCAAAAGCCTTGGCTACTTCTTTTGCCTGTTGAGTTAATTCAATTTGGCAGTTGGAGAGTGGCAGGTCTAGGAGAGTTGATTCTAAGGAGATGTTCCAAGTACAAAATTCAGGTATATGCAACACTGATAACTCCGAGCTAGTCTCACGCACAGCAAACATAGATGAAACCCCTGTTAAAAATTGTATTCATGAACAACTTAAGTTGCTATTAATTCGTAACTGGTAATTGGTAGCGGGTAGTTGCTAATTTGTGAAATTACAACAGCACCCGATGGGAAAACCCGATCGCAGTAGCATTGTCTCCTAAAGATTTTGTTTCTAAGTCAATATTAAACGATCGAAGCTTTTGTGGAACTTACTGATCTCTGCTGTAAACTTTTTACCATGATATACCTGCGATCGGGTGTTTTCCGAAAATTTTTAATATTTATAACTAATTATTGTGATAAATTATACCATTTTTCCCGTGATAGAAGGGAATTGGAGAACCGCGAGCGGGTTATCAGTGAATATACTGGCATCCTGTGAGGGTTCGAGGGCCCGGATTAGCCATTGTCCAAGGGGCTTGCAGGCTCCAATTGTCAAGACTAGGGCCCTAGCCAAAGGAAGTTCGGCAACGAATTCGCTTTCTTCGGATGTAACCGAATGTAACGGATGGAAGGCTTTAGTTATCGTCGCGAGAGAAGGAAGAAGCAATGTTCCCCAAGGGTTTGTGGAATTAAGAACATCCTAAGCGTCGGCCGCGGTTGCTATACCACTCAAAAGAAATGCAACTTTAGGCAACTTCCGAACCTCGATAGTCATCAGTTTTTTGCAATCTGCAATCTCCAATCAGCAATCTCCAATTCTTTTAGGGTTCCACCTCCGGCCAGAGGCGTTCTAGCTGATACCGCCAAGCGGCGAGAGTTTTTTCGCTAGACTCTCGCCCTAGTTCCATTTCACCCATCAATCCCTCTGCGTAGAAACGGTCTAAAGTTTGAAGGGTGGTTTCGACAGACTGTCCCTGCGTCTTCGCAGCTTTGATGATTTGACGGATGCGGCTTTCTATCAAACCGCCGAAAAAGTCAGACAAACCTCTCTCTTGCAAAGCCAGCACTCGGGCGACGGCGGCTGAGAAATCGGCGGCCGCGAGTGTGGCACAACTGTGCTGAAATACTCCCCACAAAACGTTTTGATGTAAGGCGTAGCGAGTTTCGAGGGTGGTGTCAAAGTTAGCTTCTAGGAGTTTATCAAGAAATGGTTGAGCTTCTTGGGCATCGGCGATCGGCAACAAAATCCGCAGCCAACTCCCGTCTTCTGAAAGGAGGACTAACAGGCGAAAATTGGGGGTTTCTACTTGCCAAGAAGTGGCAGCAGGCATCTCAACAGTGTCACCAAATAAGTCTTTAAGGGTATTGCTAATTTCTTCGGGAGTCATAAGGATTTTAGATTTTAGATTTTAGATTTTAGATTAGTCACCAGTCATTAGTCAGCAGTTCGATCTCAAATCTCAAATTGGTTTATGGTAGCCAGCGGGGGTGATAGCCGGCAAAGGGAAGTTCTTCTGGCTGTAGTTTTGCGGGAGAACCGTCTGCCGGTATTTCCACTAAGGGTAGCAGCCAGAGGCGGCTGGTGGCGATCGACTGTCCACTATCGTTGCGGGGACTGTCTGCTACGGAGGGAGTTGCTGCTGTGACTGATTGGTCGAAAATTAATGCCAGCCCGTCGGGAGATAAACTGATTTGGGTATCTAATTGGTTGGGCAAAATCAGCAGCGGTTTGATGGTTCCTACCAAACGAGTACCCTCTTTTTTGAGGTCGATGGTGGCGATGAAAGGCTGTTCTTTGTAGCTTTCTGTTTTGAGGCGTTGGGCTAACAAACAGTATAGACGCTGAACTTGGTTGTCTTCGTTTTTGCGGGGATCGAAATAAACAGCCATAATGCTGCCGGGAATACGCAATATTTCTTGTTCTACACCTTGGTTATCTAAGATGAAAAGCGATCGAGTAAAGTCGCTGTTGTATTTAACATAGGCGGCGGCGGAGTTGTCGCGGGCCATGCCCAATACTTGTTCGTATTTTGGCAAAAATTCTACTGGATCTGCTTCGGGTTTGAGGGGGACGATCGCTAATCCTTGTTTTTGAGATATTACCATCGATTTGCTGTCGGGGCGAATCATAAAATCTCCGCCTTGTTCATTTTCCAAGGGTCTGGGTGGCACTTTTTCTTCCACAATCCAAGGACTGAAATCGCCGGGATTGCGACGGTTGACGCGCTGGACAACTATGATTTTTCCGTCGGCTGAGAGGTCGAATTTGAGGTTTTGGTAATCTTTGGAGTCTAAGATTTTGTCGATTCTACCGGCTGGGTATTTTTGTTGATTTCCTAAGTCGGATTGGGGGTTGAGGCCGGTGGTGACTGTGAAGAGTTCTTGATTTAGGGTGCCGCGAGTACGGGCGATTGATCGATCTGTGGCGGAGAATAAAATGCGATCGCTGTCGGGATAAGGTTTAAAATCGGTGACAACTAAATCTTTGGGAGTCAGCGGTATCGGTTTTGAGTCGCTGCTGGTGAGATTGACTAGCATTAATCTGCTTTCTGTTTCGCCTTGGACACCGATGTAAGCAAAAGCTCGATCGCGGCTGCGAAAGGAACTGCTAAACGGTTGCATTAGCGTTCCTTTTTTTTGGTTTTTTTCTCCGAAATACTTGTCGGTTGCTCCAGCGAGTTTTAATGTGTAGGTAACGCCGTAGGGTGCTGGATCTTTGAGGGTGTAAGCCATGCGCCTTCCCGCCCAACTAAATTTACCGGGGAGGGGGGGTTCTAGCTTTAAGTTTTCTTCGACCGTGGACTGGTTCATCGGCCGAAAGAATGTGAGGATAAAGCCGGTATCTTCGGCGCCGATTTGTTTATTTTCCCAGGTAAATTCTCGCACTCTGGGTGCTGTGCGATCGCCGCTCAGCAGCAGCAGCCCTATTAAGAAGCTCAGCACTAGCATGAGGACGATCGCCGTGCGGTCGATCGGCTGTTGGAATGGCAGAATAGCGAAGGGTGAAGGATTAATTTTTTTCTTAAAAATACTCACAAATCTTTCTCTCCTACTTTCTGCTGAAAAGTAACTGCCAAATTTTCCCTCTTAAATTTTACTGTCTTGGGCGTACTCCCGGCCCTCTGAAACGGTTTTTTTTACCAGGCTAAAGGGCTGCAACGAAATATAACGAAATATGTTGGTAAAAAACTCGGTTTTTGAAAGTGTGTGTGCCTCCAGGACTGAACTAAACTCACGAGCTTAAATCCGTGGAGTCTGCGGCAATTCCAACAGTATCAACCGAGTGGAGATGTGAAATTTGAGATTTTACCTTTTAGGCTGCCTCAGTGCTAAAAATTGCTCGATAGAGAGAGGCTTTGAGGACAGTAGAACACCCTACAATTATACCACTTGCGTCCAACACTGTTTGAGATTTTAGATTTTTAATTTAATCTCACATCTCAAATCGCTAATTATTTAATAGGTTTAGGGGTAACGCTTGCGATCTACCCATCCTACTAATAATCATGACGACTACTTAGATCCCTTTGACGAAGCCTTGCCGATGGGTGTGTGGGAACTATTATTAACTGCTGACAGTGTATACGGCGATTCCGGTTCGGGATATAGCTTAGAGTATTTGCTATCGTAATGCCTGATCTCAAAATAGTTTAAGTTTGACGGGTGGGGCTTATATATCGAGAAACATTCCAAAAGACAAAAAGTGGCTGCACTCTCTAAAGGCCCGACCTTCACTACTTGATTTTTGAAGATGCGACCTGATTTTATCCACTCTTTCATCTGCTTTCTTGACAAACAGTAAAATCCTGAATGAGGATTGGTACACTCAGCAAATTTTACAGTTTCTATCTCTACACTAGATAGTTTATTCCACGATAGTTCATCATCTATTGTCAAATCAATGTATCTCTTGGTTCCTTGATACATTTCAAAACGGTGTGGGTAAAGAATAGCATTCTCATACCCGCTTTGTCGGTTAAAATTTTCTAATTTTTCTAGAATGAAAGCATCGTATAAAACAATGTCATCTTCTATAAATAAAAACCAGTCAAATTTTTCTACTTTTTCGACAAATTCTTCCTGAAGTCTAAACTCTACAAACATGGGGTCGCATTCAGGACCTTCTTGGATCTGAATGCACTTAATTTGATATTCAGGTAAGTAAGCTGTAACGTGCCTGTTCGGTAGAGTTTGGATAGTAATTGTCAGGTCGCAATGAGCAAAAGTCGTTAACAGTCCATCTATTGTGTGCCTGAGTCTCTCTATTTTTGCTGTGGCTTTTTCGGGATTGTTAGATTCTTCAACTGATGTAATGTGTGGGACAGCCACAAAGACTTTGGGGCGTTTTTTTTCGGGCTGTTCGTTTTCTTTGAACAAATTTATAACCCGATTTTTTTGATAAAAAAACATCAGTTTACTATACCTTGTTGCCACTCGCGATATTTCTTGTAAAAGAGCCATTTGTAAGAACATAAAGTGCATTACTTTGCTTCTTGTATTTTGTTCGGCTGACATAGAAACAATCTCCTTTTTTTTACTGAAATAGTTGATTGATTGGAACTAAATCCATCGGTGATATTTTATCGATTGGCAGACCCCAATCCAAAGCGACTCTACACCAAAGTAGAGTGGCCAGAACCACTACAAACAGCCCTGTTAATTGAATATCCTGCCAAAAACAAGTTAGTCCTTCTTTCCACAAACCGTAGTTAGTTACTGCATAGGTAGGAAGGTCACCGAGAGCTACAGCAATCACGGCACCTAAATTACCTTTTAAGTAGTATCCCAGCGGTATACTTATACATAGATTCAGAAAAGTCAGCAGATTGCCTATAGCTGGGTACTGAGACTTTCCTACGGCTAACAGACAAGAACCCATGATATTGTGGAGGGTGGTGTGCCAGATACCTAACGCCAAAATTGGCATCATCCAAGATGCAGCCTCATACTCTTTCCGATACAGTGTTAAAATTAACTGATCTCCAAAGATTACAAAAATTGCTAAACCTACGGCTAATGGTATTAGAATTAGATTGCGGTTCTTGAGTATCTTCGCGCGCAACTCCTCCCGCGGCAACTCTGCCAGCATAGAAATCGATGGAAAAATTACCCGACCGCTAATGGCGATGATGACTTGGCGCGGCATATCCCCCAGGGTAAAAGCGATGCCGTAAATGCCCAACATTGTTAAAGTAAATATTTTCCCTAGGATCAGTCGATCGGCTTGAGAACACAAGAAAAACAAAGCCGTAGACAAAAATATCCATTTTCCATAAGAAAATATTTCTTTAGCTGCTTCTTTATCCCAAGCAAAGCGGTTTGACTTGCCTGGAATCAAAAAATGGCTCCATACTAACTCCATGAAAGCTCCAGTAAAGCCACCGACGATAATCGCCCAGATGCTGCGATCGAACCATGCCCAGACAATCATCACTGTTGTAGAAACAATCTGTATGCCCAACTCAAAAATTACTACTTTCTTCACTGCCATTTTGCGTTCTAGGCTGGCTGTTGAAGTAGATTTAAACCCTCCGAGTAAGGAATTTATACCTATGATTGGAATCAACCACAGAAGACGGGGCTCTTCATAAAAACTCGCAACGGGCTGGGTAATTATAAGCAAACCAATCCAAATGAACAAGCTGCGAATAACTTGCAGTGTCCAAGCGGTGTTGAGAAATTGAGGATCTTCCCCCCGTTTGTTCTGGATGATACTTGGGCCCAAGCCTATGTCTGTAAATAAGTTGATCCCTGTTATAAAAACGTAGGTTAGACCTACTAGACCAAATAATTCGGGTAAAAGCAGGCGCGTCAGGATTAAGTTACTGCCAAATCGGATAATTTGACTGCTTGCATAACTGGCGATCGTCCAGGCAGCACCTTTGATAGCTAATTTTTTTTCTGATGACATATACTCAGAATTTATTTTCTAATTACGAGTGTAGTTGCTGAATTTGTTATTTGCAACTCCTAAAGGAGGATGCTGCCACTTTTTTAGCTGACTTTACCGTATCTTGATCTGTATACGGAGATTGGGTCTGGACTTTCCATTTCGCAATCAAGGTAAAATTTCATCTGATACTTACTCAACATCTAATAATCATAAGGGTTTTTGGGTGCGGGAATTGGTTTGAGGGAGGATGCTTGAATGATTAATTTGCGCTTGCCTTGGAGTTCTTCTACGATCGTTTCTCCTTCTATTTCTAGCCAAGTGTCTGGGGCAAAGGTGGTGCGGCTTTGACCAATCAGTAATTTTACTGGCAAGCCGATCGGATAGGCGTCTGCCGCGCAGCAGGTAATGATAAAACGCCCAATCCACATATATTGTTCTGTTAGGTTAGGGGGGTGAATTACAAATCCTTGAACTTTGACTTTTTGACCTCTGTATGTATCCGGTTCGGGGTTGAAATTTAACAGCCGCACCCATTCGACGAGCGATCGCTGTTCGGGTTTTGTAGTATTGCGAAATTCTTGGGGTTGCAGTCTGGTGATGGGCAGGGATTCGGTGAGGCCTCGTTCTAATGCTGTCTGGCTGGTAAAGGTGCGTGGCGTTGTTAGTAAACCTATTAATGCGATGCCCAACATTAAGGTGCTGCCGATACTGGGGGGAAACAAAGTAACGTGTTCAACTTCTGTGATTCTGAGAGAGTTATTTGCTGTTGATGTCCGCGATTGCTGGGTAGTGCGAGCGAGTTTTAAGAGTTCCCAAGTTTTTAAACCGCCAATAACCAATAAGCCGATTCCTCCTGCTAGAGTCAAGCCAAAGTAATTGGGGTGAATGAGAATGCTTAATTGGCCGGTGATCCAATATTTGAGGAGCAATATTCCCCAGCCTAAGATAGCTAGGGCGTCTAGCCAGGGGCTAATTTTTTTAAGATTCATTTTTTAAAAGTGATGGGGAAGGAAGAAGGAATAGGGAAGATGGCAAATGAAAAACACCTATCCGTATATTCGTGACTTCCGTATCTGCGAGCAAGGTAATTGAAAATCGCCAAGCGAAAATGGTATTAGTTGTCTGTTTGAGCTAACTTATTAACCTAAATGCAAGTTGACAGCGAGGGTCATTAAAAAGGTTAACTGAGCTGCCAAGACAATTAAGTAAACTACGGCTCTACCTTTAAAAATTGACAGCATTAAACCGATACCTTTGAGGTCAATCATCGGGCCGAAAACGAGAAAGGCTAACAGCGAACCGCTGGTAAATGTGGAAGCAAAAGACAGGGCAAAAAAGGCATCCACTGTAGAACAAATCGATACGACTGCCGCTAATAGCAGCATGGCTATAATCGAGGAAACGGGGCCTTGGCCGAGGTTGAGAATTAGTTCGCGGGGGGCGCCAACTTGAATGATGGCTGCGATCGCACTTCCGATTACCAACACTCCTCCCAATTCGCGCAACTCCTGTACCATAGTCTCTAAAAGCAGGCGCAGACGCTGTTTAGAAACCCGGTGAAACATTGAGGAACGTTTCGAGGTTTTTTCTGTTTTGCCTGTTTTTAATGGCTTCCAGTCGTCTTGTAGCAAAGATTCGATCGGCACCACCCCCCCCGGCTGACCGAGCATAAAAGTTCCCGACTGCAACAGCAGCGGAGTGTTAGCTTGGACAACTTCTTTTTCGGAAAACTCTGGTTTTGGCAAGGGGATTGCGCGGGCTACAGAGGGTTGCAGCAGAGGCCGCAAGTCTTTTTGGCCGCTGAACACCCAGCCGATAATTGTGGCTATAGACAGAGAAAATACCACCCGGAAAACTACAATTTCTGGCTGATCGCGAAATGCCGTCCAAGTAGCCCAAATTACCACGGGGTTGATGGTGGGGGCCGCCAGCAAAAAGCCGATCGCCGCTGGTGCGGGTACTCCCTGCATCAGTAACCTGCGGGCTACGGGCACGTTACCGCACTCGCACACGGGAAACAAAAAGCCGATTAAACTGCCCATCAAAGCCGCCAGCAGCGGGTTTTGTGGGATGCGCGATACGAGTTTGCGTTCGTCTACAAATCCCAGCAGCAAACCTGAAAATAAAACTCCCAGCAGCAGAAAAGGTATTGCTTCTACTAACAAGCTGAGAAACAGGGTGAAAGCATTATTTAACTGATTTGTCAGGGCGGGTTGCATCGATCACCTACTGGTAGATTGCTATTTAGCTATACGTCTTTGGTAGAACTCCTTGTATATCATACCAAAGCATAGCACTAAGTTAAGATCGAGTTAATTGTTTTTGGTCTTTTTTTTGCTATAATTTGTAGACCTGCTAATTTGATCAATGCTAAGATATGGAATGATTCCGACTGCTTAAAGCCGTTTAAATTTGACTGGATTTTTATTCATATCCGCCTCGTACAGCCAATCAATAATTAACTAAGCCAACCGTCGTGGATTTGATGGATATTTCGGTTAACAATAATTGATTTTAGAACAAATGCCAAGGCAGATTTTGCAGATTCCGGGCAAGGCTAACTGTTTTATATAACGATCGCTAAAAAATATGTTTGTAGCGATGACTTTAGTTTTCACTACAAACCTATAAGGGACGCACTGGCAGGTGTGCCGCTAGCTGGTCGTTACGGGGGGTTTCGAGTACCGGATCGGGGAGATGGGAGGACATAGCCTCAGATGCCCTAGCTTGCAAGGCGTCCCGCCATCGCGATTGCAAGCTAAAACTCAGGGACGCGATCGCCCTAGCTTTGTGCTTTTAACTTGTTTCAGGCTGTTGTATCGCCGGGGCGATCGGGCAATTCCCATTTTCTTCTATTATCAATCAATTATATTTCTTAGCCTAATAATTTATTAACAAAAGGTTAAGACGATTAATTAAGATTAATGAATAGTTAAATAGTCCAAACAAGCGTTAATACTGCTCAAGCCAGTATAAAATAAAGTCAGGTATAATTACCAGGGCGCATTTATCTCGGTGATCCTCAATCTTGCCTAATACTTTAAGTGGTAAAATTTTCCTTGCTACAGTCAGTTTTTTGTGTAATTTAAAATGCAGTTTGCCAGGGCGATGCCGGTCAAAGCACTCAGCAACTCACCTGTTGACCTTTGGTAGCTGAATGTCTACTGGCAAATAGAACCCAAAAAAGCGTGCTGATAAATTTATGTTGAATACCTCCTGCGTAGAAAGACCCGTCCAACCCATCTCTCAGGCTGACCTAGGAGAACTTTGTTTAGACTCTACTCTCCACCAATTGTCGCTTTACGATTTTCAGGTAGAAGCTACGGATTGGGGAATGCGAATTTCTCAGATGCTAGAAGCTAATCCGCTGTTACCGGGAGTCATTGTCACCCATCAAGGTGAATTTGCCGGTATGATTTCCCGGCGGAGATTTTTAGAATTTATCAGCCGTCCTTTTGGGCGAGAATTATTTTTAAAGCGCCCTGTGAGGGCTTTGTACCGCTTTGCCGAAACTGAGAGTTTAATTTTTCCCAGCAATACTTTAATCGTGGATGCAGCCAGGAAGTCGCTGTTGCGATCGAAAGAATTGCTTTACGAACCGATTGTGGTTCAATTGTCACCTCAAACTTATAGTTTGCTAGACGTGCACGAACTCTTAGTAGCGCAATCCAATATTCACGAACTAGCGACAAAATTGCTGAGGCAGCAAACTGAATCTCAATTAATTCAAACCGAAAAACTAGCGAGTTTGGGACAGATGGTAGCTGGAGTCGCCCACGAAATTAGAAATCCCGTCACCTGCATCAGCGGAAATCTCGGCTTTTTGTCCAACTACTCGAAAGACATCATGGATTTGCTGTCTGCTTACGAAGACATTGTGGGTGAAAGCGAAAAAATTAGCGAACTCAAAAAACACATAGAATTTGATTTTTTACAAGAAGATTGGGTGGAAATTCTCAAAAGTATGAAAGTTTCATCGCAGAGGCTGACCGAACTCGTCACCAGCCTGCACACCTTTTCTCACATGGACGAAACCCACTTGAAGCAAGCTAACATCCACGAATGTATTGACAGTACCCTGCTAATTATGAAAAACCGTCTGAAGTACGGATTTAAGGTAGTTAAAAACTATGGTGATTTGCCTTTGGTCAAGTGTTACTCTGGCCAGTTGAGCCAGGTATTTATGAATATCATCAGCAATGCGATCGACGCTTTGGAAGAGGTAAAAGCAGAAAAAGATTTTATGCCTGTGATTACTATTGAAACCGAGGTAATAGACAGTTCTGACGGAGACTGCGTGAATTCGGAATTAATTCAAAATTATGTTATGGGCGATCGGCAAAATGTCAAACAGCTATCATCCGCCAGCCAAAACGGCGATTTCTGCCCAGAAACAGCGGAAAAAAATCAAAATAACGCTTGGATAGCCATCCGAATTGCCGATAACGGGCCGGGAATTCCGCCAGAAATTCAGCGGCGGATTTTTGAGACATTTTTCACCACTAAACCCGCCGGGAAAGGTACTGGTTTGGGGTTGGCAATCACCCATCAAATTGTTACGGAAAAGCATAAAGGCAAGTTAAATTTGCATTCTACGCCCGGTACAGGTACTGAATTTGAAATTTTGTTACCATGGATTTGAAGCACTAACTCATATCAAATCTCTCTTCTCTTTATCTGCGTGAATCAGCGTCCATCCCTTGTCATCTGCGGTTCAAAAGTTCTCTTTTTTTTACCGCAGATGAGGGCAGATTAACACAGATTAACGCAGATGAATTAGATCAATTCCGGTTGCAGCATCCGTGATTATTGACTAATGACTGCTGACTACTGACTCTTTTTAAGCTCTTAGCTGCACAGGCATCACCAAGAATGTAGCATTGACTCCGCCTAATGGCTGAAAAATTACGGGGGCTAAGGCACCGTTTAATTGCAGTTGAATTTCGGGGGATTGAGCAGTTTTCAAAATGTCAATTAAGTATTTCACGTTGAAAGCAATATCTATGCTATCTCCCGAAATCTGTGCGGGCATTGACTCTTTGCCACAGCCGACATCTTTAGCATCTACAGACAAAGTAATTTCCTGATTCTCCTCGTCGATGCTGCATTTGAGAATATTGTTTTTTTGGTCGGCAAAAACGGCTATTCTTTCTACTGCTGCTAAGAACGATCGCCTTTCTAAGGTAATTTGCCGCTCAAAAGACGGCGGAATCAACTGCCGGTATGCGGGATATTGCCCTTCCAAGGTGCGGGTGGTCAGCCGCTGATCTGCCCATTCAAACACTACTTGACCGTGTTCAAAATGCAGGGTGACAGGTTCAGTCCACTGCCGCATCACCAGCATTCTTTCTACTTCGCGCAATGCTTTAGCGGGGACTGTCACCTCAAATTCTTCTTGGGTTTCTTCGCCTTCAGGTTTTTCATTGGCAGTTTGAACTACTGCCAATCTGTGACCGTCTGTAGCTGCAAATTCCAGGCAATCTTGCAATACCTTTAAATGCACGCCTGCAAGTACCTGTTTTGCCTCGTCGGGGCTAGTAGCAAATAAAGTTCCTTTGAGTCCTTCTATCAAGGCTTCCGGTGGCAATTTGAGGATTGTTCCGCCTTCTATTGCAGGCAATTCTGGGAATTCTTCCGGGCCCATGCCTCTAACTTGGTAGCTGCCAGAACTGCAAGTGAGATATGCTACGGTGTCCCCTGCTTCGTCTTCTAAAGTAATCTCTCCATCTGGGAGTCTCGAAACAATATCGTTGAGTAATTTAGCGGGTATGGTAAAACTGCCGCCGCCTGTTACTTCTGCTGCGAAGCTGGTGCGAATGCCCAAACTGAGATCGAAAGCTGTCAAGCTAACCCGCTGATTTTCCTCATCCGCTACTAAGAGCACGTTGGCTAGTACCGGATGTGTCGGGCGGGAGGGAACGGCCCGACTTACCAACGAGAGGTTGGCGTTGAGGTCACTTTGGGTGCAAACCAATTTCATTGTAGGAAGGTTAATTAACCGGATTTGAAACAGAAACAAATGGTATCACAGAAAGCCGGCGGGTCGGTTTTTCTGTGTGTAGGGCTTAAGCATGGAGCTAGAAACCGGGTTTCTAGGCAAAATTTTGTCTGTAAAAACGAGAAATCTTCGTAGAAACCGGGTTTCTGAAGTCAGCGCGCGTCGCGAACTATGTGTGTAGGGTGTGTAGGGATCACCAGTTTTTTTTAATTTATTGAATTATTTTTGTGTCAATCGCCCTGTGGAAACTGTGGAAAAAAAAGCTAACTGCTTGCTGGGAAAGACTTGTAGGTAATAAATACTTGTGGAAAACTTGTGGAAAAGCTGTTGCGGTCGATCGCCCGCCCATTTTTGTGCAAAAACTGTTTTGGGCGATCGAGTAAAGTTTTCCACAAACGGAGGGCAACTTTTCCACAGGTTTTTCCACAGGCAAGATTGTCTATTATGGGGCATTGGGATTTGGGAATGGGAATTGTTGACTGTTGACTGTTGACTGTTGACTGTTGACTGTTGACGGCGTTGAGTGATAACAACTGACAACTGACAACTGACAACTGACAACTGAGTCATTGATGTGACAACTGACAACTGTCAACCGACAACTGTCAACAGACAACTGACTTCAAATTAACTTTTGCGGCTGACAGCGTTAATTCGATCGCTCAACTGACGCAAAGTTTGAGCCAAATTCGGGTCAGTGTTCCGCAACTGAGCAATTTTGTCGCAACTGTAAAGCACAGTCGTGTGATCTTTGCCGCCAAACACTTCGCCAACTTTCGGCAAACTCAAACCAGTATGCTGCCGAATTAAATACATCCCTATTTGACGGGCGAGACTAATTTCTCGCCTGCGGGAAATGCCTTTCAAATCTTCAACAGAAACATCAAACGCCTCGGCCACAACTGCAATTACTGCATCGGGAGTCGCCTCTACGCTTTCAGTTTGCGGGTTCAAAACCGGGGTGATATTCTCCACGGTCATCGGCAAACCGGTAATTGAAAGATATGCTACCGCCCGAATCAAAGCTCCTTCCAATTCCCGAACGTTGGAATTGTAACTAGAAGCAATGTATTCAATCACATCTCGCGGCAGCCGCATATTTTCATACTCAGATTTTTTCTGCAAAATTGCCATCCGAGTTTCCAAGTCTGGCAATTGAATGTCGGCAATTAATCCCATAGAAAATCGGGAACATAAACGCTCTTGCAGGCGGGGGATTTGCTGTGGCGGACGGTCGGAAGCTAAAACTACTTGGTTTCCCGATTCGTGCAAAGTATTAAAAGTGTGAAAAAATTCTTCTTGAGTGTATTCTTTTCCTTCAATAAATTGGATATCATCTATTAATAAAACATCGGCTGCCCGATAATGGTCGCGGAAAGTTTGCATACTGTCTTTGCGAATGGCGGCGATTAAATCGTTAGTAAATTTCTCAGTAGAAACGTAAAAAATCTTGGCGTTGGGGTCAATTTCCAAGCGATAATGACCGATCGCCTGCATCAAATGAGTTTTGCCCAAACCGACGCCACCGCACAAAAATAGGGGATTGAATTCTCGGCCCGGAGACTCGGCTACCGCGAGGGAAGCCGCGTGAGCCATGCGGTTGTTGGAACCGACGACAAAGCGGGAAAATAGGTATTTCGGGTTTAAATTGGCGGGTTTGGGGGGGTGAAGCGAGTGGGTTTCCGGGATATCGGCGATGGGGGATGGCCAAATTATGGCCGAGTCGCTGCTGCCGCCTGTTTCGTTTCCCCCGGCAATTGTCAAGTAAATGTCTACGGGATAGCCGAGAATTTCTGCGACTGCATCGGCAAGGATTTCTCTGTAATATTTTTGCAACCAATTGCGAGCAAAGGGGTTGGGGGCGCTGACAATCAAACAGTTATTTTCGAGTTGTTCGGCCCTAGCAGTTTTGATCCACGTCTCAAAGCTAGGTCTGCTAAGTTGTACCTGGAGACGTTCAAGTATCTGATTCCACAGACTTTCGAGGGGAATGTCCACTGCTCACCTCTGCCGATCGGCATTCAAGATATTTAATTCTACAGTCTAGAGAGTTTAGCTATGAAACCGCCGGAATCCCACGCGCGATACCTGTAATCAGATTGGTGTTGGGTTCGCTCCGGCGGGTCAACCTAGGTACGGAGTTGACCAATTAATTCTCGTAATCACTAATTAATTTATCAACAAACTCTCTCAAACGTTCTTGCCAGTCAGGAACAGCCTTAAGTTTTTCTTTTTGTCCTTCATAGCCTTTGAATCCGATTGTTTCCTTGTCTAAAGGACGGTTCAACCGTTTCCTTGCCCCTAGTTTGTGATTTTTTTGAAAAGGCATTGACAGCCCCCAGTATACAGGTTAACTTATATATAGCACTTAGTGTACAGTCAGATAGATGAGAACGGCATATCAGTATAAACTACGCCCTACAAAGTTACAAGCCATTGAGATCGACAGATGGTTGTCGATGCTATGCGCTCAGTATAACTATTTGTTGGCCGATCGATTTAACTGGTATGAGCAAAACCGTTCTCCTGTTAATGCTTGTCCTCTGATTTGTTACCTGCCTGAACTGAGAGATAATCCCGATTACTACTCACAGAAGAGAAATTTACCTCAGCTCAAAAAATCTCATCCCTGGTATGCCAAGATTTATTCTCAAGTTCTCCAAGATGTAGTGAAAAGAGTCAAGATAACTTTTGATAGTTTTCTGAAAGGTGATAGCAATGGAAAACGTAGCGGTAGACCTCGATTTAAATCACGCAGTCGTTACCGCACGTTTACTTATCCTCAGATCAAAGGCGAGTGCTTGCAAGACAACCTTATTAACTTACCGATGTTCGGGAAGGTTAAGGTTATTTTGCATCGCTCCATACCTGATGGCTTTAAGATCAAAACTGTTTCGATCACCAAAAAAGCTGATGGATACTACGTAACTCTCAGCTTGGAATATCTAACAGTTCCTACAATCAAACCAGATTTTGATCCAAACAAAATTACTGGCATTGATGTTGGTTTGAAGGAATTCTTGACGACATCAGAGGGGGAAACGGTTACTATTCCTCAACCTTATCGCAAAGCCCAAAAACGCCTACGGGTTATTCAAAAGCGAGTTGCACGACGTAAAAAGGGAAGTAACCGTAGACAGAAAGCAATTAAACAACTGGGGTGTCAACACAAGAAAGTTGCAGATAAACGTAAAGATTTTCATTTCAAAACTGCTAAGAATTTATTGAATAAATATGATGTTATTGCAGTTGAAGACTTGAATGTTAAAGGACTTGCTCGTACAAGATTAGCTAAATCCGTGCTGGATGCTGGGTGGTCAAGCTTTCTGTCGATACTAACAAATAAAGCCGTAAATGCTGGTTTGTTGGTAGTCCCAGTAAGTGCCCATAACACTTCACAAGATTGCTCTAATTGCGGCGAGAAAGTACCTAAAAAGGTGCATAAAAGATGGCACGATTGCCCTCATTGCGGGTGTAGTCTAGATCGCGATCAAAATGCAGCTATCAATATAAAAAACAGAGCGGTAGGGCATTCCGTTCTTAAAGCTCAGTTAACGTCCGAAGCAATAGCTGGAGTCGCTGAGAAGCCGACATCAATGGTGACAGCTTGTGATTGATGTGGGAGTATGTCACTCCTCAGATGCTAAAGTTTAAGGGAGTCTGCCGATCGCCAAAATTTTTGCCGCTCTGCAGCCCAAACCAGGTATCGGGGAGCGGCTCAGCAAATATTTAGATTTGGCAGGAAAGCCTTAAAACATGGCCATGAAGAGTTCTACTGGCAAATTTTGGAAGCAACCGGCAATTTACATATTGCTGCTGGTAACGGGAGCCGGGGCCGCCATGTTGGGCGATCGTCTGACGGTTTCTCAATTTCGTGGAAATTCTGGCGATTCGGGACAAAGGGCGCTGGAACCGAAATTGCAACTGCCTCCTAATACAAAGAATCAAGCTAGCAAAGTCTTGCCGCCGGCTTCCTTGTCCGGCGACGGGACTAATGTGAATTTTATTGTGGCTGCGGTGGCAAAAGTTGGCCCGGCAGTGGTTCGGATCGATGCTTCGCGCCGGGTGAAACCGGGAAATAGAGGGCTGTCGCCGGAAGATTTTTTGGGTATAGAACCGAATTCGGGCGGCCGGGGCGGGATCGAACGGGGCACTGGTTCGGGTTTTGTCATCGGTGCCGACGGCTTGATTCTCACTAACGCTCACGTTGTAGAGGGAGCCGATACCGTAAATGTAACTCTCAAGGACGGCCGCAGCTTTCAGGGGCGGGTGTTGGGGGCGGATAAGGTGACGGATGTGGCTGTGGTGAAGATTGAAGCCAATAATGTGCCTGTGGTGGCGATCGGCAATTCGGATAAGCTGTTGCCTGGGGAATGGGCGATCGCGATCGGCAATCCTTTGGGTTTGGACAATTCCGTAACTGCGGGAATTATTAGCGCTACGGGGCGATCGAGCTCAGAGGTGGGCGTACCCGACAAGCGGATCGGTTTTATTCAAACAGACGCTGCAATTAATCCGGGGAATTCCGGCGGCCCGCTGCTGAATGCTTCGGGCCAAGTTATTGGCATGAATACGGCGATTATTCAAGGTGCTCAAGGATTGGGGTTTGCGATTCCCATTCAGGCGGCGCAACAGGTGGCGAAGGAACTGATTTCGACGGGTAAAGTCGAACACGCTTATTTGGGTATTGAAATGGCGACGCTGACTCCCGATGTTAAGGAGCAAATTAACAGCAATGCTACCAGCAGTCTGCGAGTTGCAGTCGATCGGGGTGTGGCTATTGTTAGTGTAGTTCCTAATTCTCCCGCAGCAGCATCAGGCTTGCGGGCTGGAGATGTGATTCAAAAGATTAACAATCAGCCGATTATTCAGTCGGAAGCTGTTCAGGAGTTCGTGCAAAATGCTAAGGTTGGCGGGCTGTTGCAAATGGAAATCAACCGCAACGGGCAAATAGTTAATTTGAGTGTTAAACCGGGGAGTTTGCCGGTTCAAAAAGTTGGATAAGAAGGAAGTTCGGCAACGGATTATGTAACGGATGTAACGGATGTAACGGATGTCAAGAAGGACATCAGAAGGAAGAAAAAAATGGCTATTTGTCAGTAGTTAACCACTAACCAATAACGACTAACCAATAACTATGGCAGAGATATTACAAATTTCTCAATTAGGAAATCCTGTACTGCGCCGCCCGTCGCAAGTTGTCGAGAATATTAAGGACGATCGCATTCAACAATTGATTGACAGCTTAATCTGTACAGTACAGCAGGCAAACGGAGTTGGGATTGCCGCCCCTCAAGCCGCTCAGTCCGATCGCCTGTTCATCGTCGCATCCCGTCCCAATTTACGGTATCCCCAAGCACCCCACATGGAACCCACAGCGATGATTAATCCCCGGATTGTGGCTGCATCAACAGAGACAGTCAAAGACTGGGAAGGCTGTTTGAGCATTCCGGGGATTCGAGGGTTGGTGCCGAGAAGTAGGGCGATCGAGATAGAATACACCAGTAGAGACGGCAAACTCCACCGACAAGAATTGACAGACTTTGTGGCCCGAATTTTTCAACACGAACACGACCATTTAGATGGAATCGTGTTTTTAGACAGAGTGGAAAATACCCACGAACTAATCACAGAGGACGAGTACCAAAAGCAAATTGTCAACTTACTATAACACTTGATATAATTGCTAGTAGTAACACCAGTGATGTTGTGAATAGGAGGGCGAATGTCTATCAATTTGGAAAAAGGCGGGAGAATCAATCTCTCTAAAGAAGCACCGGGGCTAAAAAATGCCGGGATTGGTTTGGGATGGGATACCAATGCTACAGATACCGGCACAGCGTTTGACTTAGATGCTTCCGTGTTTATGTTGGGGGCTACGGGCAAAATTCCCGGCGAAAAATACTTTGTTTTCTACAACAACAAGGAGTCGCCGGACACTTCTGTAATACATCTGGGAGATAGCAGAACTGGAGAAGGATTTGGCGATGATGAAACCGTTACAGTCGATTTAAGCAAAGTCGATCCGGCGGTGCAAGAAATTGTGTTTGTGGTAACTATCCACGAAGCAGAATCGAGAAGGCAAAACTTCGGTCAAGTGCGGAATGCTTTTATCAGGATTTACGACACTACTACTAACACAGAGGTAATGAAGTACGATTTAGACGAGGATTTTTCTCGGGAGACAGCGGTAGAGTTTGGCAGACTTTACAAGAAAGACGGCGAGTGGAGGTTTCAAGCTGTAGGAGAAGGCTACAATTCCGGCTTGCAAAGCTTTGTAGATAAGTATGCCGCATAAAAAGGCGATCGCTCCCAGCTAAATAAATCGAGGGGAAATTCGGAAGCAGGAATGTTTCCCTCGATTTTAAGCAATCAGACTCATGAGGTGATAAACCAGATGGGAATTCAATTAAAGAAGGGCGAAAGATTTAATCTTTCTAAAACATCTCCAAGTTTAACAAAAGTTGCGATCGCCCTGGGGTGGGAAATAGCAACTGAACTAAACTTACCGAACTCAAACCCGCAAAGCTGCGATATCGATGCCTCTGTTTTTGCATTAGGTGCGGACGGCAAGATTCCCGATGGAAGATACTTTGTATTTTACAATAACTCGCAGTCGCCGGACGGAGCGATCGCCCATTCGGGAGATAATCAAACTGGTCAAACTCAAGGGGATGACGAGACAATTGATGTAGACTTGGAAAAAGTAACGGCTGCTGTTGAAGAAATGGTTTTTGTGGTCACGATTCACGACGCACAAGCTAAACATCAAAATTTCAGCCAAATCAGAAATGCTTTTATCCGATTGTACGATCGCCAAACAGGCAGCGAACTAGCGCGGTATGATTTAACCGAAGCTTTTTCTGAAGAAACCGCGATCGAGTTTGGACGGTTGTATAAAAAAGATGCAGCTTGGAGATTTCAGGCCGTAGGGCAAGGATATAAAGCAGGGTTGCAGAGTTTTGTTGATAAGTATCATTCTGAGATTCAACAGCAAGAAAAACCAGCACAACGTACAGTAGAATTGCCTAAATTACCAGTTATTGAAGATAGCCACAAAAGTCAGAAAGCTATAGCGTTAGACAAAAAGCTTGAGGAGAAAGCGCCGCACATTTTTAATCTCGCGAAGAAAGCCGATATCTCGCTCAAGAAAGCAAATCTCACAAATCACAATGCTCAAGTAGCGCTTTGCCTCGATATTTCTGCTTCTATGTCTTCCCTATACCGTTCAGGAAAAATTCAGCGTTTGGCAGAGAAGATTTTGGCTTTGGGGTGTCGGTTGGATGACAACGGATCAATCGACATATTTCTGTTTGGAGTCAACCCCCACAATCCCGGTGAAATGTCGATCGACAATTTCTCAAACTTCATCCACAATATACTGCAACCGTATCCTTTAGAAGGAGGTACTTACTACGGTAAAGTAATGAAAGAAATTAGAAATTTCTATTTTCCTGACGCTCGCGGTAGCAGGCGCTACGCAGCTATTAAAGCCGATCGACCTGTATACGTGATGTTTGTCACGGATGGAGCCACTGCTGACGAATCGGAAACCAAGCAGCAGCTACAATGGTCGTCTTACGAGCCGATATTTTGGCAGTTTATGGCGATCGGCAAGTCGCAGAAAGATGTCAAAAGTAAGGGAGCTCGCGGGTGGTTAGCAAGAGCCGTAGCGAGCGATTTTAGCTTTTTAGAACAGCTTGACGAAATGGGCGATCGCTACCTAGACAACGCCGATTTCTTCAGTTTAGAAGACCCAGAACATATTGCCGATGAGGAATTATACGATTTGTTGACAGCCGAATATCCACATTGGGTAAAATCAGCACGAATCAAAAATCTCTTACCCTAGAAACAGCTTTTGCAGCCAAACAAAATGCTAGCTTAGGGCAATCATTCAACTTCACCATAAACCTTACAAAATCTCAAAACTATGGCTATCAACTTGACAAAAGGGCAATCGATCGTTCTCAGCAAAAGCGAATACGACTTATCCAGATTGACAATGGGTTTGGGCTGGGATGTTGCCCAAGCTAAAAAAGGTCTTTTCGGTCGAAGCAGCGGTGCCAATTTTGATTTAGATTCCTACGCTATGCTGCTGGGAGAAAATGGCAAAATAAAGAACTACAAAGAGGATGTAATTTATTACTCTCATTTGGAGTCAAAGGACAAAACAGTTGTTCACTCAGGCGACAATCTCACGGGGGCTGGAGACGGAGACGACGAACAAATAGTGGTGAAACTGAGTTCTTTGCCAGCCGAATATAACAAAATTATTTTGGGCGTAAATATTTACGATGGAAAAGAGAGAAAACAGCATTTCGGCCTGGTACAAAATGCTTTCGTGAGGGCTGTAGATGCCGCCGGGAAAGAAATAGCTCGCTATCGCTTGTCAAATGACCCATCTTATGAAGGAAAATTAAATATGTTGATGGGAGAAGTCTATCGAGAAGGCGGCGAGTGGAAGTTTAAGGCTTTGGGAAATCCTTTGGCTGAAGATATGAACGGTGTTGTCGGTTCATTTATGCGGTGATCTTAAAAATGTTGTTTTAACCGCAGGTAAACGCAGATAAACGCAGATGAAATTCCATCTGCGTTTATCTGTGTTAATCCGCTGATATCTGCGGTTAAAAAATCCCCATGTACTTATTAGACATCTGCAAAAAACCTACTCCAATCAATCTTTGACCGGCCGCATTGTCGGGAACATGACGGCATCTCGGATGCTTTGAGTATTAGTTAAAAGCATCACCAATCTGTCTACACCGATACCCATTCCGGCACAGTTAGGCATTCCCAAAGATAGCGCTTGGATAAAATCTTCATCCATTGGATGCGCTTCGTCATCGCCGGCATTTTTCTGTGCTAACTGTTCCTCAAACCGCTTTCTTTGTTCTTTCGGATCGTTCAATTCTGAAAATCCGTTCGAGTATTCTGTACCGTTGATAAACAGCTCGAAACGTTCTACAAATCCCGGCTTGCTGCGATGTCCTTTTGCTAAGGGACTGACTTCAACAGGGTAGTCGATGATGAATGTAGGTTGAATGAGTTTGGGAACAACTAATTTGTCAAAAACTGCATAGAGCACGTAGCCTAAACTCTGTTGTTCTAACTTAGACAGGTGCAATTCTAACTTGGTTGCAGAGTCGATCGCACTTTCCAAGTCCAAACTGTCAAAATCCAGCCCAAACTCGTCTCTGACAGCTTCTACCATCGTTTTCACTTGCCAGTGTTTGCCGCTGAAACCGGGATATTTTTCGCTGTAGTCGAACTTGCGTTCTAAACTAATGGTTTCCCCCTGATTTTCAATTTCTTTGACATCCCCAAATACCGCCGCCGCTGCGAAACATATCACGTCTTCGACAACTCCTAAAATATCGAAAACATCAGCATAAGCTTGGTAAACTTCCAAAGATGTAAACTCTGGATTGTGCGTGCTGTCAATGCCCTCATTTCTAAATGCTTTCCCTAGTTCAAATACTCGCTCGAAACCGCCGCAAATGGCTCTTTTTAAGAATAATTCTGGAGCCACTCGCAAATACAAATCTACTTCCAAAGCATTGTGGTGAGTGATGAATGGCTTAGCAGCAGCACCGCCGTAAATAGCTTGCAGTGTCGGGGTTTCTATTTCGTAAAAATCGGCTTGCCAGAGATAGGAACGGATGCTTTGAACGATGCGGCTTCGCAGCATAAAACGGTTGAGCGCATCTTGGTTGCTTGCCAAATCCATTTCGCGGTGACGGCGGCAAACTTCGGGGTCGTTAATTCCATAATAAGAATCGGGAAATTGAATAGTAGCTTTTGATAAAAGCTTTAATTCCCTCACTAAAATAGAAAGTTCTCCCCTGGGGGTGCGGCAGCCGATACCTTCGACGCCGACAAAATCGCCGACATCGAGCAATTTTTTAATTTGTTCAAAGCTCAAACCGACTTCGCCGGTGACAATTGCTTTCTCGATTTTGAGTTGAATTTTGTCTGTGGCGTCTTTTAAATCGATGAAACCAATTTTGCCGCTGTCTCGCTTGGAAGTGATGCGGCCGGCTAATCGCAGGGAAATTTCTTCGGGGTCACTTTCTCCGTTTTGGAGTTCTTTTCCCGGCTGACTAAATATTTCGCGAACTTGTTGGGCTGTGTGCGATCGCGCGTAGGATTCACTGGGATACGGTTCTATGCCTTGCGATCGCAGTTCGTCTACTTTTTGACTGCGGACTTCGGCTTCACTGAGAGTCATTAGTTATTGCCTGATTAAAATTACAAATATCTGACATCTTGCACTATTCTGGCGATCGTGCGATCGGGCGTTGCTCAAAACAACGCCCTACAAGAAAATTCACTCTTTGTGGAACAGGCATCTTGCCTGTTCGCGATCGAGCTGCAAAATGTCAGAAACACCAAACTCTATCATAACTGGTCAACATAGACCAATTTGTCAGATAATCCAGACACACTGGCGATCGACAGATGCAGAAGGTCAGTAAGGTTTTAATCCTGACGGAAGTCTTCTATCCTCTCCATCCCTCCTACTCCCTCTCCCCAACAGTCAACAGTCAACAGACAACAGACAACTATTGTTATCGACTGCACAAAGCGACCGAAACATTAAAAAATTAAGTTGTCTGTCGATCGCAACAGGTGAGATGATATGTAGTGCAGCCTCACGGCAGTTCCATAGAAACTGAACAGCAGAAACGCGAGCGATCGAACTCGGCTCATCGCACCTCTGTCAGAATCGACCACACACACTCTCTCTTAACATATAAAAACCAGAATTATGGCTGTTGCAACCCAATCACTCGAAGAACTCTGCATCAACTCTATCCGCTTTTTGGCCATCGATGCGGTAGAAAAAGCAAAATCAGGACACCCGGGACTGCCGATGGGCGCTGCCCCTATGGCTTTTGTGCTGTGGGATCGGTTCATGCGGTTCAACCCCAAAAACCCCAAGTGGTTTAATCGCGATCGCTTCGTCCTCTCCGCCGGCCACGGCTGTATGCTACAGTACGCCCTCATGTACTTGACCGGCTACGATAGCGTCACCCTCGACGACATCAAGCAATTTCGTCAGTGGGAATCCAAAACCCCCGGACACCCCGAAAACTTCGTCACCGAAGGCGTAGAAGTTACCACCGGCCCCCTCGGACAAGGAATTGCTAATGCCGTCGGTTTGGCAATGGCAGAAGCTCACCTCGCTGCTAAGTTTAACAAGCCCGACCATAAAATTGTTGACCACTACACCTATGTCATCATGGGTGACGGCTGCCACATGGAAGGCATTTCTGGCGAAGCTTGTTCTTTGGCCGGACACCTCGGACTCGGCAAATTAATTGCCTTGTACGATGACAATCACATTTCTATTGAAGGCGACACAAGCTTGGCCTTTACTGAAGATGTGGGCAAGCGTTTTGAAGCTTACAATTGGCACGTCATTACAGTAGACAATACCGCTCTAGACGAAGATACTAACCTAGAAGCAGTTCACAAAGCTATTGAAGAAGCCAAAAAAGTCACGGACAAACCGTCCATGATTAAAGTCCGCACAGTTATTGGTTACGGTTCTCCTAACAAGCGCAATTCTTACAGTTCTCACGGTGCTGCTTTGGGTACCGATGAAGTGAAAGCAACTCGTGATTTCTTGAAGTGGGAACACGCACCGTTTGAGATTCCTGATGATGCTTTGTCACACTTCCGCAAAGCAGTCGATCGCGGTGCTCAATCTGAGCAAGAATGGCAGAAAGCTTTTGATGCTTATAAAGCAGCATATCCTGCAGAAGCAGCAGAATATGAGCGCAGCGTTGCCGGCAAACTTCCTGAAGGTTGGGATAAAGTTTTGCCGACATACAAGGCAGAAGATAAAGCCGATTCGACTCGGAATCATTCTGGAAAATGTTTGAATGCTTTGGCAGGTGTGTTACCTGAACTGATCGGCGGTTCCGCTGACTTGGCATCTTCTAACATGACTTTGCTCAAGGGTGAAAAAGACTTCCAAAAAGGTCAGTACGAAGGACGTAACCTGCGCTTTGGTGTGCGGGAACACGCCATGGGTGCGATCGCGAACGGTATGGTACTGCACGGCGGTTTAATTCCTTACTGCGCTACTTTCTTGGTATTTGCTGACTATATGCGGGGAGCAATTCGCCTCTCTGCACTATCGGAAGCTGGAGTTATTTATGTAATGACTCACGACTCCGTAGCCTTGGGCGAAGACGGCCCCACTCACCAACCCGTGGAAACCATCGCTTCTCTGCGAGTAATTCCCGATTTGTTGGTAATGCGCCCTGCGGATGGTAATGAAACATCCGGCGCTTACAAAGTGGCAGTTGAAAGCCGCACCCGCCCAACTTTAATGGCTTTGTCGCGCCAAAACTTGCCTAACTTGGCTGGAAGCTCGATCGAAGGAACAGCCAAAGGCGCTTACATTTTGTCCGACGACGGTGGCACTCCCGACATCATTTTAATCGGCACCGGCGGCGAAACCTACCTCTGCGTTGATGCCGCTGAAAAATTGCGCGCTGCAGGCAATAAAGTGCGCGTAGTTTCGATGCCTTGCTGGGAATTGTTCGACTTACAAGATGCCTCTTACCGCGAATCTGTACTGCCGAAAGCTGTTACTAAGCGGTTGGCAGTTGAAGCAGGTTCTAGCTTCGGCTGGGGACGTTATTTGGGTTCTGAAGGCGATAGCCTCAGTATTGACAGATTCGGCGCTTCTGCACCGGGCCCCGTTGCTTTAGAAAAGTTTGGCTACACCGTTGATAATGTGGTAGCTAAGGCTCAGGCGCTGTTGGGTTAATAGCAGCAGCATAATTTTTGGTGGGGCGGGCTTCGAGCTCGCCCCATTTTTTATAGAAGAAGGAAGAAGAAAAAGGAAGAAGGAAGAAGGAAGAAGGAAGAAGGAAGAAGGAAGAAGGAAGAAGGAAGAAGGAAGAAGGAAAAGGAAGAAGGAAGAAGGAAGGAAAAGCTAAAATCTAAAATCTAAAATCGGAATATTGGGTTTCACTTCGTTCTACCCAACCTAGAGCTCGCTACACATCGCGAATCATTGAGAATTGCTATATTAAGGCTTACGGAAGAAAAACCAGTTCCCTACGACAATATTCGGTTTGGCAATGAGGCATCTAGCCAGAAACGGGGTTTTTACCGCCCGGTGGGTCCAAGGCTGTATATTTCAAAAATTTGAGATAGGTTATAAGTCATTGGATTAAATTACCAATTACCAATTCCCGCTTACCAATTACCAATTACCAATTCTCGATTACCCATTCCCGATTACTCATTCGATTTATGATTTGGAATTTTTTAAATCAGTTGTTATTCACCGGGAATTATATTCCTCAAGGCTACTGTTACCTTTGGCAGCGAGAGCTAGTCGCGCTCCACATAGTGTCAGACTCTATCATTGCCCTGGCCTACTATTCAATACCCCTCTCGTTAATTTATTATTTTATCGGTCAGCGAAAAGACTTGCCCTTCCGCAACATCTTTTGGCTGCTTGCAGCCTTTATTATCTCTTGCGGCACTACTCATATAATGGAAGTTTGGACGCTTTGGCATCCTGTTTATTGGGTTTCTGGCATTCTAAAAATTATTACCGCCGCGATTTCTGGTTACACCGCATTTGCATTAATCCCTTTCGTTCCCCAAGCATTAACTCTCCTGAGTCCAACTCAATTAGGGATGATCGATTCAATACTGCAAAAAGAAATAATTGAACGCCGAGAAACGGAAGCTCGCTATCAAACTTTAACTGAAGCTTCGCCGGTGGGAATATTTTATGCAGATGCTGGAGGAGACTGCTTGTATGTCAACGAGCGCTGGTGTCAAATTTCGGGAATTACCTGTGATGAAGCTTTGGGCAAAGGGTGGTTGCAAGGCATTCATCCAGACGACCGCGATCGGGTTTTTTCTGAATGGTATAGCGCCGCGCATGAGAAATTGCCATTTAAATCTGAGTACCGCTTTCAAGGCATTCATCACACTCAAATCAGTTGGGTATTCGGTCAATCTGTCGGTCAAATCGGAGAAAATGGGGAGGTTAAAAATTATGTGTGTACTATTACTGATATTACAGAACGCAAGCAGGTCGAAGAGGAAAATCGACTGCTCAATGAAACTCTGGAGCACAGAGTTGCTGAGCGCACTGCTCAAATCGAAATTTCTAACCACCAATTGCAAAAAGAAATAGCCTACCGGGAAAAAATTGCGCTCACTTTGTTGGAATTGACGCAACTGCAAAATGCAATTCTTAATAGCGCTAACTACACAATTATTTCTACAGCTCCCGATGGTACAATTAAAACATTTAATCGGGCGGCAGAGCAACTTTTAGGTTATTCGCTAGAAGAAGTAGTCGGGAAAGTCACGCTAGCAATAATTCACGATCCTCTGGAGGTCGCTCAAAGAGCTGAAGTTCTTTCTCAAGAATTGGGAGTGCAAATAGAGCCGGGAATTCAAGTATTTTTTGCTTTGCCGTCCAGGAAAATCGCGGACGAAAATGAATGGACTTACATTCGCAAAGATGGTTCGCGGTTTCCGGTACTGTTGTCGGTGACTGCCTTATTTGATAGTAGCGGAAATATTAACGGTTTTTTGGGTATCGGTCAGGATATTAGCGATCGCAAACAAGCTGAAAAAGAGCTGCGCGACCTCACTAATGCCATGCAAAATGCGGTGGAAGGCATTTCGCGGCTGGATATTGAGGGACGCTACGTGAAGGTTAACCGAGCTTACGCTCATAAATGTGGTTACGAACCGGAACAAATGCTTGGCATGGAATGGCAGCTCACCGTACATCCGGGCGATGTTGAGATGATGCTCTCAGCTTATCAGGAAATGGTCATTTCTGGCAAAGTAGAAGTAGAAGCTAGAGGGGTCCGCAAAAATGGCTCGTTTTTTTACAAGCAAGTAACAATGGTAAAAGCTTGGGACGAACAAGGAATATTTAACGGCAACCACTGTTTTATGAAAGATATCACCGAGCGCAAACTAACTGAAACAGCTTTGCAGGAAAGTGAATTCAAGTACAGACAAATAGTTGAATTAGCAGAAGAAGGCATTTGGGTAATTGATAGTAATGGTCTCACGACTTATGTGAACCACGCAATGGCGCGAATGCTCGGCTATAATGAATTAGAAATGTTCGGGCGATCGCTTTTTGATTTCATGGACAAAGCGGAAGAACCACAAGCTATTGATAATGTCGAGCGACGCAAGCAAGGTATTCGTGAACAACACGAATTTAAATTCAAAAGCAAGGATGGCAAAGATATTTGGACTGATATGTCTACCAGTCCAGTCATGGACTCCCAGGGTAATCTGCTGTCTTGTTGCGCCTTGGTTTACAATATTACAAGCCGCAAAGAAGCAGAGCAGCAAATGCTGCAACTTACAGAAGATTTGAAGCGTTCCAACGAGGAATTAGAACAATTTGCTTATGTGGCTTCCCACGATTTGCAAGAACCGCTCCGAGCCGTTACCAGTTACACTCAATTGCTTGCCCAGCGCTATCAAGGAAATTTGGACGATCGCGCAGATAAGTATATTCATTATATTGTCGATGGCGCCACGAGAATGCAGCAGTTAATTAACGATTTGTTGGCGTATTCACGTCTGGGAACGAGGGGTCAGGAGTTTGAGCAGGCGGACTGCAACGCTGTGGTTAAGCAAACTATGTGCAATTTGCAAATTGCGATCGCCGAAACAAAAGCTGTAATCACCTGCGACGTGATGCCAACCGTGATGGCGGATGAATTTCAACTGGTGCAATTATTCCAAAATTTGGTCGCCAACAGCATCAAATTTTGTCGCCAAGATATTCCGTTGATTCATATCGCTGCCCGTAGGCAAGAGAACGAATGGGTGTTCAGTGTCCGCGATAACGGCATTGGCATTGATCCGCAGTATGCCGATCGCATTTTTATCATTTTTGCGCGCCTGCACTCCCGCCGCCAATATTCCGGTACTGGCATAGGTTTGGCGATGTGCAAGCGCATTGTTGAACGCCACGGCGGTCGGATCTGGGTGGAATCTCAGGAGGGAAAAGGAGCGACTTTTTACTTCACTATTCCTATAATTAGTACCTGAAGCCTCAAAATTCAATTCTGTTTTTATACTCAAAGGGATACGCCGGTTATGAGCGATCGAAGCACTGTTAGACCTATAGAGATTTTGCTGATTGAGGATTCTCCCAGCGATGCGGATTTGGCAAGAGAAGTCCTCAGTCAAGGTAAAATATTGAATAACTTGCATTTTGTGGAGGATGGAGTAGAAGCAATCAAGTTTTTGCGCCGAAAAGAACCCTATCTCAGAGTACCTCGTCCCGATTTGATTTTGCTCGATTTGCATCTGCCGAAAAAAAGCGGTATTGAAGTGCTAGAAGAAATTAAAACTGACCCAAAGTTAAAATTAATTCCTGTAGTGATTCTCAGCACTTCAGCAGCTCCCGAAGATATTTTTAAGTCATACTCGCTCCACGCCAACTGTTACATAACAAAACCGGTAGACTTCGTAGAATTTACTAAAGTAGTGAGGTTAATCGAGGAATTCTGGCTGGCAGTCGTCAAACTTCCTCTAAATTAAACGAACAGATGCTTTGCTTATGAATGCTCTAAAATTTTTTAACCTAGGAAATTATGCTGGTGGATGATTTGCTCAGCGAGGCTGAATGGGGTTTATAAAAGCTGGCTACCAGTCAATCTTTAACAATTTGCATAAGAGTAGGAAATATGGTAATAGCAATAAATTTATTGAATAAAGAAGGCTTTTCTGTTAGGGTTTGCGTCCCGATTTAATTCTGCTGGACTTAATTTTGTATAAAAAAACAGTTGGTAAATATTGATATAAATTAATTCAGCACTCAAGTTAAAAATGATTCCGGTGGTAATTATGACAAAATCCATAGCCGATGAAGAGATTCTCAAGTCTTATGCCCTGTCAGCCCGGTGCTACATCACTAAGCCTATCGATTTTAGTCAAGTCGCTAAGCTGGTGAGATGGATTGAGGATTGGTGGCTGGTGGTGGTGACAGTTCCCAAATAATAATTTTCAAGTTGAAAATGGCAAGGGAAAGCAAAAAAGTTTAACCTAAGATTGGTAGAGTAAAAATTTTACAGTCAAAAACGTCTAAGCTATGTGGATTAAGATTCTGTTAGTAGAAGACAATCCTGCTGATGCTGATTTACTTGCAGAACTGTTAGAAGTATCTGTGGGCGTCGAGTGGGAACTGGTGTCTGTTGAGTTCCTGCATGAGGCGATCGCACAACTGTGTAAACAACCCTTTGATGTCGTTTTGCTCGACCTTTCTTTGCCCGACAGCCGCGGTTTGGAAACGCTAACTCGCCTGCGAGAAGTTGCTCCTGATGTGCCAATGGTGGTAATGACAGGCTTGGATGATGAGGCGATCGCCCTCGAATCAGTTCGCTTGGGAGCTCAAGACTATATTGTTAAAGGTCAAATTACTACTCAATTATTAGTGCGGACGATCCGCTATGCGATCGAACGTTCTCAAACATTTCAAATGCTGCGGGAAAGCGAGCGCCGCTTTCGGGCGATTTTTGACTCGTCGTTTCAGCTAACCAAGCTGCTGACTCCCGAAGGAATTGTGCTGGAAGTCAACGAGACAGCCCTCGATTTTGCCGGATTGCGATCGGAGGGTATTGTCGGCCGCCCGATTTGGGAAATGGCGATTTGGGCCCAGTCGCCACAGGTTTCCGAACAATTGCAATGCGCGATCGGCAAAGCAAGTCGCGGCGAGTTTTTCCGCAGCGAAATCGACTTGTTAGGCAAAAGTGGTCAAATCATGACAGTTGATTTCTCACTGAAACCTGTTAAAAATGAGACAGGAAAAATTTTGCTGCTGATAGCGGAAGCCCGTGATATTAGCGATCGCAAACGAGCAGAAGCGGAAATTCTCAAAGCCCTCGCACGAGAAAAGGAACTTTCAGAACTGCGAGCTAAATTTGTCACAATGGTTTCCCACGAGTTCCGCACACCTTTGACAACCATCCAATTTTCCGCTGGATTGCTGCAAGATTACAGTTCTCAGTGGGCCCAAGATAAAAAATCTACTCATTTTGTGCGGATTCAATTAGCAATTAAACGCATGACAGAGTTATTAGAAGATATCCTCGTAATTGGCAAAATCGAAGCCAATACTTTGCAGTTTCAACCGATTTCCTTAAACCTCGAAAAATTTTGCCGTCAACTGGTAGAAGAGCAGCAGCTCAACGACAGCAACCAACACCCGATCGCCTTTCAATATGAAGGTGGCAACTGCGAGGCTCAAATGGATGAAAAACTGTTGCAGCAAATTTTGGGAAATGTCCTCTCAAATGCCATCAAATATTCCCCCGTAGGCAGTCCAGTTTCTTTGCATCTCAACTGTCAAAACAACGAAGCTGTGTTCCAAGTTCAAGACCAGGGCATCGGCATTCCCCAAGCCGATCGAGAGCGGATATTAGAAACTTTTTACCGCTCTCCAAATGTCGGCACTATTTCGGGAACAGGTCTCGGTTTAGCAATTGTGAAGAGGGCTGTGGAACTTCACGGCGGAAAACTGGCGATCGATAGTCAAGAAGGAAAAGGCACAACTTTCACTATTACCTTGCCTTTAATTTGCCCTCCCCATCAATAACAACTGAATCATCAACTATACATATCCGTAATTTAACGATTAATTAACTCTCTAACAAACAAACTTATCAAGTATCTGAACCCAGATTTATCCCACAAACTACTAACTAAAAGGAGCTATCACCATGGCTAAGATTTTGGTAATAGAAGACGAAGAAGCGATTAGAGAGAATATTTTAGAGTTGCTGGAAGCCGAGAATTTTGAAGGAATAGGAGCAATTAACGGCAAACTCGGCATCAAATTGGCGATCGAACAAATCCCTGATTTAATTTTGTGCGACATGATGATGCCGGAAGTAGACGGTCACGGCGTCCTCAAAGCTTTGCGTTCGGAACCCTTGACTGCCACAATTCCGTTTATTTTCCTCACAGCAAAAGCCGATAAAGTTGACATTCGCACGGGCATGGAACTGGGAGCTGACGATTACATTACTAAGCCATGTACGCCGCAAGAACTGCTAAAAGCCATTGCTATTAGACTTGAGAAACAAAAAACAATTAGCCGACAATCTCAAAAGACGCTAGACGAATTACGCACTAATATTAGTATGTCGCTGCCCCACGAATTGCGGACTCCTTTGAATGCAATTCTGGGTTTTTCTGAGCTGATTTTGTCAGAATATCAGGTCTTAGAGGAAGCAGATATCTTAGAGATGATTGGTCAAATTCAAACTTCTGGTCATCGCTTGTATCGACTCATTCAAAACTTTTTGCTGTATGCAGAACTGGAGATAGCAGCTACAAATCCCGAACTGTTAAAGGAGATGCGTAACAGCGAATTTAGCTGTGTAAAATCTTTGCTGAGTCAAAAAGCGCGCCAGCAAGCAAAACACGCGAATAGAACAGACGATTTACAATTAAACTTGCAAGATTCCTCGGTTGCTATTGATTCTGTCAGACTCGCAAAAATTGTTGAAGAACTATTGGACAATGCCTTCAAATTTTCTTTAGAAGGAACGCCTGTTTTATTAAGCACTTTCGTCGAAAATCAGACTTTTATTCTGTCTGTCAAAGACCAAGGCCGCGGCATGACTACCGATCAGATTGCACAGCTAGAAGCTTACAGGCAGTTCGATCGCAAACTTTACCAACAAGCAGGTTTGGGATTGGGCCTGGCGATTGTTCAACTACTTGTAGAATTACACGGAGGAGAATTTAAAATAGAAAGTTTGCCGCAGCAAGAAACCATAGTTTGCGTTTCCCTGCCTGTCTAAACAATGATTATACCAGTTTCCAAAAAGAATACAACTGTAGGTAAACTCCCAACTCTTATGGCATAAGTCATTCCCTATTCTCAAATCTAAACTCTCAAATGGTATTATGCAGGAGCGATCGCTTCTTTCAGACACCGCTGCAGATAAATTTGAGCTACCTTATCATTAGGGTTGATTTCCAAGCAGGCCGAAAACCATCTTTTAGCTTCGACACACTTGTCACTATTGTAGAGTACCAAAGCTTGCTCAAAGATTGTCTTGGTCTCTAACTTTTTCTGTCGTAACTCTGGCGGATCGGCCGCAAATACTTCATAAATTGTTACCATTCGCGATTTGCCTTTAACTGCTACGCGATCGATCAACCTAAAATCATAAATATCGTTCAACTGTATAAAAGTATGGTGAGTAATTAACATGGAAACTCCATACTCTTTTGTCAAAGTTTCCACACGAGAGGCTAAGTTTACCGCATCGCTAATCACTGTGCTGTCCATCCGACTTTGGCCACCAACCGTGCCTAACATCAAAGAACCCGTATTGATTCCTATGCCAATTTGCAGCGGCGGGCGATCGGGTCGATTGCGACTAATATTATACTCATTAAGCTCTTCTAGCATTGCAATTCCAGCTTTCACAGCATCATCCGCACTGCCATCGAACAGCGCCATAATCGCATCGCCCATGTATTTATCAATAAACCCAAAATTATTAGTAATTGCCGGTTCCATTCGCGACAAATAACCATTGATAAATTGAAAATTCTCTTCGGGATTCATCCTTTCAGAAAGAGAAGTGAAATCGCGGATATCTGAAAACAGCACCGACATTTCTTTCTGTACCTGATCGCCTAATTTGACTTCCAGAATACTTTCATATCCCAGAAAGTGGAGAAATTCGTGCGGCACAAACCGCCCGTAAGCATCTGTTAAATTTTCTTCTGCTGCTAAAGCTTTTTGTAACTCGTCTGTGAATTGGCGGCGTTCGGTTTCTACCTCTAGACGTTCCGTGATGTCTTGAAAAGCGGCGATCGCGTAAACTATGTTTTTCCGTTCGTCGTAGATTGGAGTCGCCCAAACCTCGATCGGCACAATCCGATCCGACCCATGAACTTCTAGATCGTCCATACGCACAAATTCTCCCCGCAACGCCCGAACAATCGGTTGGCTATCCCTCGGATACAATTGATTAGTTGCAGCGTCGTAAAAATGATAAGCTTCAGGAAATTGGTCAGTACCCCCATCAAAAATTAAACCTTGGGCTAGTATCCTTTCCCCCCAAGAATTCATGTAAAAAGGTTTCCCCTTACCATCGACAACAAATATTCCCACTGGCATCGCTTCCAGGAATTGAGTCAATCGACTTTCGTTTTCTGACAGTGCCTCATTTAACTTTTCTTCGGCTGCCAAAGCTTTTTCTAAATCATTAGTAAACCTGACTCGTTCTACTTCTACCTGTCTTTGCAAACTAATATCCTTAGCAAAACCCTGATAGTAAAGCACTTCACCGTTAGCATCATAAACGGTGCGCGCATACTCAGAAATCCAGATAATGCTGCCATCTCGACAGTAAACCTGAGACTCAAACTCACACAGAGTACCGTGCTGTTTCATCAGCGCCAGAAACTCTTGACGGCGGTTAGGTTCCACGTACAATTGCTGCTGAATATCATTAATACTTTCTATCAATTCTGATGCGGAATCGTAGCCGTAAATTTCCGCCAGAGCAGGATTCGCACTGATAAAATGTCCGTCCGGAGTCGTCTGAAAAATACCTTCTAGAGCATTTTCAAATATCCCGCGATACTTCTCTTCAGCTTGAATTAACGCCGCTTCAGCTTCCTTGCGTTCAGTTATGTCACTAAAAGCAATAATCGCATAGGAAATGTCGCCTGTAGAATCATAAATTGGAGTTGCCCAACTCTCTACAGGAGTAATTTTATTAGCTGTACGAATTTCTACACCCTCAGTCCGCACATTTTCGCCCCTAAGTGCCCGCATAATTGGCAATTCTTCCACTGGGCATCTCTGATTAGTCCCGGTTTTATAGAATTGATAAATAGCTGCTTTTTGCTCTGAATTAATATGTGGCACAGTGCCTTTGCCAAATACCTCCCGCGCCTTCTGATTAGCGTAAAAAGATTGCCCGTTTGCATCAAGTACACACACGCCCAATGGCATAGCTTCTAGATACTGTGTCAAGCGACTTTCGTTTTCATGGAGTTTGGCAATCAGCATCGCCTGCTTGCGGTTTAATTTTATCAACTCCTGATTCATTTCCTGAAGTTCTCTTTGTTTTTCAGCTAATTCTTTATCTTGAAAATATCTATATATTGCCTCAGTTACAGTTAATTTTAAGTCATCACATTGCCAAGGTTTAGGTATATATCGGTACAATTTAGCATAGTTAATAGCATTGGCTACCGCATCCAAATCAGCTTGCCCCGTCAGCATGATCTTGAGAGTGTTCGGCGAGATAGCATGAACGCTCCTTAATAGTTCGTCTCCTTTCATACTAGGCATGATATGATCCGAAATCACCAAAGGAACTTCATACTGTTCTGCTAAAAGTTCGGACAGCAACTCTAAAGCTTCTTCGCCACTTTGGGCCGTTTCAATTAAATATTTATCTTCAAAGGCTTTTAGCAGGTCTATTTCCAGACTATCGAGTATAGTCTGCTCATCATCGACACAAATAATCACTGGTTTTTTCATAAATTTGCTAGACCAGACTTAATCGCTTCAATTAATTCTTGATTTTGCCAAGGTTTTTCTATGAAAGCATGAAGATTTGCTTGACTTTTTGTGCGCTCTATTGCTTCTTGGTCTGCTTGTCCTGTCAGCATCACTGTCACAATTTGCGGATATTTTTGATGAATTTTAATCAGCAACTCATCTCCTTTCATTCCGGGCATCAACCAATCAGAGACAATTACTAAAATGTTAACCTCAGCTTCACATAGCTCTTCAATAATTTCCAGGGCTTCGGAAGCACTTTCAGCAAATTCGCAAAGATATTTACCGTTAAATGCCTGTTGCAGTTCAATTTCAAGACTTTCCAACACTCCTACTTCATCGTCCACACACAAAATTGCTGATTTAGACATCGCTAGTTTCCTTCTTTAGTGTGGCAGGGTGCACCCCATGGGCAGCACACCGTTTTCCAAATTCTACATTCTGCGCGGGTAGACTGCAAATTTTCGCCCCCGACTTCAGTCTCCGGCGCTTTACCTACTCAGTTAAATTAATCGGCAAAGACACGGTAAATGCTGTTTTACCGGGCATCGACTCCACATCAATTTTACCCTGATGTTTTTCCATTATTTTTTTGACAATATCCAGCCCCAACCCGCTGCCTTCTCCCGCAGGTTTGGTAGTAAAAAAAGGCTCAAAAATTTTTGGAATAATCTCTGGTTGCATCCCTTTACCGCTGTCACTAATTTTTACCAAGACGCTGGTATCTTGTTGTACCACGTCAATTGTTAAAGTTCCTTGATTGTCCATCGCTTGTAAGGCATTGTGAATTAAATTTGTCCAAACTTGATTGAGTTCGTCGGGATAACACAGTACCACAGGCAATTGATCTTGATAGTTTCTGACAACTTCCACACCCTGCTTGATTTGGTTTTGATAAAGAGTTAATACAGTTTCAAGTCCATCCGTAATATTCACTTGTATTTTTTCCCCATTTATATCGTAACGCGCATAATTTTTCAGGGCAAAGACGACTTTTGCAGCGCGTTCAGTAGCGGTAGCGATGGTTCGGGCGCTTCTGTGAATGCTAGCAAAGTCGTAGGCTGTTTTGATAATATTTTCGCTGTCAGGATCTTTGAGCAACGACAAGAATTCTTGCAGATTTCCTTGCAATCCGATATTGACTAAAATGCTAGCAAGGCTGTCATAATTGTCAATGCCTTCCGACTCTAGTTGCTGCTTCACGTCTTTTTTTAAAACTCGTTTTTCTCTAGTAGATAAAGAGTAATTTTGTTGGCTAGAACTGTACATCAAACGCAAGAAATCTTGCTGGCGTTCTGCTGACAGTTCTTTAAAAAAAACTGGCAACCTTTCTAGATTGTTATCCAAAAAGCTGGTAATATTTCCAATAGACGACCGAATCGCCCCCAACGGCGTATTAATTTCGTGAGCAATGCCCGCAATCAGTTGTCCTAACGCAGCCATTTTTTCCGATTGCACTAATTGATTCTGAGTAGCTTGCAGTTGGTCTAAAGTAACTGTAAGTTCATTGTTTTTCTGTTGAAGTTTTTTTCGCAACTGGCATATTGCTAAATGGGTTTCTACCCTCACTAGAACCTCTTCCACCTGAAAGGGCTTGGTAATATAATCTACCCCGCCCACAGCAAAGGCTTTGACCTTATCAAGTACGTCATTAATCGCGCTAATAAAAATCACCGGGATGTCGCAAGTTAGTTCATCAGCTTTGATTTTTTCGCACACTTCATATCCATTCATTTCGGGCATCATAATATCCAGCAAAATCAAATCGGGAGGCATACCTTTTGCCGCCGAAAGCGCTAACTCGCCGCTAGGTACCGGGCGCACTTTATAGCCCTTGCTGTTCAAAATTCCGGCTAGCAGCCGCAAATTAGCTGGGGTGTCATCAACTACTAAAATATTACCGCGATCGGTGCTAGGAATGTCGTTATTCATGTGATATTGCTTGAGATATTAGCTTTAAAACTTTGTCGTACTCAAAATTTTCCATACAATTTGCGATCGCACCTGCCGTTACTGCATCCTTTAATCGAATTTGCTCTATCAAGGTATCAATTAAATCCATATCTGCATTCAGTATTGCTAGCTTTAAATCAGCTACCAGTGAATCAGGCAATTTTACGAAATCAGCCGCACTCATAGCGCGATCGCCTTCTTTGATTGCCGATAAATTAGTTAAACCCAGCTCTTCATAAATATAGCGCACTCCGATATGTTTGTGCATCGCATCAAAAATATCGGCTTCCCGGAAAGGCTTCCTCATAAAAGCATCGCAGCCCGCCGACAAAATAACTGCTCGTTCTTCCTCCAAAACGCTTGCTGTCAGCGCAATAATTGCAGTAGCTTGACCTTTAATAGTACCTTTAATGTATTGCGTAGTTTCGTAGCCGTCCATCACAGGCATTCTCATGTCCATCCAAATTAGATGCGGTTCCCAACTATCCCAAATCTCAATAGCTTCTTGACCGTTAGTAGCTTCTTTTAGTTCAAAACCAAGAGGAGAGAGGATTTTAATTAACAGTTGACGGTTGAGCTGTTTATCGTCTACTATCAAAATTCGATAGGTGTGTTGGTTGGGAACCAGGGCTATAACATTCCGGCTCGGTTTTGGGCTTTCAATATCAGCCGCAGCGACCGCAATAACTTGAATGTTGAACTTAAAATTAGTTCCCTTACCAACAGCAGAACAGACGCTCATTTCGCCGCCCATTAATTCCACAAATTTGCGACTGATGGGCAATCCCAAGCCAGTACCTTCTTGCGAATCTTTGCCTGTCTTGGTTTGCACGAAAGGTTCAAAAATATCGTCTAATTCATTGGTAGCAATACCGGAACCAGTATCCTCGACTTCAAAATGAAGGAAGAAGGAACAGGTAGAAGCTGCATCGTCATCTGGCTTTGCAATAATCTGGTTGCTGGACGGACTGACTTGAGATATTTTAACACCATTCATAGCGGAACTTTTTGTATTTTTTGATACTTCCGACTGCTCAAAGTTTCCGCCTTCTGCCTGCTGATTTTTGCCGAATGGCTGCTTCCCAACTCTGACCGCTATACCGCCCTCATCGGTAAACTTAAGAGAGTTATTGAGCAGATTAATTAAGATTTGCCGCAACTTTAAATCATCAGTTTCTATGTATTGTGGCACATCGGGGCTGCGGTCAAAAACCAACTGCAAGTGCTTGTCATCTGCTTTGAGTTGAAACATATCTTCCAAGTCGTTTAGCAGGCGATAGAGGTCGATTTTATGGGGATTGAGGGTGGTGCGGCCCGATTCAATTTTAGATAAATCCAGCACGTTATTAATCAGGGTAAGGAGGTGTTCTCCGCTGCTCCTAATTATGCTAATATTTTCTTGATGTTCGGGGGATAGAGTTTGGCTGCGAGTCATCAGTTGGGAAAAGCCGAGAATTGCATTGAGAGGCGATCGCAATTCGTGGCTCATGTTAGCCAGAAAGGTGCTTTTAGCTTGATTTGCTACTTCCGCTTTGTCTTTAGCTACAGCCAATTCTGTCGTCCGCTCTTGTACTCTATTTTCTAAAGTTTCAAAAGATTGTTGCAGTTGTTGAGCCATGCTGTTAAATGACTTTGCTAATTCCCCCAATTCGTCAGAACGTTCGCCTTGTACTGTTTTATCCCATTCACCTTTAGCAATATTTTTTGCTGCTGTATTTAAGCTCAGAATAGGATTTGTCACCCACTGAGAAGTCAGAATGCCAATCGCCACAGCTACTCCTAAAGCTGCGAAACAAAGTAAAACCGCTGTGCGGGTATTGGCATCGATTTCTTTGGTGAAATCTGCTTCGGGAACAACTACGACAATCAGCCAGTCTAAACCTTTGCCGTCTTGGAACGGCAAGACTTTTAAAAAATGTCGCTTGTCATCTATTTCAAAGCTCAATAACTCGGATTTTTTAATTTGGTCTAAATTTTTAAAGTTGGCAGTTAAATATTTAGCTGTCGAACGAGTAAAAGGGTTGCTGCTTTGTTCTACTTTAAACAGTTGTCTTTCATTACCTTTAGTGCGAAATGGTTTTTCTGTTGTGGAAGTTGCTAACAAAGTTCCCTGGCGATCTATAATAAATGTTTGACCGGATTTGCCAACTTTGAGACTGTTGAGAAATCTCCCAAGATGGTCGAGACGGAAGGCAGTAAATAAGACTCCTTCTAGCTGATTTTTTTCGCTGTATACGGGTTGGAGAGCGCTGATAAGTAATGTCGGCTCTAGTAAGGAAACAAAAACCGAACTCCAAGTAGGTTTGCCGACTTTTACGGCTTTTCGGTACGCAGGATGTTGCCGATGATCATAGTTTTTGGCCAGGGTGGTAATTGTAGTGCGATCGCCGAGAGCGTTCGTATTGTAAGAATCAAAATTTAACCCAGTAGATGTTTCTATCACATTAATGATTCGGGAGCCGTTAGAGAGTTGTTCACCGGCTCTATAATCTCCCTTATCGTTGCCAACGGAGGTAAAATAGATATATGGATATAATTGTACTTGCCGCCAAAGATATTTCTCCCAAGCTGATAATTTTTCCATCTTTAACAAGCCGAGCTTGACAGCATCCAGCTTGGTTTGATTGATTTGATGGGGAGTAGTCAGGTAAACTTGCAGGTTTTGCTCGACACGCAAACTCACCTCACTCATTAACTGACTGGCAAGGTTATTAACTGCTTTTTGTCCGTTTCTAAAAGACAGATATCCTACGAGTCCCACGGTTCCCACGATTTGCAATACAAATGGAACTATGAGAACAGTTCGCAGCGGTAATTGGTCTAAAATTTTAGCAACCATAAGATTGAGGGGTTTGGTGAACTTAGTCTACAACCGTCTTTGCAGAATCTGTATTAACAGCAGCACCATTTATTTACTGCCGCTTAGCTAGGAGGAATTGATGCGGGCTATTTTAGCTGTGGTAGATGCTCGACCCCGATCGAATGTGAACCTAATGTTTGCTCGATTAAAGTCTATTATTTTACCCATTGTCGTATTATTGTTACCATTTAGCTAAAAGTTGCAGTCTCTGCCTGCGAGAATAGGCTGATATTCGATCGCACGGGCGAGTTTAATCCGCATGGGTCAAGCGGTTTGGAGGCCTGCCAGGAAATTTGCGATCGGCACTCGCCATTTTCCGCAAGACGTGTTATACTCTAAAAAGTCGAGGGCACGTAGCTCAGTGGATAGAGCATCAGGTTCCGGTCCTGAGGGTCGGGGGTTCAAATCCCTCCGTGCTCATTTTATATTTATTTTGTGGAGTAAGGGTTTCAGGTTAATTGTATTACCGATACTCCTATTTTCCGCTCAAATTTCGCTCCCATCTGTTCCAAGTATCTCCAAAACCCCCTCCATATCTGCCAAGTTTGCGCCGGACTTTTGACGTCTGGCTTTCAACTGGTTGAGCAGGTCGGCTGGCTCTGGAAATTCTGCGACGGTCGGAGCGGAGTTTTCAAATAGCTCCGTACTTATTTAAATTTATAAAATGACTGATTTTGAGAGACCGGGGACAAATTTTTACCCTCGGTCTCAATTATTGTGATTTAAGCGCCAGTGTCAAAAATCGAATCGCCCCTGTAGTCGCCTATCGCGGACTGATTCCGCCCCTGTTCCTTAGCACGGTACAGTGAACGATCGGCGATCGCAATTAAGTCAACCGATGATAGTTCCGAAATCGGAATCAAGTTGGCGATACCCATACTAATAGTAACTACATCGCTCACATCAGAGGTTTTGTGAGGAATATGTAAAGCTTGAATAGCAGCGTGAATCCGTTGGGCCACCGAACTCGCTCCTTCAAGATCAGTATTAGGCAAAATGATGGCAAATTCTTCTCCGCCGTAACGCGCCACCAAATCCGCTGGACGGTACACCACCTCTTGCACAGTCTGAGCAAGTTTGAACAGACAATCATCCCCCATTTGATGACCGTAGCAATCATTATAACGTTTGAAATAATCCACATCAAACAACAAAAGAGAAATAGGTTTTTGTTCCCGGTATAGCCGCTGCCATTCATGCTCTAAGCGGTCATTAAAACAGCGGCGATTAGCAATTTGAGTTAACCCATCAATATTTACCACTTGTTCTAAGAGGTGAGTAGCGCGGGCTAGTTCTTCGTTAGAGAGTGCCAGTTGCTGATTAATTTCTCTCATGCGCGCTTGGGCCTGCTGCCTTTCTGCCAATTCCTTCTGTAACTTCTGAAAAATATCCGCTTGCTTAATGGCGATCGCTAACTGATTAGCAATTTGTTTAACAAGGTCAACTTCAAATTCTTCCCATTGCCGAGGAGCAGAACATTGATGAATACATAACAACCCCCACAAATCTTGTCCATTGAGCAACGGCGCAACTAAATTAGCCCGAACCGGAAATTGTTTCCAAAGAGCGCGGCAACAGTGTTGAAGGTCAATCTTATTGATATCTTCAACTACCTGCATTCTCCATTCTTTATATGAATCAGGACCTTGTTCACCACCACACGGGTCGTTAAATTGATTTCGGCTTACCAATTTACATCCTTCGCCTACGGATTCTGAAACAAACTCACCATATCCAAATTTACTGTCAGGATCGAACTTAAATATGCCAACGCGCTCGGCATCCAGAAACAGGCGAATCTCCTGCGAAGCAATCTCAAAAATTGTAGACAAATCAAGAGATTGACGGATGTGTTGAGTAATCTCTTGAAGTAATATAGCCTTGTCGTACTGTTGCCGCAGAGCAATTTCCGCTTGCTTTTGGGCGAGAATAGCTGCCTCTGCTGCTTTTTTGGCTTTAATAATTTCACCTTCGTATAGGATACGCTGGCGGATACAGATCAAGATGCAATTGTTGACGAAGCTTCCCCCCTTCTCCCGACGCACAGCGTTGATCAGCATAGGTATATCACTACCCTGCTTTGACCTTAATGAGAAGTAAATTTCCTCTACTTTACCGTCGAGCTTCAACAGGGGGAAGAAATGGGTTTGAAAAAAAATCCGGCTGGCCATTGACAGAATGGAGTCCATTTTGCGTTCCCGCAGTTCATCGGTTTCGTATCCGAGTAATTGCAGTAATGTGGCGTTGACCATTACGATCGTACCATCGTCAGCAAACGAGAGGAATCCACAGGGTGACGTGTTGAGTAGCTCGTCTATCTGGTAGGTCATGTTTGCCATACAAATCAGGTAGTATGAGGTACACTCAAATACTCCTTCATCATCTCGATCGTCTCTTGTGGATGACTCAGGTGCGGGCAATGTCCCGTAGCTTTCATCAGCCGTAGCGTACTTTTAGGTAGGTGGCGCTGAAGGTAATCCCCTACCTCGGTGGGAGCAATCACGTCATCAGCGCATTGCAATATCAGTGAAGGTACTGATACCTTGGGTAAATCACTGCGATTGTCAGAGTAAAAAGTTACCTCGGCAAAGCGACTTGCAATCACCGGATCGGTAGAGCAAAAACTTGTCTCAAGTTCCTCACTTAACTCAGGACGATCCTGATTCTGCATCACCATTGGCGCCAGAAAGCTTGCCCAACCAATGTAATTTTTCTCCATGATATCGAGGAGATCCTCAATATCTTTGCGCTCAAACCCTCCGTAATAATTTGGTAAATCATTGATGTAGCAGGGTGAAGGCCCTACGAAAATCAGGCGATTAAAGTAATTAGGAGCTTGAATTGAGGACAGAAGGCCGATCATACTGCTGACCGAATGACCGACAAAAATCACATCCGTCAACGCCAATTCTTTACAAATATCGAGGACATCCTGAACATAGCCATTGAGGTCGCTGTACCGTTCATAACTGTAGGCACTAATATCAGACTGTCCCGAACCTACATAATCAAATAGGATGATTTTGTAGTCTTTCTCGAAAGCCGGTGTTACGAAACGCCACATATTTTGATCGCACCCAAATCCATGAGCAAACATCATCGTCTGGGTGCCTTGTCCAAACACTTTTATATTATTCCGTAAGAAAAAATTTTTAGTCATTTGATCGACACGAGCATTAAATTAATTATAAGACTTTGGCGCGCTTTTATGAGGGAGGATTGATGATCCCACATAGTGGTGGACAACAATTCAGGATATCGGATTAATTGAATTGCAAACTCAGCAATAGCCGTCTTCCTCAACATATAATGCAGCCGAATTTCCTAGGCGCTAGCTTGTAACTATTCCCATTGCGCTGGGGTTTCCATTCCTTCGGCAATTGTGCTCGATTTAAGCCATCTGGGATTACAACTATGGGTTTGTGAATTCCGCGCTCGAACGCTCGGAAGGCTGGCTAAATCGCGGACAAGTGAAAGATCAATTTTGAGCGACTTCATCAGAAAATTTTTCAACTTGTTAAAAGCAGCATAGTCAGGTCCAAAATCATCCACTAAAATCCCAATACCACGCTTTGATAATTGGCTTAAAACATTGTATGTAATGTCAAAATTAAGCATCATTGTCGTTTCGGTAATCTCTAGCCCTAGATATTTCGGCTTCATCTGGGTGCGCTCAAGGATGCGATCGCTCTTAGCGATGAAAGTCGGTTGGCTGAGTTGACGTGCCGACAGATTCACCGCGATATTAGGCAGAATTAGTCCTGCTGCTAGCCACTGCTGATATTGCCAAGCTTGCTCTAAAATCCATTTGCTCTTCGGGCAAAATCAATCCAGTTTTTTCGGCAATGGGAATACATCGATGGCGATGAATCCAACCTAGTTCAGGAGAATACACTCCTAGTATAACTTTAACACCAGCAAGGTTACCTGTTTACCAATCGAGCTGAGTTTGATCATACAGCAAGTATTTGCTTTCCAAGCACAATTCAAGAGATTTACGATCGCCAGGGTATTGGATTTGGCCAAAGTTATTGTTGCTGTGTAAAAACTATAGGTATTGGGTTATAGAGGCAATAAGAACTCCTATTTCCGCAATTAAGAACCTGTAAAACATTGTCGCGGTTGCTATCAATCTTCCCAAACTCCTCAAATTAAAAAATTAAAAAAGTTGGGTTTCCTAGCTCAACCCAACTTACTTTTAACAACGATGAATTACTGCCAACTCTCAAATATCCTCATCGTCTTGACCTTGCACACCCTGGAGAATCCGCGATAGCTCACTCTTCTCATTAATAGTAATCCGAGTCGGAGAACCGCTGATAATCCGTTCGTAACCACGGAACGAATCTTTAATTTGTGGGCCTCTTTCAGTAATTGTGTATTCCCGAATTCCTTTGTCATGCCACGAACCGCGCATCTTAAACACATTAATTGCCCGCGACATTTCTCCTCGAATCTCTACATACTGCAGCATAATAATCGTGTCAGTAATCGTAGAAATATGGGAGTCGGTAATCGAATTAGAACCCATAAACTGGTCGCTTGTATTCGTAAAAAAGCCGGTTATTTCTTCCTGCTTCGCAAAACCTGTCACTCCGATCACAAATTGCCTGAAAGCATTATTGCTGACACCCCTAGCTAAGGCAGACAGCGAGTCTATAGCAATTCGAGAAGGTTTGAACTCAGCAATTTCTGATTTAATAGTCTGCAAGTGGTCTTCCAAACCGGCAGATTCCGGGTAAGTACACAGCAGCTTTAGCATTCCTTTCTGTTCCATTTCCTCAAAATCAATGCCCCAAGAATAAGCATTGCGGAACAACTGAGCGCGCGACTCTTCATACGCAAACAGCAGCGCCCGATTGCCGTTCATACAAGCATTCTGCAAGAACTTGCTCACCAACAGAGTTTTGCCGGTTCCCGTTGCACCCGTAGCCAAAATAATCGAGTCTTTGAAGAAGCCGCCACCGCACATCTCATCGAGAGTTTTATCACCTGAAGAAACCCGCACGTTTGAAGACTTTTGAGTTAATCGCATCGCCCCCAATGGGAAAATATTAATTCCGTCATTAGTCATAGTAAAAGGATATTCACCCTTCATGTGAGTTGTACCGCGCAACTTCAAAATTTCGATGGTGCGGCGGCGACGTTCTCCTTCCAATACGTTGCGAACAATCACCACATTATCCGACACAAACTCTTCCACTCCAAACCGAGCCACCGGGCCGTATTCTTCCACCCGTTCCGTCGTCATAACTGTAGTTGCTCCGACTTGTTTGAGGCGCGCAACTAAGCGAAAAATTTCTCGGCGCACCACCGATGCGGCGTCGTACTGCTGAAATACGGCGGTAACAGAATCTATTGAAACCCGCTTGGCTTTGTACTTACGAATGGCGTACTGAATTCGCTCGATTAAGGCTGATAAATCAAAATTTCCTACGATATCTTGACCTTCCGGATCGGGGGAAGCGTCCAAAATAAATAGCTTGCCTTCCTCGATTAACTGTGCCAGATCCCAACCGAAACTGCAAGCATTTTTAATAATATCTGTGGGAGATTCTTCAAAAGTTACGAACACTCCAGCTTCGTCAAAATGGGTAATTCCATTATAGAGAAATTGTACGGCAAATAAAGTTTTTCCCGTTCCTGATGTGCCGCTGACTAGGGTGGTTCTGCCGAGCGGCATTCCGCCGTGACTGATGTCATCGAAACCCTCAATCATCGTGCGAATTTTTTCAACTCCTGCCGTTACCAATCCTTCTCGTTTAACCGTTTGACTAATTTCATTCATGTCGATTTTTGTCAACTCTCAGTATTCTTTAGTTGTCACTCATTAACCGCCGATCATGAGTCTTTGTACCCAGCTTTTAGTTTTGGCTCTTGCTCAATAACTAATGACTGCTGACTGGTGACTAATAACCCCGCTCAAAAACCGATACCGTGCCACGTACTTCTGTCGTGGAAAGATGAAAATTTTAGACTTTTGTTCAACCTCCCCGGTTCATCTGTTGAGTAAATCTAAAACCTAAAATCGTTCGACTAAGCGCGACTCGATGCTTCGACTTAGCGCTCGCCAAACGTTTCACGCCAAACCGAAGTCTCAAATCTAAAATCGACAGACTCTCACTTGATTATCTTATGAATTGAGGTCTTCTTCGCGAAGTTCTTCATAGAGCAAATCTAATCCTATCAGAACTTTCTCACGATCGGACAAATCGCCAATAATTTTTCGCACCGGCGGCGGCAGGATTTTTGCCAGCGTCGGGGTTGCCAATATTTTGTCCTCTTCTGCTAGCTGAGGATTTTTGAGAACATCTATGACTTTCAGCGCGTAGACGCCTTGAAATTCTTGTTCTAGGATGTCCTTTAGGGTTTTCAAAGCTCGCACTGAGTTGGGAGTATTCCCCGCAACGTACAGCTTCAGAACGTAGGTTTTCTTCAGAGGACTCATGAACTTTTTTAAATGTTGAGTATTAGTTGTCAGATGTTAGTTGTAGTTGTTATTTGTCTTAAATCCGCTGTTCTTTGTTATTTTATAATAATTTCCGCCTCGCCCTCGCGCGGCCGTTGCTCGGCTCCTTTCTTTTTTGTTAGATTCTACCTTCTACCTTTTGTTTCTTAAATTATGCCGAATCCCTTCTACATTCTACCTTGAGAGGTTTCTTTCGGAATCGATCGCCGATACATCTCGCACATATGAGCGATCGCGTCAATCAGGGTCAAACGGTAATCAAGCAATATTTCCTCACTGCGCCCTTCTATTTTTAGCTGTTTAGCAAACTCGTCCATCAATTCCATGTGAATTTCTACAACTTGAGTCACAGGAACGTCAGCAAAAAAAGCCAAATTCACAAATTCATCTATTTGATTGTTGACCGCAGCATCTTGAGAAAAATAATTCAAAACGATGTCGCGATAACTTGACTTGAGTTGCTCCAAAAACTTTTGCTTCTCTGGTCCCGACAGATTTTTCAAAAAAATCTGGGAATTTCTTTTATAATACACACCTAAGTATCCTAATCGCTCCCGTAATTTTTCCGCCAGCCGCCGCTGCTGTCGGCTGAGCAAACTTTGAGCAGTCAATTGGGCTGTCGCATCTACCGTTACGGATTGGTAATTGACAGGAACCGGAGTTGAAAGTTTCAGAAATTGTGCGATCGCCCGATCGATACCGGCAGCTATTTCACTTGATCGAGCGATTGCCAGTTGCACCTCAGCAGGGTGATAAAAAAAAGCACAGCTTTCGTCTCGACTCTGGTTGGCGGTACTGGCTGCCGCCTCAAAACCATCTGAAAATGGTGCTTCGGCCTTGCCATCTACCTGCGCGTGAGGCGAAAAAATCACAGCAGGCAAAAAGATCGATCGTTCTTGCAGCTTGCCCAGAAGCGATCGCAGATCCCCATCCACCTCCAAAACCAAACAATCAAGGTGATAATTGTGCTTAAGGAACCCCAAAAGCTCCACTGCCGACTTAATGTGCATTAAAGTATAGCGCTCGCCTCTCAAAAGCTCGATCGCAGAGGCTGCAATTTCCTCAGAGCGGACAAAAATACCGATAGAAAGTTGAGGAAGCAAAGCTGTAGGTGCACCACCTAAGTTGCCTGAAAGTGCTGGATCGCTCAGAGTTGATATCTCCTTTACAAAAAACTTAACATTTTAACAATCATCTCAACATTTATTTTAACCAATCTTAACCGCAAAATAAGTGATGCGCTTCTACCGGAAGAAGAATCAAAGTGTACTCCGTGGTTTTTGTGTCAAGCACCCTGAGCGTGATTTCTGCAATTAAGCTTAAGCCTTAAAATAATTGCTAGTCGCCTCAAATCAGGCGTAGGCATCGAACTCCCCGGTGTCGGTGCAGATACGGAGCCTGATAGCGAACTGATATAAAACTAATAAGATACAGAAATTCGCAGCTACATTGAGCATCAAAAATATTACTGCTCTCGTGAGCAGACTCTCAGGTTTGTTATGCCACTCACCACCCCCAGTCTCAAAAATTTTATCGAGCCAGTGCCGCTGTGCCGCCAAACGGGTGTGCTAGCATCGCTGCAGTCAATTTTCAGATCCTGCAACTGCGATCGAGTTGCAGTAGTCAACGAACAGCTACAGCCGCTGGGATTAGTGTACCTCCGCAGCCTTTGGGCTTGGGGAGCCGATCGCACAAACGACGGGCAGCAACCTTTGTCAGAAAGCTCGATCGCGATCGAACCAGTCAGGGTATTACCCGCCGCTATGAGCGTCAGCGAATTCTGGGAGTACCTGCAAACAGAGGAACAGAACACCCCAGCCCGGCCAAACCGCCAAACCGCCGACACCCCCCCCAAAACTCCGATCGCCCTCACAGATGCCAGTGGTCAATTCTTAGGAATGCTAGACAACCTGAGCCTGCTGCAATTCGCCGCACTCAACAGCAGCTCGCTCTGCAGCCTCACAGAGCAGGGAACAGCAGTCAAAGAAATCGAATTAAAAAAACCAATTTCCGAAGCCATCGCCACGGTCCTAGACGCTCAAGTGCGCTTTCTAGAAGCAGGATTGAAACCTTCGGAAAACCTGAACTCCCTAGTCGAACTACTGGAAAAACTACCCCTGCCCCTGAGATTGCAAACCCCCACCGCACAAATAGTCAGCCAAAACGCAGCGTGGCGGATTTTGCTGGGAGCTGGCCCAGAACCAGTTCCAGAACCAGCAGCAAATTTGGGTAAACACTCGCCCCGCAAACCAAGCCATTTAACAAGCGAATACAAGAGCGTGCAGTTAGAGGGCATCACCACCGACTGCAGGAGCCTAGTAGGAGCAAGTAGATCGGGCGATTCCCTGCGGGATAGCTTCGCCGCGCGTGATTCAACCGCAGCCACCAGTTGTCCGCTGCCCCTGTACGCTGCTGCTTCCCCCTCAACATTAACCGCTCCAGCTTGGTGTCCCATGGCCGGCAAACCAGACACCTACATTTGCGAGTGCCCCGTACAAAAAGGTCAAGAACGGATCTGGCAATTTGTCAAACAGCCGCTCTCAGACAAGCTAATTTTAGTAATGGGACAAGATGTCACCGAAGAACATTTAGTCGCCAAAGAACTAGCAGCGAAAAACGCAGATTTAATCCACCTCAACCGACTCAAAGACGAATTTTTATCCTGCATCAGCCACGAACTAAAAACGCCACTCACCGCCGTCCTCGGTTTGTCCAGCCTCCTCAAAGATAAATTGATCGGAGAACTCAACGATCGCCAAACACGCTACGCCAAACTAATTCATAAAAGCGGGCGGCATTTGATGACAATAGTTAACGATATATTAGACTTGACCCGGATGGAAACCGGGCAGCTAGAACTAATTCCCGAAGCAGTCGAAATAGAATCAACCTGCCAAAGAGCGTTTGAACAAGCAAAACAACTGCAACAGCAAGAAGAAAAAAAACCACCCGAACCAAGCAAAACTGATGGCACAGCAAACGCAGAACCCTCCGCCCAAATAGAATTTACACTCGAAATAGAACCGGGACTGAGCCAATTAATTGCCGACGAACTGCGACTGCGGCAAATGCTCGTCAACCTCCTTTCCAACGCCCTAAAATTCACCGAACTCGGCGGCAAAATCGGACTGAAAGTAAATGTTTGGGAAGGCTGGATCGCATTCAAAGTTTGGGACACTGGCATCGGCATCCCCGCCGACAAACAGCATCTGATCTTTCAGAAATTCCAACAGCTAGAAAGCCCCCTCACCCGCCGCTTTCAAGGAACCGGACTGGGACTGGTACTGACTCAACGCCTAGCTCGGCTCCACGGCGGGGACGTTTCGTTTATTTCCTCAGAAAACCAAGGCTCTCAATTTACCCTGCTGCTGCCACCAAATCCTCCGGGAAACAGCAGTGAAGAAGTCCCCGCATCGGGAGCCGTTGAGGAAGAATTATTACAACCCCAATATCCGACTCTGACCGCCAATTCTCGCTCTCGTTTAGTATTAATAGTCGAAGCAGTTCCCAAATATATCGAAGATTTAACCAACGTCATCTCAGGTTTGGGCTACCAAGTAATAGTCGCCCGTTCCGGCACCGAAGCGCTAGAAAAAGCTCGCAGGTTCAGTCCCGAAGCGATTTTCCTCAACCCGCTGCTGCCGCTGCTGTCGGGTTGGGACGTGCTGACGCTGCTCAAGAGTGACCCGGATACCCGATCGATTCCGGCGATCGTCACAGCCACCAGAGGGGAGAAAGAACGGGCTAGTGTCAACAGAGCTGAAGGCTTTTTGACCTTGCCGGTGGAAGAACCCGCTTTGCGGCGGCTGCTGGCAGACTTGATCGGCCACAGTAATTCTAGTAGCCCCAAAGTAAGGAGTTCTTTAACCGTTTTGTGGCTCAGCCCGCAAAACAGTTCGTCTCAAGGTTCCGCTTTACTGCTCAACCCCAACTACTGCCGGGTTTTAGAAGCAGACGACCTCGGCCAAGCAGAACTCGTGGCCAGAATTTGGCGGCCCGATGCGATCGTCTTGGATGGTACAAGTCAACTGCAAAACCCCTTAGCTTTTATCGAACAGTTAAGTCGGTCTCGAAATTTGGGTTCTCTCCCGTTAGTGACTTTAGACCCCACCACTACGCAACTGGCAAATCAAGTCAAAGGATTGTCGGTATTTCCCTGTTTGGCTACCCGCAGTCCCGACGACAGTGAAACTTCACCAACCGGTTTGGTACCAAGTGCTTTGTGGCAAGTGATTCAAGTTGCTGCGGGCATGAGTTGGAAACCCAGCATTTTATTTGCCGACATTTCGACTTTACCCGATTTGCACTCCTCTTCTGGGGGGAACCCGACGGGAGAATTGGAACATTGCGATCGATCGACAAATGCCGAGATTCCCCTCCCCAATTCCCAGTTTTTTACTCCCAACCTTCAAGCTTTGATTCAGTACATCCAAACCGCAGGATTTCGAGGGTCGATCGCTCCCTGCTGGACAGAAGTTTTGCAGCAGTTGCAATATCAAAGCGTTGACTTAGTTTTGCTGTGCTTGCGAGATGCGCCCTCAGAATCAACTGCGATGCTGCAGGCGCTATCGAACTTGCGCCAAATGGCAGTAAAATTGCCAATTTTAGTTTGGGATTATCGATCTGCTGTAAATTCGGAATCCGAGGCGATCGACTTTCTACTGCAAGAAGTATCTGCCAAAATTTTGCCTTCTTCCTTATCAGCAGCACAATTGTTAGACAAAATTCAACAGAGTTTATTAACTCATTCAAGTTCCTAAAAATGAAGAATTTCCCAGGTTTTTAGTGAGGAAGTAACTCGTTTCTCAACCTGTAAAAATTAACTATTATTTATGAGGAAAAGCACAAGTGGGCAACTATTTAACTGTCAACCGCCAAGCGTTATTTATCAAGTCAGTCAAGTTTATAATAACTCATCATTTTGCGTATTTGTAGTGAGGTGATCAGTGGTTTATAAAACAGTGAATAAAAACGACTACCCTGAGTGTAAATATAATTTGACAAGTATAGCAATCCTAAATCATTCATTTGCATAATTATTGTAGGGGCAATCCTCCCGTGGTTGCCCGATAGATAGGGGGTAGGCACTATTAGCATACCCCTACAAATTTATCTGAATCATTTAGGATTACTATATTTAAATGAAAACCCAAAAGTGTTGCGAGTCAAGAAGCAATATCAAAACTCAAAAATATGAGTTATTATAGGCGATCGAGAAACCCTTATATTTTTTTCTGGGGCTGTACAGTGCCTAATCGCATTCCTTTAATATCTCTGCTACTCGCACTCGGTTTGGGGGCAATGCCCCAGCCTGCTGTGGCACAGGCACTCCTGCCTTACACCCTGCAAATCGACTCGGCCCAACTCGAACAAACGGCCTTGAGCCTTGCAGAAGAAGCCGTCCAGCTAGCCAGACTCCAGCAGTACCAACTAGCGGTACCTAGAGCCGAACTCGCCACACAGTTAGCCCCCAAAAATGCTCAAACTTGGACTTTGTTAGGTAGCTTGTACCTTCAAGTCGAACAGTTTGACAAAGGCATTGAAGCTTTGGGGCAAGCTCAATCTCTGTCGCCAGAAAATCCATCAATTAAATTTGTCTTGGGAGAAGCTTACTTTCGGAAAGCGAACTACGAGAAAGCAGTTGAATATTTGCAAGCAGGATTAAAACTCAAACCAGACACTCCAGGTGCATTATTTGATTTAGGTAATGCTTTTTATAAGCTGAAGCGGTTTGATCAGGCGATCGCCCAATACGAAAAAGCCTTTGCTTTAGAAAAAAATCTTTGGCCTGCTGTCAACAATATCGGATTAGTCAAATACGAAATGGGAGATGTTGATAGCGCCATCAAACGCTGGCAAGAAGCGATCGTGATCGACGACAAAGCCGCCGAAGCAATGCTAGCTCTAGCAGTAGCATTCTACACCAAAGGTGACAAAGAAAAAGGCTTAGCGATGGGAGAAGCAGCTCTGAAACTCGACAAACGTTATGCTACCGTAGAATATCTCAAAGAAAACCTCTGGGGCGATCGTTTAATCGCAGATACGCAAAAGTTGCTAGCCACTCCCGAAATGAAAGCAGCACTGGCTAAAATTCAAGACGCCCCACCCCCTCCCCAAATGTCGCCTTAATTGTAGTTAAGTTTGTAGTGAGGACTTCAGTCCTCAAAGCTTTTTTTAACTGAGAACCAACTATCTTATTCACGACTAAGACCAAAAAATAGTTGAATGCGCTATCGGTAGGGGTAAGGTGCGCGCACAGCCCACCCTACAGATAGAGTTGGTGCGTAAGTTCTATTATTGCCAGGAAGCAGTCGCTGTCTTCCATTCTCCAATCGAAAATCTAAAATCTAAAATCTAAAATCGCATGACCCCCCTAAGCTGGACAGAATTAGAAGCCCTCACAGACTTTGAAGTCGATCGCACAAACGGTCCCACCAACGCCCAAGCCCGCTTGCGCCTATTCGGTAAAACCGAATCCGATGTGCGAGTCACTCTGTACCGCGATAACCATGCTTGGTGTCCCTACTGCCAAAAAATCTGGTTGTGGTTAGAAGAAAAACAAATCCCCTACCGTATTGACAAAGTTACCATGTTCTGCTATGGGGAAAAGGAAAGCTGGTACAAGCGCAAAGTGCCATCGGGAATGCTACCGGCGATCGAACTAGACGGCCGCATCATCACCGAAAGCGATGATATCTTAATCGCCCTCGAACGAGTCTATGGCCCCTTGGGTTTGGGCATGGAAAACCCGGCAGTAATACCCATGCGGCGGTTAGAGCGACTGCTGTTTAGGGCCTGGTGCTCTTGGCTGTGCTACCCAGCAAGTTCAGCGAAAGTAGAACAGCACAACCGCAACCAATTTATCAGCGTCGTCGCCCAGGTAGAAAAGGCTCTCGGCAGCACTCCGGGGCCTTATTTCCTCGATGAATTTGGCACTGCAGATGTCATCTTTACGCCCTACGTCGAACGGATGAATGCCAGTCTTTACTACTACAAAGGCTACTCGATGCGGGAAGAAAACCCGCGCTTTGCTGACTGGTTTGCGGCGATGGAAACCCGCCCTACCTATCGGGGCACTCAGAGCGATTTTCACACCCACGTCCACGATTTACCGCCTCAGATGGGCGGGTGTTATGAAAACGGCGAACCTCAGATGCTACTCAATAAAGCCCGCGTGGATAATGGGCCTTGGGCTGGACTGCCGGATGTGATGTATCCAGAACCGGAAACCTCCCGCGCTGAAGCACTTCACCGCGTCATTAAGCACCACCGCAATATCGTTCGAGTCAATCCTGCTGATGACAACTTATTTGATGAGGCTTTGCGTTGTGCTTTAACTTTGATGATGACTGGCGAAGTTTGTACGCCGCCGGCTGGTTCTGATGCGGCTTTGCGGTATTTGCGCGATCGGGTGAATGTGCCCCGCGATATGTCGATCTACGCGGCTAAGCGATTGAGGGAAGCGTTGGAGGAAACGGCGGCTTTGGTGGGTGATGGTCAAGGTTCTCCGATTCTGCTGAAGCATCGGCGAGATCAAGATCCGGCTAATTTTGTGTAGATAGTCTGGTAGATTTGCTCAAAGGTTTCTACAAACACGACATTACCAATTTGTAAGGTACGATCGGATTATTTCCTAAGCGGTTTCAGAGGCTATGGGTATGGTTTCAGTATCCAACAACCAACCAATTATTATTCGTACAGAGCGCGGACTGACAATTTCAGGTACGCGCATCACTCTCTATGATGTGATGGACTACCTGACGGCTCAATATCCCCCGAAGTTTATCCGTTCCTTGTTTGACTTAACAGAGGAGCAGATTAACGTGGCTTTATCCTACATTGAGGCAAATCGTGCAGAAGTCGAAGCAGAATATCAAATTGTTTTAAGGCAAGCTAAGGAAATTCAGCATTACTGGGAAGAACGCAATCGCGAACATTCAGCCCGCGTTGCAGCGATGCCACCCAAACCCGGTCGAGAGGCTCTTTGGGCAAAACTTCAAGAGCAGAAAGCCAAACACGAACTAGAAGCATGAATTTTCTCATCGATCGCAATCTCGGAGGTCATGCAGAGATTTTATTAGGAAATATTGCGAGTCAAGGCTGGTTAAATCTACTCCCAATTCGGGTTGTCACTTTCAAGCAGATGAATTTGTCGATCGACAGTAACGATCGAGTTGTTTGGCGACTTGCTCAGGCAAATCAGATGATTTTGCTTACTGCCAACCGCAGCATGAAGGGTGAAGACTCCCTGGAACAGGTGATCCGAGAAGAAAATACAGTGGATTCCCTTCCTGTGATTACGATTGGAGATGCCGATCGATTTTTAGCCGATCGAGTCTATCGAAATCGTTGTGTTGACCGTATTCTGGAAATCTTGCTGGATATCGAAACCTGGATGGGCGTTGGTCGTCTTTTTGTTCCGTAAGGTGAGCCAGCATCTGGCTAGTGACTTTCGCTCCCGATCGCCCCTGAAATTAACCCTTAGTAGTGGCGGTATAGCGATCGCTTAGTTTTTGGAGTGTCATATTTTCTTTGATCTCATCATGGGGAATTAAGACATATTTCCAAGGTTTGCCACCGTGCTTTAGCATATAGTCCGAAGCATATTGACACCATTGAACTGCGACATCTTTCTTAGCAAGCACTTGAGGATTGTCAATTTCATTTCGAGCTTTTGGTTCCAGCATATAGATAACTTCTTCTGTTTCAGCAACAAAATCTGGTTGATATTCTGGATAGTCTCCATGCCATTTGTAATAAAGCTGAAATTGTCCTTTTGCGGGTTTAAACCATTTGATTGCATCCCGTTCTAAAATCAGTGCTAGTATTCTTTCTGCTTCCGATTCAAATTTCTGTTCTCGATAGAGGCATTTGGAGAAGCCTGTAAACAGATATTTGGACATATTGCTTTTGTCTCGTGGCGAAGATTGATAATCAAGACAATTCTTAGCGTTTGTAGTGTAGGCGCTATCTTTTAATGCTGTAAAACCTTTACTGATTTCGACTTTATAACCTGTTGTTTCTTCCCAGAAATTTGGCTGCATTTCGCTATGGACAAAATTGGCAATTTCCCGTTGGTAAAAGCGTAAAACTTTGTGTGTATCTTCTTTGGATAAGTAGGTCATAAAATGACTGAGAACTTGACCCGCAAGGTCATAGAGTAAATCAGCGTGTTCGTCATAGGAAATATCATCGAAGTTGACTAAGTTTTTGACAATATAGTTTTCTAGCCGTGATTCTTCAAAGTTTTCTTTGATAATTCCCATGAATTCAACTTTATTCGTTGTTAGCGATTGAATATGTAATTCTTCTTGGGAGGGAACGGGATAATTTAAGCCTGTGACATCTAGGGCAAAAGACCTGAAACCAGATCGCACTTGCCCTTTAGGAATAACAAGAATCTTAGGAATATTGATGGTTTGCTGGATAACTAAATTCGTTGTTTTCGCAACGATCGCTTCAATATCTGGAGGTGCTATTACACCTTCAAGTTCCATTTGTGCGGGTTGATATTCTCTAGCTACGGCTTCGCGCACCCTTCCCTGAACTTTTGGGGATGCGAGATGGGCGGTGGTTGGGACTTCTTCGGGGCGGCTTTCAAGCTTTAGGATTTCTTGGTATGTAAGCTGTGCAATCTTTTGTTCTATAGGTGATTGAAATAGGGATTGTTGAATATTTTGGGGTTCTGTTTCACGTAAATTATCAGGTAAATTAATGGGTTGTTCGGGGTGAAGTCCTAGATTTTGGGCTAATTGCGATCGCGAAATTACTGTTTGTGTCTTTTGCTGTAAGTCTTCATCTGTGAGGATAATTTGTTTCAGGCGGATTTGGGATTCTGGGCGCTTTGCTTCATCGACAATTTCTTGAAACTTGTCATGGGCGACGATATTTAGGCGATCGACAATTTCTACACCTGTACGCATTCCATAGGGCAAACGCAAGCCCCGTCCAATAGATTGCTCGATCAGGATTTTAGAATTTGCGGCTCTCAGAGGGACAATTGTATAGAGGTTGGTGACATCCCAACCTTCTTTGAGCATATTCACATGAATTACAATTTCAGTAGGTTCATCGGTATGTTCTACTTTGAGCAATCGCTCTACCATTTCATCTTCTTGAGCGCCCGTTTTACTAGAATCAACTTGAATAACTTTATGTTTATAATTTCCTTCGGAAAACTCATCAGATTGAATGAGTTCCATGAGTTTTGAGGCGTGGGTAGTGTCACGGGCAATCACTAACAGAAAGGGTTTAACAATTTGTTTTCCAGTTTGAATAGCATAGGTTTCTAATTCAGCTTTAATATTTTCATGGAGATAGATGCCGTCTTCTAGTTTAAGACGCTCGATCGCCTCTGGTGACATTGCCCTAGGGTTAAAATCTTTGCGGGTGACGACGGCAGGATCTTTAACAAATCCATCCGTTATGGCACATCCGAGGGGATAGTCATAGATGACATTTTTGAATGCTACTGAACCTTTATTGGTTTCTACAAAGGGTGTGGCGGTAAGTTCTAGCCCCATTAATGGTTTTAATTCGTTAATAGCGCGAACTCCTGCTGATGCGCGATATCGGTGCGATTCATCCATTAGAATTACGAGGTCTTTTAATTGAGACAGGTAATCAAAATAGCTTTCGCCAATATATTCGGATAGTCGTTTAATTTTAGGGCTTTTACCGCCGCGTACTTCGGAGTTGATTTTTGAGATATTGAAGATATTGATTCTGCAAGAGGCAAAATCAGTGATGATGGATGACTTTTCGTAATTATCTCCCGTAATGATTTCTGGCACATCGATCGCAAATTCAGAGATACCCGTAAATACATACTTTGAGGTCTTGGGCGTAAAGTCGGTAATTAGTTTATTATAAATGGTTAGGTTTGGGGCAAGGATCAAAAAGTTTTTAATCTTATGTTCTAGGTATAAGTAACTGATAAATGCGCCCATGAGTCGAGTTTTGCCAACACCTGTGGCTAGGGCGAAACATAGAGAGGGGAATTCGCGCTCGAAGTTAGTCAACGTTGGGAATTCTTTTTTGAGGGCGACTAAAATTGTTTCTGTATCTGTGATGTCTGGGAGGGAGAAGAGTTCACAAATGCGATCAAGAATTTCTAAAGATTGGCGCTGGGGATGGCGCAGACTGAGACGATTAGAAATATTATTAACCAGTTTATTTATCATAGGTATCCATGTCAAATAGTGTTAGTTGTCCGAACTTTGGGGGAGCTTTTGGCAAGTTTTCAATTTTGAGGCTGTAATCATCATGTCCCCATTCACACCGTGAAAGGATTTGTTTAGGAATTTTTTTAACGGTGAGGTTTGGGAATATGTCGGTTTGGCCTCGAAAGGCGGTACATAAAACAAGTAGGGTGCGCTCTTGTCCTACTTCATCTGCAAGTTTAGATAGTTGTTCGTGACTAAAATTTTGGGTGGTGACATAGATAAAGTCGCTTTCGGTGGAGTAGCCATGTTGCCAATAGAAGGTGTCTGAGGGTGCGTAGGTGAAACCTTCGATTTTGCAGAGTGCTTCGGCAAGCATGGCGGCGTTATAGGTTTTGTTGATCACCCAATTACCCCATTTGTCTTTTTCGAGTAGGGATGGTGCAAGACGATAGTAACGAAACCCACCGCCACCTTTCCAGTTAAATGCTTTAGTAATTCCCCCTCGATCTTCGCCATCAATTACTTTTTTGAGTCGGGGAATGATATGAGTATGACAATGTTCGCCGAGTTCAATCATGATCCAGCGTCTTCCCATTTTCTGCGCGACTGCGCCTGTTGTTCCTGAACCTGCGAAGGAATCAAGAACTAGATCCCCTTGATTAGTAGCAATTTGAAAAACTCGGTGTATTAGTTGTTCAGGTTTTGGTGTGATAAAGTCATCTACTAAAGAAGATGTGTTCAACAATTCACGAATTTCTTTCCGAGCCGCATCTGTATGACCAGCAAACTCATGGCTCCAAAATGTTTGGGGTACAATACCCTGATTTTTAAGTTTATGTATATAACGTTTGAAGGAAGGAGTTTTAGAGAGTCCATCCTTTCCCCAGTAAACTAAATCATCTTGAATATGTTCTGTGTGTTTTTCTTGAGAATAAGCCCAAACTCTTGTACGACTTGGAAAAATTTCTTCCCCAGTATGAGGTTGAATTATAGGATAGTAAAGATTAGGTCGTTCTTCAATACTTTTATTACAGGTATAATCGCTGATTCGGAAAATCCCCTGCTTGTCCTGATAGCGATACTGTCGATCTTTATCTTCGCTACGCGGCAAAAGATTTCGTTCCCACTGGTCTGACTTTCTAAAAACCAATAAATGATCGTGCATAGGAGCTATCGTCTTGTGATCATTCGCAACCGCATATTTTTTTTGCCAAATTACATTAGCAACAAAGTTGGAACGCCCAAAAATTTCATCACACATCACTTTTAAATAATGCGCTTCATTATCATCAATTGTGATCCACAGCGATCCATCTTCTGATAATAAACGTCGAATAATCTCTAAACGATCACGCATTAAACCAAGCCAGATCGAATGTTCCACGCCATCATCATAATGTTCAAAAGCTGAGCCTGTATTATATGGCGGATCGATAAAAACACACTTAACTTTTCCTGCAAACTCAGACTCCAAAGCCTTGAGAGCCAACAAATTATCCCCAAAAATTAAGCGATTATCAAAAATATCATTTTTCCTCACCTGATGAGCAGCATGATAAGATATTTCTGGATCTTCCAGCAAAATTCGCGGCTCCAGCTTGGGGCGAATATCCTTACCAATCCAGGTTAATTCTAGTCTCTGCTTCTTAGTCATAATTAATATCTATCTCACAAGTTAAACTGTAGGTATATTCGGATTTATAGCCAGAGCATCCCTGCGATCTAACTCCTGCATCACTTCACTCGTTAAAGGCTTAACATCTGTGATATTCCTAAAAATAGCAAGATATCCCTTATTATCACTAGCAAATCGAGATTCAGCAACAGTGTAAACAATTTCAGCAAGCTCTAACCCAATTCGTGAAAATTGCATTTTATCATCCTCAGATAAATTAAGTTCATGCTTATTCAGCAAAGCTTTATAGCGTCTTCCAAGAATATCCAGAATAAAAAATATACCATGCTTATAAAACTTCTTTTGTTGACCTGTTGCAGCATTTTCTGAAGCCAAAAAAATTTCCTCCAGATATTGAAATATTCGCACATAACGACACAGCGTAACTCCTGAAAGCCCATCACTAAACAATATATCATAATAACGCTTATAAAGCTGACTAATTTCTCTCTTGGCTGCAACCACTATTTCCGTATCACCGCTAAAACAAGCAAGGGCAACGGCCGCCTGTTCAATCGTAATCGCATCCTGACTCCGCTCCGCCGATGGTCGATATTCATAAACAATATTCGATACCATACATTCCTGTCGCAAACGTTCTTGATTGGAATCTAACGCGGCAAAATAAACATCGCGCACAGCATTTTGCGTATTTCTTGCCCCAGTAATTTTTTCGCCAATATTATCAGTCTCCGTCCCCACTTCAATAATTGTAACTAATAACTTTGCATCACCAGATATTGAGCCACTAGCCTGATAAACAGAAGCGATTGCTCCTACCGTTTGCGCGCCATTTACGACGGAAAAATCTTTTAAAGTAAATTGAGTTGATTCCTGTTTATGTCCTGATGGCAGACTAATTACCGAACAAGTAATGGTCAGACCATTGTTGAGATAAAATAGTTCAGATGGTTGATCTTTGACAGTTTCCGCAATCGCTAAGTTAACATTTTCTGCACCTAGATAATAACGGATATTTTTCTCAAAAAGCGACTTATTATGCTGTTGATATAAAGATGCAAGTTCTGAAGCCTTAACCAATCCATAAAATGCCCTACGCGGCTGATCTAAACAATGCCAGTTTTCCAAGGTCAAGACTACATCAACAGGGGCAATCGCTTGTTTTGCTGTCAACCAACCATGTGTTATGCTAATATTTAAATCTTGCCATTCAAAACGTTGATCGAACTGATTCAGTTCACTTTTTAACTGATCAAGATCCGTAATCACATGAGAACTCAGGCTTTCATCAAGATATATATTACAGCCAACTATTTTTACCCCGTTAGTATTTAAAGCATCTTCAACATCTTGCTGCAACCGCGCAAAGCCATCATTAAATTTCTGAAAACGTTGATGGACTAAATCTCTAATCCCATCACAAAATTTTTTATTATCACCCATATTTGGAGCATTCCCAGCCTTAGCCTGCACCAACAAAAGCAAATTTTTCATCCGATCGAAATAAATGGCATCAATCCCATTGTCATTTTCCCCATTGACAATTGAGTTAGCCGCTTGAGCAGGGGTAAGATCGGCAAGATTGGCGATCGCAAATGCAGCCAAAGAACGACTCAATCGATTTTTTTCATGTTGCTCTGGTGTCCAGTTCCTCTGAAGCTGCGCGGTCATTTGAAAATAATCCTGCTTTAGTACCTCAATGATTTGAGTCTTTTTGGCATGGGTATTCGGCTTAGGCATTGAGCGATCATTAATATTTTAATTTTTTCTAGGAGCGGTAAAAAGTTAAGCTTAAAAACTTAACTTTTTACTGACTGATATTTAAGCAACCTCTACGAAAACACCGCTTCGAGCAAACTCCTCTTCTTCAGGACTAAAGACAGGAGCTTGATCCACAAGGTCAGGGTCAAAGTAATATGTCTCTTGTAGGAATTGTCCGGTGACGATCGCCTCCTCCAACTCCTTGATGTAATCTTGGGCAACTAAGCAGGCCTCCTTGATGCCTTCCTCATCGCGCTTATCCAACAGCTTTTGCAAAGTTGCTCTCACCCCTGTCAGTCGTGCCGCGGGCTTGAGCATACCGTAGAGGCGGTACATCCGATCGGTCGCAATGCTAATGTGTTTGAGCGCGTTGGCTCGTGCTAGCTCAGAGTCAATGCTGGGCCAATAACGAGTGGTATAAAATGCTTTCTCATCCTTGTGATACCACTCCTCCGATCGCGCAATTGATGAGGAGACAGTATTGTGCAACTTCCAGAAGAATAAGCGCAGGGAATCGCCATCTACTACGGTGGACAACTTCGCCTCCATTGATACCTCAAAGTTATTCAGACGCGGATCGCGCCCAAGCACGAGGTACTCCACAGGGTACATTTCCACCTCTTTATTCTGCACGACGTAGGCGTTGAGGTGGTGGCGGCAGTAGGGGCAGGGATACATAGTGGCAAACAGCTTGAAAAAGTCCTTGAAGATTGCCACCAGAGTTTTTTGCTGTTGGGGGGTCTTGGTAGAGACGATTTCAGCCGTAGTGTGGAAGAAACGCCACACCGCAGGGCCAATATAGTAAGGGAAGCTGACGCGCATTTGTGAATTCTTTATTTCACTGCGATCGATATAAACGTCAATGAACGATACATATTGCGAGAGTTCGCCCGACTCGCGCCCAAACTCCAAGCGTTCCCGCCGTTTCTGTACCCCATTCAGGTAGTTGTGCGTCAAGCGCCATGCCTGTTGAAGCATCAGCTTCTGTTTTGGAGCGCATTTGGGAAAGCCTTCTGCAACATCCGCCCCATAACGTCCAAATTCCCCTGACGTTTTAGTGGCTTCGTACCACTGGTTTAAAGCTGCTTCGTCAGCCACCGTATTCAAGGGGATGTCTGCTGCTGTGCTGACGCTGAAGGCCGCTAGCAGCTTCGGCATAAAGTCCTCATACCAATATGCCACTGGCATCATCGCACCATCGATTTCTTCTGAGGCATCCGAGAGAATGACGCGGTTCCACTTCTTCAGGTACTCTTTTGGATCTCCTTCAGATTTGGCTGGTGGCGGTGCCATTTCCTCACTCAGTTCCATTTTTCTCAATCGGTTGAGTTCGTTGATTGCCAGCACACCCTCCGCGATGTCACGCAAGTTGAGACTCTTCTTCTTGATGGTGATGGCAAACTCGACTCCTGCAGCAAACTTTTCCTTGGCTGTTGCAGACTTACCTCGCGCCTCCAACATGGCTTTTTGTTCTGCCAACATTTCTGGAGTTTTTTCTATAGTCTTCCAGTTTTTGATGCGATCTTGTAGTCGGGCATATTCATCTTCGAGCGATTTAACTACTGCATCCAATAAAGGGTTGCACGCCGACTCTACTACACCTAATCCTTTATAAAGCCCGATCGCACTCCTGACAAATTGCACAAAATCAGCGATTCTGTATGGCAAGTTTCTCACGCGCAGGTGAGTCTCGTGGTTGGCAGAGAAACTCTCGCGGAAGCAGCGGTAGGCTGCTCCCTGGATCAGACGAAACAAACCAATCTGCATCTGCAAGCGGGACGTACCGCGCTTCTTCTCAGCTTGTGGGTGTTGGGCGAGTAGTTCTTTTAGCCGCGCTATTTCTGGATTGCTATCGGTGGGTGCTTCTTCTAGATTAGGTTCAATAGTGGCAGAAGCTGCCTCATTGATAGCAGTTGCTGTAGTTGCGATCGCAGCCGCTGTACTGTCTGAAATCTCGGTTGTCTGTGTACTGACAACCGGAACCGGCGAGTCTTGATATCCTGTTGTGATCTCTGACTCATCCGGTACCAGTTTGCAGAATTCCTTAAAGTCTATTGAGGCATCGCCGTCATGATCTACCTCTTTGATGATCTCATCGAGTTCTTGCTCTGTCAGCCCAAACTGGCTCATCACACCCTGCAGCTCGTTTTTAGTGATTTGACCGCTGCCATCCTCATCAAATACACTAAATGCCATTTTGAGACGACTCTGGCGATCGCCCTGCTGGGACACCATCAGCATTTTGAATTCATCAAAATCTATACTGCCCGACAAGTCTACGTCCACTTCTTTGATCATGTCACGCAGCTCGGTTTCGTTAGGACTCTGGCCTAGCGATCGCATTACTTGACCCAGTTCTTCTGATGAGACAGCACCGCTCCCGTCCGCGTCAAATACTTGGAACGCTTCCCATAACTTTGCCACATCTTCTTCAGTCATGGCTTTTTTTTCAAGCTGCACAGATGTCATAACTAAATTTTCCCTGAGTTTTTTATTTTATGTCTATTGATTATGACCAATATACTTTAATTCCTGATGACTTACGCAACGGTATCCTCAAATCCAAGGGGGTTGCCGATATCTCCCACTTTGGCTTGTGACAGTATATCTATCAGTTTTATATTACTCCCAGTAATTTTCCCAATCATCCTTAAAAGCTTGCTGCAATCTCTGCATATACGCATCAGTCTTAATCTTCACCATCCACAGATTATTAGCATTGCGGCCTCCCTTGCACACAACACCTTCATCCACACCGTATTTACCCTGGCGAATATCATCCATAAACTTGCCCGTCAGTTTGCCACGATAAATCACTCGCGCAATATTTAATTTACCAAAATCCTGAATAAACCGATCGGGAACAACCATACCGCGATCGGTTTCCACATCAAAAAGCACCAATTGTTTGCGATCGTCCTTTTGGTGCATTCCCGCAAACGAGCTAGCACCAAAAAACTCTGTAAACACAGTAATTTCAGGGCAGTGATACTGTTCGTTATCTCGAAATATAGACTCTAAGGGACTAGCAAAGTCTCTTTTAAATATTTCCGGTGCTTCTTCTAAACCTGGATGTGCAGCATTAAATTCTGCAATTCCCATCTCATCCAAATCAAATCTACTGCGGCGCGTACCAAAAGCATACCAACCCAGTTCAACTTCCCAAACCCAATGCAAATTAGTGCCATCGTACTTCTCAAAAGCTACACATTGTTCGTTAGGGCAATTTTTACTATCTGGAATTTTGGGATAGGCAAGTTGAACTCGTGTCATATAGAGGAAGGAAGTTCGGCAACGGATTGTGTAACGGATGTAACGGATGTAACGGATGTAACGGATGTCAGTCCGAGGGAAGAAGGAAGAAGGAAGAAGGAAAGGTTTTTTAACAGTTTTACCCCTTCCTCTTCACTTCTAAAAATCTTGCAATTGAGCAGTTTGAACGGCGACTTCTTTAATCTGGGCACCGCGGCGCACCTTCAGTTTTAGAATTTGACCGATTTCACTGTTGTCCACCAAACTTTGCAACTGTTCGGCCTCAGTCACTCCCTCACCGTCAATTTGAACTATCACATCCCCTTTGCGAATCCCTGCTTTCTCAGCAGGCGTATTTGGCACAACTCGCATCACTAACACTCCGTTAACTTCCGGGACAATCAAAGGAGCATTGGGGTCAGAATTATTCTCTCTAGCCATTTCAGGAGTCAAAGCAATCATCTGAATCCCCAAAAACGGATGGCTGACTTGTTCTCCCTTGGCTAACTGCGCGTAGATGGCCTTGGCTTTGGCGATCGGAATCGCAAAGCCAATACCCATTGCGTCGGCTCGAATCGCCGTGTTGATGCCAATCACTTCTCCTCTGCTATTTAACAGGGGGCCGCCGGAATTGCCGGGATTGATGGCGGCGTCGGTTTGAATGAAATCAAGGCGCTTGTCGGGAATGCCGACGGCTGCACTAGAGCGTTTGAGGGTGCTGATAATGCCCAAGGTGACGGTGTTGTCAAATCCGAGGGGGTTGCCCACGGCGATCGCCCAATCTCCCACTTTCACCGCGTCGGAATCTCCCAAGATGGCAGTCGGCAAGTCTAATTGCTTAGTATTAATTTTGACAACAGCCAAATCTGTTACTTCGTCAGTACCTTGCACTTCTCCTGGAAATGTCCTGCCGTCGTTTAAGGTGACAGTCACTCGATCGGCTTTGTCAACTACGTGAGCGTTGGTTAAAACAATCCCGCTTTTGTCGATGATGAAGCCCGAACCTTGACCGCGTAAGCGTTCTTGTCTGGGGGTCATGCTCCGTAAATCTTCTCCCAAAAATCTGCGGAAGAAGGGGTCTTCCATTAAAGGGTCGAGGTTGCGACTGACAGTGCGCTCGGTATCAATACGAACAACTGCTGGCCCGACTCGATCGACAGCCGCCGTCACAAAACTGCCAGTATCCGCCGGGAGTTCCGAGCTCCGCAGCGCTAACGGTTGCGGATTCCGGGGAGTGGCCGGGGAACTCTGAAACTGTAAGTTGGGCGGATTTGTGCCATCAGCGGCGACAGCGGGTGCAGCATTGATTGTTAACGCACTCAGGGCGATCGTCATTCCTAAAATTAGGGCGAACCAACGAGCACCGATTCGAGGTGCGGGCCGAAAAAACTTAAATAGTCGCATAGCGTCAATCTTTGTTAGTCTGGGTTAGTCTGGTAAAGGTGTGCGATCGTGCGGACTCAATAATCTGCCATTATGAAGATCCTAAATGTATTTAGACAGTTACAATACATGAGTCACGAGCCCGCACCAACTCAACATATTCTGAATTCTAACTTTTAAAAATTTCTCTCGTAACCCCAATGATTATATCTGATACTTCTACTGACAAATCCTTGCCCTCAAATTCCCACCACCACCATCACGACGATCAATCAGTCCACCCTCACCATCACGATGAAGAATCGATGCGACGGCTGGTAAATCGCTTGTCTCGGATTGAGGGGCACGTCCGCGGCATTAAAACAATGGTTCAAGAAAACCGTCCCTGTCCCGAAGTTCTGGTGCAAGTTGCTGCGGTGCGAGGCGCGCTCGATCGCGTAGCGAGAATCATTCTTGACGAACACTTAACCGAGTGCATTGCCCGAGCCGCTAAAGAAGGTAATATCGATACGGAAATCGAAGAATTGAAAGCGGCTTTGGATCGGTTTTTGCCTTAGCCACTGCCAATTTTTCCATCCATATAACAAAACTTGCAAATTAGACAAAACTTGCAAGTTATGCTTTCTAACCAATTTTTTAAGCATCTTTCACAAACGCGGGAAAAGCATCAAATCTTCTCCCCTTCACCCCATTGCCACAACATACAATTTATATGCTCCGCAGTTTATGAGAGCGAGTTTTGTTAAAAAAGAATTAGTCCGGTTTGTCGTGATGACGCAACTCCTCAAAATCTTCAAAAGCTGACGGCAAACAATTAGATAATCGGTGCTTAATCCTACGTGGTATGAACAGTCTAGACTTTCGTCAGCTTAGCTTTGAGCTGGTATCTGACTGTTGCGTAAACGGCTTTATAGGAAGCCTCGATGCTATATTCCTGCTGCAACCACTCTTGAATTTCTCCATAGCTTTTAAAGCCTTTATGGGGGTCGCTGAGGCGCATTGCCAAACTAGCGCGTGCCAGCGGAGGAATGGCCGGCTTGCGGCCGCCGCTGTGCTTTGTTTCGAGGAGTCCTTCTAGTCCATCAGATCTGTACTTTCTCAGCCACCGCTGCACTGTAATTCGATTTACCCCAATGGTCATTGCCAATTCTTTAACTGTCTTAACATGACAAATTTTGAACAGGTAAAGTGCTTGAATTTTTTGAAAGCCGCTTGCCGTTTTTTGTTCAGTTAACAGGTTTTTTAGCTCTTCACTTGTCTCTGTGATGCTAAGTTTACATACTCCAGCCATATCAATTACCTCACGATTCGCGTTCTACAATACCTTTGTTTGACAAGGGAGCGAAAGCTGCTCCTATCCTAAATGCTGACCTTTTGTTTGCCCTGAAGCAATACAAAAGCGATCGTTCTCATTAAACTTTTTCCTTCCTGGAGGCAGTCAGACGCTCAGAAACCGGATTATTTTAACCTGGAGCAAGGTTGCCATGATTTTTTTGGGTAAAAAACCCGGTTTCTGGATCATTTTTGTATTTGATGGACAAGCGTCATTGCTAATAGTGATAGCAGTGAACCGCTCGACTGTAACATTACCGGCAATAGGTGACTCTTAAGGAATACCATTTATTCTCTTATTGTTAAACATTTATCATGGTTTTCCTGGTATTTATTGGTATTTTTTGCGAACGTATAAGCGATTTTTAGCCATTAGGTGCTAGCAAACAGGGGAATGTCTGTACACCAGCGATCGCATTTTTCTACAGACATTTCCCTCGCCCCCGAAGTACATTTTTGGCTTTCGCTGTGCGAAAAATCCTTAGATCTCAGCACTCTCATCGGTCAGAGCGCGTAGCGCCGAGTGACCTTGCAACCGACTTTCTTGCCGCGGGCAAGTATCCGTGAAACTACTGGCTTTATCGCCAATTTAGTAAAACACGACAAGGGTGGCATTGTCAATTTATCAGCATTACAGTATAAGTATGGGCTATTTTTGCCCGCCTGCTGTGATCGAAAGCAAAGTTTCTATGTGATACTACTAGCTTTTTTTTGTGATCTAGGTCACACGCTTACTCAGTAAGCTCAACTACCCATAAAAAGTTATGGCTGGGATCGGAGTTTCCACGTAGAATCTTTGGGCTTTAGTTAGGAAGTGCGATCAAACTTGTTGTTAAAATTTTTAAATTTTAATTGGTAACCAAAGGGAAAAGAGAATGCAGCTTTGTCCTTCACCCTCACCAAACCATCTAATTTATACTCAAACCTTGCAGATTGAGGGAAGTTTCACCCAGGGTGTGAATATTTCAGAATCTAAAATTGCAGAACATCCGGTGCAACCAGCTTGCTGACAGTATTCTTCATTTAAAAGGTGTAGAGAAGCCACAATGAACGTTGACGAACTGCTCAAGCTATACGCAATAGGAGAAAGAAATTTTAGCGGGGTCTACCTGCACGAGGTCTACCTCTACGAAGCAGAATTGATTGGAGCCAATCTGTATGAAGCCGACCTGATTGGAGCCAATCTCAGCAAAGCCAAACTCAACAGAGTCAACTTTGGCAAAGCCAATTTGTGCAAAATTAATTTGAGCAAAGCAGACTTAGGTGGAGCCGACCTCACAGAAGCACTTTTACTTGAAGCTAACCTGAATCGAGCTGAGTTGATGGGAGCAAATCTCAGCAAAGCAGACTTGAGCGGAGCTTCCCTGATCCAAGCAACATTAATTGGAGCCAACATATCTCGCGCAACACTCGGCCGTGCAGACTTGCACGGAGTAAATCTTTACGGAGTAAACTTGCGTAGGGCGGTGCTCACAGAATGCGATTTAATTGGCGCAAACTTGAGTAAAGTAGACCTTAGCGGAGCCGACTTAATGGGGGCGAGTCTAATTAGGGCAGACTTGACTGAAGCGATTTTAAGTGCGTCAGACTTAAGCGGAGCAAACCTGTTGGGAGCAAACCTTACAAAAGTCAACCTGAGCGGAGTATATCTTAAGGGTACAACGATGCCCGACGGCACGATTCACGACTAATTTATTTGTTAATTTTTATGGTTGCCGAGAACAGCGGCTAAAGGGTAATGAGCTTTTCATTACCCTAATTTATTGGCAGCGAAATCTTTATTTGACACTAAGGTAAGGCCGAGAACTTCAATGTAGGGTGCTGATGGCGCACAGAACTCCTACATACGCCAAGTCAAAGATTTGTTGGGTGAACTTGTGTTATGGTGATTTTCAATTGCTTCGAGAAAAGCTATTTTAGATTTAATATTTTGGATTTGGGACGGTTAAAATGAAACTCAGAATCCTCGCTGCTGCAACGCTGCTGAGCGCGATCGCCCCGATCGCTCCTGCACCCGCCGAGAACATCCAACACACGCAACAATTACTAGCCACCCGACAGTGCCCCAACTGCGACCTCAGCAGTGCGGGCTTGGTTTTAGCCAATTTAACCGGAGCCAATCTCAAAGGTGCTGACTTAAGGTTGGCTAACCTCAGTCGAGCCAACCTTACCGGGGCTGACCTCAGCGGTGCCAACCTCAGCGGCACCAGCCTGTTTGGCGTCAACCTGACGGGGGCCAACCTCAGCGGTGCGAACCTCAGCGGTGCTGACTTGAGAAGTGCCTATCTCAGCGACGCCAATTTGCAAGGCGCTAATTTAACTAACGCGCAACTGCTCGGAGTTAGAGGAATGCCAACCAATATCGGCACCGCTGAAGACTTCTACCGGTTGGGAGTGCTGGAAGCTCAAGCAGGAAACTACAGAAACGCCATTGATTATTACAATCAAGCGCTGAATCTGAAATCGGATTTAGCCGCCGTTTATTTTGCGCGCAGTATGTCTCGCGCTGACTTGGGAGACTTCGCCGGCGCGACTCAAGACGCTGCAATAGCAAACAAACTCTTTGCAGATCAAGGAAATCCCCAAGGTCAGGAGTTGTCAAAGCAGTTAGGCGAAGCCATTGTTGCACGCCAAAAGCCTACGGAACCCCGCACTTCCAGCCGCGGCGACTTTATGAGTCTTCTCGGTTCGATCGGTTCTGTGCTGGTGAAGCTAATCTTGCCTTGACAAGCGAATTTCAAAGGTGGTACCCGCCACGTGATTTATCCGTGGAATCAATCCAAAATCGAAAATCGAAAATCCTCCAGCCCCCGCATTTATTCGTGGGGTCGCCTCTAAAATCTAAAATCTAAAATCTAAAATCTAAAATCGATTGACGGTTGCCTAATTCAGGGGAATCTCGATCCAGAACTCTGTACCATGACCGGGTACAGAAACACATTTAAGTACGCCTTGGTGTTTCTCAACTACAATTTGGTAACTGATAGACAGTCCTAAACCCGTGCCCCGACCGACGGGTTTAGTAGTAAAAAATGGATTAAATATGTGAGAGATTAACTCTTTGGGGATGCCGTGACCATTGTCGGCAATGCAAATTCCTACCGTTTTTTCATCGATTAATTCAGTGCGAATCCGAATGCAAGGGGATGGGAAATCAGGAATCAAACACTCGGTGGTGGCATTTATATCTCCTGACTCGATAGGCCGTATTTGGGAGCTTAAATGTGTAGCTGCTGCACTTGCCGCTTTCAAGGGAAGATTCATAACTCGCTCTTTTTTTCCCATTTCTAGGGCGTCAAGGGCATTACCGATCAGATTCATAAATACTTGATTGAGCGAGCTGGCATAGCATTCTACTAAGGGCAAATTGCCGTATTCTTTAATGATTTCTACGGTGTTGTGATCAGAATTGGCTTTGATCCGGTGCTGCAAAATCAACAGGGTACTGTCAATGCCGTCGTGAATGTCAACGGCTTTTTTCTCGGCTTGATCGCTCCTGGAAAAATTACGCAAAGATACAACTAACTGGCGGATGCGCTCAACTCCGACTGTCATGGAACCCAAAATTTTTGGCAAATCTTCGGCAAGAAATTCGATGTCGATTGCTTCGGAGCACTCGCTAATTTCTGGGTTGGGATTGGGGTAGTGCTGGCGGTAGAGTTCCACCAAGCAGAGTAAATCTTTGGTGTATTCGCTGGCGTGGGACAGATTGCCGTAGATAAAGTTAACGGGGTTATTGATTTCGTGGGCGACTCCGGCCAGGAGTTGTCCGAGACTGGACATTTTTTCGGTTTGAATCAGTTGGGCTTGGGTATTGTGCAATTCTGTGACTGTTTTAGCTAGCTGTTCGGCTTTTAATCGATCGGCAGTTGCTGCATTGAGACTTTCTTGATAAAGTTCTGCTTGGTGAATGGCGATCGCAGCTTGAGCCGCTAAATGTTGCAGCAATTCCTGTTCTGCTGTGTGCCAAACTCTCGGTCCCGAACACTCATGAGCAATCAGCAACCCCCACAATTGGGAATCTTTGCCTCTCATGGGTACAATTAAACTTCCTCTCACCTGCAACTCTTCCAAAAATTCGCGGTGACAGGGTGTTAAATCCTCAGTATAAATATCATTAATTGCTCGCACCCGTCCGGCTCGATAAAAGCAGTCTGAGCCTTCGGGAAAGCATTCTTTTGGAGATGTGATACCTAAAATGGATCGCCACTCGCCACAAACAGCTTCGACAACTACCTCGCCCTGTTTGTCGGCCGCAAATTGGTAGATTACCGTGCGATCGGTATCCAACAAAACTCTGACTTCTCGCACAATAGTTTGCAGTATGATCTTTAAATCTAAGGTGCTGCAAATCTGGTCTCTAACTCGAGTCAATACTTTGGCAAAGTCCAAGGATTTTTGCAATTGGGCGGTGCGTTCTTGAACTTGGCGCTCCAAGTTGGCATTTAGGGTCTGCACTTCTTTATAAAGAACGTACTGCCCAATTGCCGAACAAAATTGGCTGCCTATAGCTAAAGCTTGCTCAATTTCCTCGTACTTCCACTCGGGCGACTGACCTTTTTTTATTTCTCGCCAGACTTCAAAGGATTGTCGGGGAAGGGTTTGTGCAGCGCTGGTGTCAAAGCGCCCCGCCCACATTTTTTCGGTATCAATTGCATTACGAAAAATGGTCAAACAGCCAACTACTTGTTGTTTGTAGTGGAGGGGAATTACCAGCAAACCCCTAATTTTAGTAGATTGGAAAGCGGGAACTAAAACTCTAAATAGAGGTTCTTTGTATAAGTCAGTAATTATCAAAACTGGGAATTGACAGTTAGTAAAAATTGAAATTTTGGGAAGTTCTTCAGGATTTTTAAATCCTTTGGTTAGCCATTCCTGCCAGAGGAGGTGAGCTTCGAGCGCCTTAACTTTTTCCCAGTTGGGAAGTGTCGGTTGTTCTCCTGTGGTGAACAGTTCAAAGGTAGCATCACTGTGGGCCGGGGCAATTGGCAATCCTCCTTCAATATTGGGAGGGGATAAATTTTCACCGTTGATTTTCGGCGGGTTGAGATAGAGTCGGCCACCGCTGCCGCCCAAAGCGGTGACGGTGGCTTCTAAACCCTGTTGCAGTTGAATGTTTTCGTGACCATATAACAGGGCTGCTATGCTGCTCACGGTAGCTTCGCGGGCGGCTTGAGAGCGGGTTTGATCGAGGAGGAGCGCGTGGGCTATAGCGCTAGATAATTGATCTGATACGAGCTGAACTACTTCTAAATCTGCTGGTGAAATATTGAGGGGCGCGGAGTGGTGAGACACTAAAAGTCCCCACAGTTCGATGTGAATTTTTTGATTATTTCCTGGCTCGTATCGAGTCAGACACGTCGCGGCCTCGCAAATATCTGTTTTGCTGTTTGGCGAGGCGATCCTGCGGTGCAAAATCGGCACGACTAAGGAAGATTGCACTCCCATTGCCATCAGGTAAGCTGTGTGGCAAGGATCGAGCGATCTGTAGTGCATCTCTTCCTTTACTAAAGGTTGACCGGTGTCTGCAGCATCGAGGGGACTCAGGACGATCGTCCCTGAGTTAACATCTATTATTGTCCGCTGGCGCAAAGTGACATACATTTCCCTGGCGCTCGCGGGAATGTCGTCTGCTGGAAAGTGCAGCCCTTTCAAGGAAGGGAGATGGTTGTTATTAATTGACTCAGCAACAACTTCTCCGCTGCCGTCAGCACTAAACCTGTAAATCATAATGCGATCTGTTTTCAAAAAAGACCGCACTTCTGCTACCGTACTGGTTAAAATATCTTCTAATTCTAGAGATTGGCGGATGCGTTCTGTTATCCGCCGTATCAAAACTTCTCTGTCTAGTTTATAATGTAATTCTTGCGTATTTTCTCTGAGTTGCATAAATCTCCTTTTGTACTTATACAATGATAATAAGAAGTTTTGATGTGCTGTTGGATCGTTCAAACTCAAATGCCTCACCCTGAGTTTTTGACTCAACCGATCTGTACAATTAATGGCTAGGGCAACGTAGACAGACGACGGTGTATCGCCTCTGGCGCACTGGCGTAAGGAAAATCTGCGATCGCGCCAGTTTAATCCTTGCCTTCAACAGGCAGAGCGAGTTAAGCAAATAATTATTATTATTTTAATGCTCTTATAAAATTCTCGCAATCTTAAACTTTCACTATGAAAATTCTTCATTGTTAGGATAACTTGACATTTGTTGTATAACTTCATATAATGATAATTAACGAAAGAATTTGAGTTTCTCTCAGCGCCCCTGGCCCTGATTAATTTCTTGGCGCACGCTCATCAGAATTTTACCCAAATGATTTTGACCGGTTCTGTCGCAGCCACACCCCCAGTAGTAATCCGTTGGCGAATCCTCGACAATCACTCGATCCCCTGTGGCAAGAAGAATAGCTTGAATGTCTGTATGAGTGAGAAACTTAGTTAAAACTGCTTCGCGCATAATGGAAATTTTCACTGCTTCCCAATCAGCACGAATCCGGTGCTTGGGATCGCGACCTAACTTAGCGGCTTCTTGAGGAGTTGCTACGGCTTGAATCGCCGCCACTAATCTTTTATCTGTGCTGACAAATTTTTGGGCTTGATAGTAATGTTCCACAGTCAACCAATATTGACCGTGCAGAGAAATGTCGTGTAGTGAAAAATTAGAAAAGCAGCCATAAGGCTCCTCTACTTTATAAAAATAAATTATCATTTGATTTTAGATTTTAAATTTTACAGGATTTAGGCAAAATCCAATTATCTAGGGTGCTTAGGGGCGCACCTTACCGCTATTGGGAATGAGGAATTGAGAATAAGGAATTGGAATTTAAGAAGATTCTCTCTTCTTTCTTCCCTCAAAATCCATGCGTTAAATCCGTTGCCGAACTTCCTTCGTTCTAAAACGGCATCAGCTTTTTAAGAGCGCGGTTAGCGATATCGGCATAACGCAGTTCGCCACACAAAATTTTGCTCATCAACTGAGTAGTCATCGGCAATTTGACCCCCGCTCTGTAAGCAGCTCCTGTAAACTGATAGAATGCTATAGCCAAGCGACTGGCCCAAATCATATGAGTGTTCCATTCTTGGGCGATCGATTGAGTGTACGGCTCCTTAGCGTCGTCGGCAGCTCCAAGAACTCGATCGATCGCCTCAGCAACCTTAAATCCGCTAACAATGGCAGGACGAATTCCTTCAGCGGACAACTGGTAATGGGTGATTGGTCATGGGGCAGGAGGAATTGGTAAGTTAATGAGTGTTAAATCTTGAGTTTTTAACTCACAACTCACAAATCATTAAGCGTCTGCTCGTTGTTGGCGGCCGTATCTCGGCAATCTCAAAACTCTTCCTATTCCCCCTGCCCAATTTCCCATTCCCTAAACAGTCGTGATATCTTTCTCTTTGGCTGCCAAAACTTCTTCTATTTTGGCAATGTACTTGTCCGTCAGCTTTTGAATTTTATCTTGCAAGTCGCGGGATTCATCTTTAGAGATATCGCTGCTTTTTTCCTGCTTGCGAATCGAGTCAACGGCATCGCGGCGGATATTGCGAATTGCAACTTTACCTTCTTCAGCAAACTTACTGGCCATTTTGACAAATTCTTGGCGTCTGTCGCTCGTCAGCGGCGGAATGTTCAAGCGAATAACTGAACCGTCGTTGTTGGGAACGAGTCCTACATCGGACAGGGAAATTGCTTTTTCGATCGAGGTAAGCGCTGTACGATCGAACGGTTGAATGGTGATCGTAGTCGCATCCGGGGTGCCGATGTTGGCAAGGGATTTGATCGGAGTTGGAGAGCCGTAGTAGTCTACCATGACTCGATCGAGGAGGGAGGCGTTGGCCCGTCCCGTCCGAATAGTATTAAAAGACCGTTGAGTAGCCTCAACTGCCTTTTGCATATGATCTTCTGATTCAGCTAACTTCACAAAAACCTCCGACAAGAGTTCCAATAGATTCTCCCATTACAGCTCGGTAGATGTTGCCCGACACCGAGAGGTCAAATACCATAATAGGAATATTATTTTCTTTGCAAAGGGCGATCGCCGTACTGTCCATCACCCGCAAATCTTGATTCAAGACGTGGGCATAGGTGAGGGTTTGATACCTGCGCGCGTTGGGGTTGAGGTGGGGGTCGGAATCGTACACCCCATCTACCTTAGTAGCTTTAAAAATCACCTCTGCATCAATTTCAGCAGCCCGCAAAGCGGCTGTAGTATCAGTAGTAAAAAAAGGGTTGCCAGAACCGGCACCAAAAATCACTACTCGTTTTTTTTCTAGGTGGCGAATTGCCCGCCGCCGGATGTAGGGTTCAGCTACTTCTTGCATGGCGATCGCCGATTGCACTCGCGTTGGCACTCCTGCTTGTTCCAGAGCATCCTGCAAAGTGATAGCATTCATCACCGTAGCAATCATGCCCACATAATCAGCCGTTGCCCGATCCATCCCTGCCGAAGCAGCTTTCACCCCGCGAAAAATGTTGCCGCCACCGACAACAATCGCGATTTGAATGCCTTGGGACACGACTTTGGCCACTTCCTGGGCGATCGACTGAACGACTATCGGATCGATGCCGTAGCCCAAGCTGCCCATCAGCGCTTCACCGCTGAGCTTCAGCAAAACTCGCTGATATACCATCCCCATGCCGCCACTATTTTTTTACTCTTTTTGCCTCCACCATAAGATAGCAGTACGGGTGCATTTTGAACATCAATTGCCCGGAACAGACCCAAAAGTCTGTTCCGGGCAATTGACTGAGAACGGTTGACTAAATTTAATCCTTGGGGACGAAATTAAGAGCAGCAGAATTCATGCAGTAACGCTGACCCGTAGGTTTCGGGCCGTCGTTAAATACGTGACCGAGATGAGCGTCGCAAACAGCGCACAGTACCTCTGTTCGGCGCATGAACAAGGTATTATCCGACTCGCACTTGACATTTTCTTCGCTAACTGGAGCGTAGAAACTCGGCCAACCGGTACCGGAATCGTACTTGGTTTCTGATTTAAATAGCTCAGTGCCGCAGCAAATACACTTATAAATTCCGGTTTTTTTGTTGTCGTGATATTCGCCGCTAAAAGCTCTTTCCGTTCCTTTTTTGCGGGTGACTTTAAATTGTTCTGGCGTGAGTTGTTGTTGCCATTCTGCGTCGGTTTTTTGAACTTTCTGAGTCATGATTTGATGTTTTGTTAAGAGGGATTTAGCTGTTGAGTGTTGACTGTTAACTGTTGAGTGTTGACTGTTAACGGTATATTGCTAGTTAACTCAGCCTTCCATTAATATTAACCTAATTGGCTCCAAATGAACATACCAGGGAAAAGGATTGTCCTTAATAGTCCTCCACTTTTCCTTGAAAACTTCGGCTTGCAAGTGATAATCTTGGGAATCATTGGGAGGCGAGTGCAATTTGAGATATAATGTCACCCGGTGCGGAGTTTCCACAGTTGAGGCGATCCAACAAGCAAAAGTATTTTCACGATCGCACCCGCTAACAAAAATCAGTTGATGAGCCCGAATTCCCACAGAAACTAGAGATTTGGGAATTGGTTCGACTACAGTCAGAGTACAGCCCCAGTCGATCGCCTCCACGAGAGTTACGGAGATCGGTTTAGCTGCTGAGAAATTCTTGCAGCCCGTCAACTGGGCGACGGTGAAGTTGCGCGGGCGATCGAAAATGTTCTCTTTGGTATCAAAGGCGATCGGCTTTCCCTCCGCCAACACCAACAGATTTTTGCACAGCCGGTAAACTTCCTCTAAATTGTGGCTCACAAACAAAGTAATTCCCCGATAATTAGCCAGAGTCTGCATTAACTCCCGTTCCAGTTGACTGCGTAAATGAGTATCCAAAGCAGAAAACGGTTCGTCTAACAGTAGCAATTCTGGAGAAGGGGCGATCGCCCTAGCTAAAGCCACCCGCTGCTGTTGGCCCCCCGAAAGTTCGTGCGGGTAGCGGTTTTCCAGTCCCGACATTTGCACCGAAATTAGTTGTTCTTTTACCCGAATTTTTTGCTCGCTTTCAGATAAATGCTGCAAGCCAAACGCAATATTTTGAGCAACAGTCAGGTGAGGAAATAAAGCATAGTTTTGAAACAAAAAACCGATGCGGCGGTCTTTAGAAGCTACATTAATACCCTGTGCTGAGTCAAACAAAACCCTGCCATTGACTGAAATTTTACCGCTCATTGGAGTTTCCAAACCAGCGATGCAGCGCAGAGTCATGCTTTTGCCGGAACCCGACGCGCCCAAAACTCCGAGCACTTCCGTGCCGATACCGAAGCCGACATCCAAGGCAAAGCTGGACAAAGGTTTAAAAATGCTTAAACAAAGTCCGCTTTTCGGTTGTTGTTTTTGGGATTTTGTAGTAGTAAAAGTAGACGCGAATTTAGGAATATTTAATTGCAGTCTTTGGCTCGAATTCGGTTTGAGCGATATCCTTTGTAAATCAATCCAAAAATTAACAGCAGTTAGCACGCTCAAAGAAATACTCAGAATAATCAAAACCCAAATAGCAGCTTGCCTCATATCCCCAGCTTCCACAGCAAAATAAATTGCCATCGGGATAGTTTGAGTTTGTCCGGGAATATTCCCCGCTAACATCAACGTCGCGCCGAATTCACCCAAAGCGCGGGCAAATGCGAGAATAGTTCCTGCTAAAATTCCCGGCCATGCTAGCGGCAACATAATGCGCCAAAAAACTTGCCACTCCGATGCTCCCAAAGTGCGGGCTGCGTTGAGAAGATTGGCATCAATTTGCTCAAAAGCTCCCAAAGCAGTTTTGTACATGAGGGGAAATGATACAACTGTGGCAGTAATGGCGGCGGCTTGCCAAGTGAAAATTATAGTTAAGTCGAATTGTAGCAATAATTGACCGATCGCCCCATTTCTCCCAAACAGCAGCAGTAGCAAAAATCCCACTACTGTCGGCGGCAAAACTAAGGGAGAAATGAAAATGCCTTCAATCAAAGCTTTACCTCTGATGCGAGTTGAAAGCATCCACCGGGCGGCGGCTATTCCCATAAAAAAGGTGATAAATGTCGCAATAGCGGAGGATTTTAGAGATATCCAGAGCGGAGAAATATCAAATTCCATCTATAAATACATCAGCGTCAATCAGCGCTTATCTGCTTTCATCAGCGGTAAAAAATCCCTAATTAGTTAGTTATCGAACTATGCCAAATCCGTATTTCTGAAATACTATTTTAGCCCGATCGCCCGCCAAAAAGTCAACAAACGCTTTTGCCGCAGCGGGATTGCGGCTGTTTTTAATAACTGCCAGCGGATAAACAATGGGCGAGTGCAAATTTTCGGCAGCCGTTAGCAGCACAGTTACTTTGTCGGAGGCTGTGGCGTCCGTCCCATAAACTATGCCAGCATCAACGTTACCGCTTTCGACGAATGTCAGCACTTGGCGGACGTTATTTGCTAGCACTAATTTTGGCTGGAGTTGCTGCCACAATCCAAGCTTAGTTAACATTTCCTGAGCGTATTGGCCCACAGGTACGCTTTTCGGTTCGCCGATCGCAATTTTCTTGATTCTGGCATCTATCAACTGTTTGAAATCGCTCAAAGCAACACCGTTTTTGGGAGTAATCAAAATTAGGCGATTTGTCAGCAAATTGCGGCGCGTGTCGTTAATTAACAAGTTAGATTGCTGCAAATCGTTCATTTGTTTTGTAGCGGCGCTGAAAAATACATCTACCGGGGCTCCCTGCTGGATCTGCTGTGCGAGGGCGCCGGAAGCACCGAAATTATAAGTAATAGTAACGTTGGGATTTATTTGCTGATAAACTGTTTTGAGTTCTTGTAAAGCTGGTGAGAGGCTGATAGCAGCGGATAGGGTTAAGGACGTTGGCTGCTTTGCTGTTGTTGGGGAAACGCTTTTAAACAAGTTCCAAGCAATCAGCAGTGTCAGCGCTACAGCGGCTGCGACTATCGGGTTGAAAATGCGTTTTCTTTCCACAAGTCTGTATTATAATTTGCCCTTGGGCGATCTACACTATCTGTAGTAGTAAGGTGCGCCCCGCACACCTTACAAGTAAATGCTGTTTGTCCAGGATTATCATCTTCTAATGACTGATGACTGCTGACTAATGACTACGATCGCCATTTGACGGAACAGCCTATCGCCTCTGTAGTTGAAGGCTCAACTGGTTGACTGTTGAGCAATTGGTCGATCGCACTTCGCAGATAAGAAACCTGCACCGCCGCCGAATCGTCAGCGTTGTCGTCAATTAAACCTTTATAGCGCAGTTTGCCGTCTTGGTCTAACAAAAAAACCTCCGGCGTTTTAGAAGCCCCAAAACTTTCAGCCACATCTTGAGCAACATCTCGGATATACGGGAAGTTGAGTTGATTGTTGGCGGCAAAAATTTTCATGTTCTCAAAACTGTCGTCGGGATACTGGTTTGCATCATTAGCATTAATCCCGATTAAAGTAACATCTCGATCTTGAAAATCTGCTTGAAGTTCTTTCATACGATTGAGATACAACTGCACGTAAGGGCAATGATTGCACATAAATATCACCGCGATTGCCCGAAATTTTTCTAAATATCGAGCTAAATGGTGAACTTCGTCGTCAACTCCCGGCAGTTCAAAATCGGGAGCGTAGCCGTTAATGGGAGTACCCGTTGTATCGATTAGTAAACTCATGTTTTCAGGAGGTGAAGAGCAGTATTTGCCAGCATGAAAGATGAAACTGTCAGCACGAATAAAATTGGCTGTTGTTTGGCTTTAGCTTAATTCTAGCCTTGCCAACAGCCTATTGTGATTCCTACTTCGCGGTTTATTCCTCGTCTGGCTTTAACCAGCCTTGAGCCAGAGCTTGGTATCCAATAAGTTTGTATGCTAATTTGGCGGCGGTAAATTCTGAGACTACAGAATCTACAATAGGTGCTAATTCCATAATGTCACACCCGATTACTTCGTAGGACTCGAAGATGCGACGCAAAAATGCGGTGAGGGAATACCAATTTAACCCGCCCGGTTCGGGTGTTCCCACCCCTGGAATTAAAGTCGGATCGATGCCGTCTAAGTCGATCGTCAAAAATACTCGCTTAGTTGTTATGCTGGCAATTGCCCGATCGGCCCAATCCGGTTGAGTAGCGATTTCTCTGGCTCGAATCACGTTTAGCTGTTTTGCTTTAATCAAGTCGGCTTCTTCCTTGCAGATAGCGCGAATCCCGATTTGCAGTGTCGGTAAGCCCATATCTACAACACGTCGCATCACGCAGGCGTGGTTGTGAATCGAGCCTTCGTATTCGTGTCGCAAGTCGCCGTGGGCGTCGATTTGCACGACTGTGAAAGGTTCGTTTGGGTATGCTTGGCGATAACCTTCGACAACGCCGGCAGTGATGCTGTGTTCGCCTCCGAGGGAGATGACAAATTTATTTTCGGTAACTAGCTGGTAGACTGCTGCTTGGGTTACTTGCAGCATTTCTGAGGATGAAACTGGTTGTCTGTTGCGGGTATCGGCGATCGGCTCTTTTGTATAAATTCCGACATCGTAGCAAACTTCGGCATCCAATTCTTCGTCGTAGCACTCGAGTTGATGAGAAGCTTCTAGAAGTTTAGCGGGCCCGTTTTCGCACCCCCGGCGGTAAGTGGTGGTAGCTTCGTAGGGAATTGGCAAGATTACTACTTTGGCGGTGTCGTAGTCTGGTACAATTTCTGACCCCAGAAACGGTACGACAGCAGTGGAAACGATCGTTGGCATAAGGGAAATTTTAATACAGCAAAGAAGTCAGCAGGTTTAATCGTGACATAATATCGGCTCTAACTGCAAAGTAGTCAGTTGGCAGTTGGCAGTTGGCAGTTGGCAGTTGGCAGTTGGCAGTTGGCAGTTGGCAGTTGGCAGTTGGCAGTTGGCACTTGGCAGTGTTGACAATGCCCTATGCCCCATGCCCTATGCCCCATGCCCTATGCCCCATGCCCTATGCCCTATGCCCCATGCCCAATCTAAAATCTAAAATCTAAAATCTAAAATCGTATGACATCTTCTACTCCCACTTCGTCAACTGCTGTTGCACCTCAAACTTGGCTGTGGAAAGGCTTTCCGATTTGCTATCAGGCTGCGGGTTCCCAGGGGCCTGCGGTGGTGTTTGTCCACGGTTTTGGTGCGTCTTGGGGCCACTGGCGCAAGAATTTGCCGGCGCTGGCTGCTGATTGTCGCTGTTATGCGATCGACCTCATCGGTTTTGGCGGTTCTGCTAAACCCGCGCCCAAGCTTGAGATTGACTATACTTTTGAAACTTGGGGACAACTAATTGCTGATTTTTGTCGGGAAGTTGCGGGCGGGCCGGCTTTTTTGGTGGGAAATTCGATCGGCTGTGTGGCAATTATGCAAGCTGCAGTGGATTTTCCCGATATTGCTGAGGGCGTAATTTTACTCAATTGTTCCCTACGCTTGCTGCACGATCGCAAACGTGCCGAATTGCCTTGGTATCGCAGTTTTGGAGCGCCAATTGCACAAAAAGTTTTAAATGTCAAGTGGATAAGTCAATTATTTTTTAAACAATTAGCAACGCCAAAAACAGTAAAAAAAGTGCTTTTGCAAGCTTATCACCGTCCTGAAGCTGTCAGCGACGAACTGGTAAATATGCTGCTGGAACCTGCTAAAGACAGGGGCGCCGTCGAAGTATTTGTGGCCTTTATCAGTTATTCTCAAGGGCCGCTACCGGAGGATTTGTTGCCGCGTTTAAGCTGTCCGGCTTTGATTTTGTGGGGTACGGACGACCCTTGGGAGCCGATCGCATTGGGGCGAGAATTGGCAAAGTTTCCGGCTGTTGAAAAGTTTATTCCTTTGGAGGGAGTGGGCCATTGTCCCCAGGATGAAGCGCCGGAATTGGTCAATCCTATTTTACTCGATTGGATTAAAGAGCGATCGGTAATTGCAGAAAATTAGTGCATTTGCTCCTTTGGTGCGGGAAGAATTGGTTTGATTGAACCGCCCAGGCGCGAAGAACACGAAGGAAGAAGTAGGAAGAAGAAATTAGGATACGGCAGTGCCGTGTCCTCAGTATTATAAGGAGTGCAGCCGGAAGTGATATTACACCCCACATTCGGCATCCCCAACTGGCACATACGCGGATTGAGGGGGTAAAAGTGAATCATCCCAGACAATAGTGAGTAAAAATACTCAATTATTTCGGTCACGCTGGCATCACCTAGTTAAGCATTCCTGATAATAGACATGAGGGCGTGAGTTAAATCTGATGTAGGTTAAAATTGCGATCGTCACAAACCAAGTTTATTACCTCACTGTTACCTGATTGATGACGAAAATGCGTTAATTGCGATGGCAAGCATAGTCAATCATCACCAAGAATAGCGTAAACTTGCGATCGCGATCAACGCTCAAATCAGAATTCAGCAGACCATACAGAAAGCATCTGAGATGACAATAGAAAACTTAGATCATCTAGGCTTAGTAGCAGGTCTAATTAATGACCTAGGAAGTGTCCAAAAAATCAATGAATTAGTAGGCAAACAACCGGGCAATATAGTCAGTCCCTACCTGGTAGTCAAAGCCATAATTATCAATGGATTAGGGTTGGTCTCCGCCCGACTATACTTATTCTCTAAATTTTTTGAAGGGAAAGCAATAGAACATTTACTGGGGTCAGGAATTCAAGCATCACATCTGAATGATGACCGTTTAGGAAGAGTATTAGATAAATTATAAAAGCCGAACTTACCGAAATATTCACAACCCTTGCCCTGTCAGTGGCTCAAAAATTCCCGATAAATACCGACACATCTCACCTAGACTCAAGCTCATTTTACTCTACGCTGGACATTCCCAATTGTACAATTTATTCATACCGTTTGTATTCAAAGAATTCAATAAGTTTTTAATTTGATATCTGAACGGTTTGCGATAGTAATTTTATTGGCATTCACCTGTAGGCTTGATTATTTCTTGTTGTGAATTAAGTCTAAAATTGATTGGAAAAACTTATTGACATTTAAGTAATGTAGATACAGAAGTGATGCCTCATGGTCATAATGCTGGCGACATATGCTGGGAAGTAATAGTTAGTAATGGTTAGATTTTTGACTTTTTATGGCTGAAGAAGATTTAATTCATGAGCTCATGGCAATTTTTAGGAATTCCTAACTGGGTGATGCGAGCGTTGCACAGATTTTCGGGTGTTTTTACTCACTATTATCTGGGATGATTCACTTTTACCCCCTCAACCCGCGTATGTGCCAGTTGGGGGTGCCGAATGTGGGTTATAAAAACACTTCTTCTCGTTCCTTCCTTCTGCCTCATGCCTCAAAACTCCAATTTCTAGCTTCGCGGCTTTCATTGAGATGCTCCCGAAGGCTTCTATCCGTCTCTTACTTCATTACCTAAAGTAGGGGAATATCCCCCTGCCTGATCGATTTTGATATAGTCGTGCAACCCTTAAAACTTATTGAACTCGCCTTCAGTTAAAATTAACTAAGAAATACCCATAGCTGTTTTAGACATCGTAATTAAATTAGTAGCCAAAATTTTCTGGTGAATTGGAATATCAATAATAAAGATTGCCCCCTGATTAGGAGCTGAAATACAATTGAGCTTGCCCCCGTGTTTATCCACTACAATCTGATGGGAAATGGACAGCCCAATACCAGTACCCTTCCCGATAGGCTTAGTAGTAAAAAATGGCTCAAATAGGTGTTGGCTAATTTCTTCTGTCATCCCCGGCCCGTTATCCGTAAAATGAATTAACACTCGATTAGATTCCGTGACCTCAGTGCGAATAAAAATCTGAGAAGGATTAGCTTTCATTTCACTTAAGGATCGCGTCGTATTATAATCATCTATGGCATCAATCGCATTAGCAACAAGATTCATAAACACCTGGTTAAGCTGACCCGCATAACACTCTACCAGAGGCAGATTGCCGAATTCTTTGACCACCTCAATTGCAGGTCGATCGCCCCTTCCTTTAACACGGTTGTGCAAAATTAACAGAGTGCTATCAATACCCTGGTGAATATCCACCGGTTTCATTTCAGATTCATCCAATCGCGAGAAGATTCGCAGCGACTGAACAATTTCGCGAATCCGGTCAACACCTACCTTCATTGAACTCAGCAATTTAGGTAAGTCTTCAACCAAGAAACCTAGTTCTATTTCCTCTATTTTCTGTTCAACTTTTGGCCCTGCATCCGGAAATTCTTGGTGATAAAGATTGACGAGATCAATCAAATTTTGGGTATAATCATCGGCATAAGAAAGATTCCCAAAAATAAAATTAACGGGATTATTTATTTCATGGGCTACACCTGCAACAAGCTGACCTAGACAAGACATTTTTTCACTCTGCACAAGTTTAGTCTGCGTGATTTGCAATTCTCTAAAAGCCTTTTCTAAACATTGAGTTTGGGTTCGCAATAAAGCTTCCGATTGTTGCAATCCTGCCTCTGCTTGCAGACGCTCTTGAATCTCCTGTTGAAGCAATTGATTGGATTGGAAAAGTTCAGCCGTCCTTTCCTCAACTCGCCTTTCCAACTCCGATGCCAGCTTCAAGAGCAAAGATTCCGCTTTAACACGCTGTTCGATTTCTGCTTGCAAGCACACATTTTGCTCTAAGAGTTTCTTCGACAAATTGCGGAGCTTCATGTGGACATTAACACGAGCCAAAACCTCTTCATGCTGAAGAGGCTTAGTGATATAATCGACCGCACCCAGACTCAAACCTTTAACCTTATCCACCGTATCAGCAAGAGCCGTCATAAAAATCACGGGAATGTCTCTCGTTAATTCATTAGCTTTCAAACGGCGACAAGTTTCAAACCCATCTATTCCTGGCATAAGCACATCCAACAGGATCAGATCGGGCGCAGCATATGCGACCTTCTGGAGAGCACTTTGACCATCCCTAGCTACCAATACTTTAAAGCCAAAATCAGCCAAAAAATCGAACAGGACACCTAAATTAGTCGGGGTGTCATCTACGATTAAAATGGTGCTTTGTTCGGCAATTTCACTACTCATTGGTTGTCGTCCTATATTGTTTAATAAACTCTAGGATTTGTTGTTCTTCAAATCCTTTCGCTAACTGGCGCAGATGGGTAGCAAAGGGAACCCATTGCTCATTGAGTTGTTCTAGTTTTGCAGCTCGCTCCGCAATCCCTCGGAGATCGCCCATCATCGCTAGATCGAATAGAACGGCGATTTCCTCATCGGGGGGAGCTACAATTTCAGAACTTAGAGATTTTTTTTCTCCTTCTGCTTTCCTAATCTTTTCCAGATTTTCTTCATAAATCCATTCTAACCCTAAATGAGTACGTAATTTTTCTAAAAGCTCCTCTATCCGTATCGGTTTGGGAATAAAATCATTACAACCTACCTCGACACTTTGTTGTCGATCGAAATCAAAAACGCTGGCCGAAGTAGCAATCACCACTAAATTAGTCTGATCTGATGATTTGCGAATCCGGCGCGTTGCTTCTAAGCCGCTCATTACTGGCATCATCAAGTCCATCAAAATACAGTCGGGATTATACTCCACCACCTTGTTTAAACAGTCCTGACCCTCCGTTGCTTCCAGAATTTCAAATCCTAACGGCTGAAGCATTCCCGCTATGATCGAGCGATTCTGCCACTTGTCGTCAGCTATGAGAATTTTTAGCTTTCGGCCTTTGAAACCAACGATTGTGTGGGCATTGGCTTTGGCTGCATTAGTCGCCCATTCCGATACCTCTGGCAAATCTAAATCGAACCAGAAAATGCTCCCTTGTCCTAATGTACTCTTCACCTTTATTTCACCGCCCATCATCTGGACTAATTGGCGACTAATTGCGAGTCCCAACCCGGTTCCTTCAACCTTCAGGTTGGCTTCTCCTACTTGGTGAAAAGGCAAAAATATGTCTTGCAATTGCTCTGATGCCATACCCACTCCAGTATCTTCCACTTGAAACCGGATTTTGCCATCCTGATATCCTACTTTGAATGCCACGCCACCTTTTTCGGTAAACTTAATCGCATTGCCGAGTAAATTGATTAAAACTTGACGCAAGCGTTTTTCATCACCTTGGACGGCAATAGGTAGTTGGGTAATGGGCTCGTAAATCAGGGAGATTCCCTTTTGTTCTGCCCGAATATTGCAAATTTCAGCCAGACCTTCCAAAAATTGTGAGAAATGGAAATTACTCAAGTGGATTTCCATTTTTCGGGCTTCGATTTTGGAGAGATATAAAATATCGTTAATTAGGGTTAAGAGGTGTTCGCCACACTGACTAATCACGTTCAGACCATCTTTTTGCTGGTCAGCCAAGTTTTTTTGTCGTTTGAGGATTTGGGTGTAACCCAAAATGCCATTAAGTGGCGTTCGGAGCTCGTGGCTCATATTAGCAAGAAACTCACTCTTGGCAGAGTTGGCGGCCTTCGCTAATTCTTCTGCTTTTTGTAAATCGATATTTTTTTCTTGTAACTGTTGCGTTCTTTCTGCCACCTTCGCTTCTAAAGTAGCATTTGCTCCTTCCAAATCGTTATAAAGACGGGCATTTTCAATTGAAATAGCTGCTTGAGAAGATAAAAGTTGTAAAACTTCTAAACGATCTGGAGTAAAAGCACCAGTTGTGAGATTATTTTCTAAGTAAAGAATGCCAGTAAGTTTTCCTTGATGGACTATGGGAGTACATAATACTGACTTGGGTTTTTGGTTGACGATATAAGTATCCGCCGTGAAGGTTCCTTCACAACTCGCATCGTTTAATACCACATTTTCCTGAGTTCTGGCAACATAGTTAATCAAAGATAGGGGTAGTTGCTTAGTATTTTCCACTGGTATTCTTTGCAGCACTTCTACATCGCTATCTACAGTGCCATAAGCTTCAATCAGTAGATTTCCAGCTTTGTCTAAAATGAAAATGCCACTTTGAGCACCCGCATTCTCGATCGCAATTTTCATCAATTTCGCCAACAGCCTACTCAGTACAATTTCACCAGAAAGAGCTTGAGATGCTTTAATCACAGTAGCTAAATCTAGAGATCCTGCACTTCCTCCACTCGTCGAGCTAGTGATCATCGTCACCTGGTCACCTTGACTTTCGGGCTTGGCTATCCGGGAAAAAATTTGAGGATATCTGGCTTCCAAATCTTTGACTATAGCTTTAGCTCCCCAGCGAATATATCCGTAGCGAGCATCAGTTAAATAAATCCGAGCAATTTTATCTTTAGACCGGGAAAAATAAAAGTCACCTGCTAATTCGTTGGCTAATGCTTCTTCTTGGATATATCCCTGTTCTTTGGCTCCTGCTATGGCGCGATCGTAATAATCGCTGGCTTCTAAAGGTTGTCCCAAAATCCGCGCTTTTTCTGCTTCTACTAACTCATACTTGTGCTGAAAATTGCACGGCGCATGGAACGCCCAAGTCTTCATTCTTCCTTGGTTAGCTGCTACTACACTTAGATATTTTTCTTTATCTTTTTGCGAGGCTTTTGGATAAAGTGCTAGGAGGGAAAGAGAATGGTAAAAGTTGTCGATACTCATGTGGATTAATCCGGCACCCATGCTGGCATATTTTAATGCTAAATGAGCAATTACCACTGTTTGATCAAACTCTTTAAATAAATAAGATAGCATCATTTTACCGGCATAATAGGCATAGAGCAAAGTCCCATTATTAGAAGCTATAATTCCCGGCAGTAGTTCTTCTTCATTAAAGCTTGCGCCTAGTAAATGGTATTTGTCTGAGTTTTTGTCCAGTAAATTGTCAACTATTTGCTGGTGAACTTTCACAAACAAAGTATCATATTCTTGTTTGAGCTGAATGGTCATACAAACATACTTTGCCTGTTCTAGCTCAATTTTTTGTAGCTCTCCCCCGCTAAAAAGTAAGTGATTGCAATAATTTGCTATACTGTGACAAGCATATTCTATATCTCCCGTTTCTATACCACTTTGAATTGCATCAACCAAAGATTCTAGGGTGGCATTAAGCGGATCTTTCCAAAACCTTGCTAGACAATTAAATATACAAACTATTTTTGATTTAAGGGTAATAGCGTTAAATTTTTCTAGTAAATAAATAGCTAAGTTGCCAAATCGATATCCAGAATCTATGTCTCCTAATCCTCCACAGAGTAGCACTCCATACCAAACATAAGCAAAAGCCGATTCAGGCGAATTCCCATACTTAATAGACAAGGCTATTTTTGTATAAAGAATTCGCGGAAACATCGCCGGATTTACAATAAAAGCTGGTGTTATAATAAGATTTAATATTCGCATAGCCGCGACTTTATCGGGAGCTGTCATTGTCGGCAAGTTTGCTAAATCATCAACTATCAGTTCTTGAGGTGGTTCTGGCTCTAAGCTAATCCCGAACATTTCCAGAACGACGAGTCCATTATCTATAGCTGATATTCTCCGATTTTGAGACATCTGTAATTGAATTATAAGTTCGTAGACCTTGCCTCTTTCCAAAAGAGTTTTCGATTGTTTCAGGGTCGTCTTAGATAAGTGTTCCGCTCGCTCATAATTAGTGTTTATATATTCAGTTTCTGCTGCTTCCAGATGGAGGTTAAACGTCAGATTATATTGACTCTCCCAGCTATTCTCCGGGAGTAGTCCTAAACCCACATTCAAATATTTGACAGCCGACTCATAAGCTGTGGCAGTTTTGGCTTTCTGTCCCGCGATCAGATTGAGTTCTGCCAACTCATATCTTTCCAAATCCAAAGTAATTAAATCCGTTCCATAATTTAGTTGGTTAACCAGTGCAAAGATATTTTCTTTTCGTTCTTCAGGGGTTGTGGAATTCAGCAGTAGCTGACCAATTTTTCGGTGAGTTTCTTTTTTCTGCTCGTCGGGTATCAGAGAATAAGATGCCTGTTGCACTCGGTCATGCAAAAACTTGTAGGTGACATTAAACTGATCCGTTGAGTTTTCTGTAGATATTTCCGAGTCAAATAGCAGGGGGATTTTGTAGGAATTATTTAGTGGTATAACGAAACCAGCTTGTAGCGCTTCCCATAAATCCCTTGCCGTCTCTGACTGAGATTTTTTATTAGCAATTGCCACAACTTCTAAACTAAATTTATCTCCTATACAAGCAGCTAATTTTAAGACATTCTGCGTCGGGGACGATAGCTTTTGAATTTGGCTGACCATCAATTCGACAACATTATCGCTGATATCAATGCTTTGAAGCAGTTGGATATCCCACTGCCAACAAACTTGATTGAAATCAAAGGATAGGAGTTTGTCTTGATAAAGAGACTTGAGCAGTTGAGTTAAGAAGAAGGGATTCCCCTGGGTTTTCTGAAAAACTAACTCAGCCAGGGTCAAAACTTGGGAAATTTGACTGCGAAGGGTTTCACTCACTAATTGGTTGACATGAGATATATCCAAAGGTTGGAGGATAATATTATTTACTATCGCCCTGGTATTTTGAATTTGCTCTAAAGTATAAATTAAGGGATGAGTGGCACTGACTTCATTATCCCGATAAGCCCCAATTAATAGCAGATATTTACTATCTGGATCGGTCATAATTAGCTGGATAAGCTTGAGGGAAGCCGAATCTGCCCACTGCAAGTCATCCAAAAATATAACTAGGGGGTGTTCGGCTTTACTAAACACCTGTATAAATTTTTGAAACACTCGATTAAATCGGTTTTGAGATTCAGTGGGTCCCAAAGTCGGAACCGCAGGCTGTGGATCAATAATCTTTTCTACTTCGGGAATAACCTCAATAATAATTTGCCCATTGGTACCAAGTGTTTCGAGAATTTTAGCTTTCCAAATTGCTATTTTATCCGAATTTTCAGTGAGCAGTTGCCGCATCAATCCTTGAAATGCTTGAATTAAAGAAGCATAAGGAATATTCCGCTTAAATTGGTCAAATTTACCCGAAATAAAATACCCTCGTGCTCCGACTATAGGTTTATCAACTTCGTTAACTAAGGAAGATTTGCCGATACCTGAATAACCGGAAACTAACATCATTTCCGTTGTACCATTACTGACGCGAGCGAAGGCTTCTAGCAAACTAGCAACTTCTATTTCCCGTCCATAGAGTTTTTGCGGAATCAGAAACTGGCTGTAGGAATCTAGTTGACCTATAATAAAGTGGGAAATCTCTCCAGAAGAAAGCATCTGCTGGCAGGTTTCCAAGTCAATTTTTATTCCGAAAGCACTTTGATATCTATCTTCAGCAGTTTTAGATAATAATTTCATTACAATTTCAGAAACTGCATCCGGGATTTCTGGATTCAGCTTTTTAGGTGCTATTGGTGCTTTAGCTATATGGCAATGAACGAATTCCAGGGGGTCTTTTGCGGAAAAAGGTAGCTTACCCGTCAGCATTTCATAAAATGTAATACCGAGAGAGTAAAAGTCGGTGCGGTAGTCAACTGAGCGGTTCATTCTGCCAGTTTGTTCCGGCGACATATAAGCAAGAGTTCCTTCTAATACGTTGGGATTGGTGACGGTTGGATTTTCTCGCTCTAAGAGAGAAGCAATGCTAAAATCAATGATTTTTACTTCGTTTGTATCTGGGTTAATTAATATATTTTGGGGTTTAATGTCTTTATGGATAACATTACTCTGATGGATGTCTCCAAGAGTTGTTGCCAACTGAATTCCGATTTTTATAAATGCGTCTATCGCCAAGGATTGATTGTTAAGAAAATCTTTCAAAGATTGACCGCTAAAATTTTCTACTATCAGTGCTAAACTGTTATGATAGTTTTCTAAGGCTATGGGCTTAACTATTCCTTCACTGTCTAAATGTCTGAGGATTTTATGTTCGTGTCTTAAGCGGGAAATTTCTTCGATTGTCGGATACTCAGCTTTGAAGGTTTTGATAATTGCTGAGGTTCCATCAATATCTTTGGTGCCGCGATAAATAATAGTATTGACACTTTCGTAAATGGCTTCACTGAGGTTGTAACCGAAAATAGTAATACTCATGTCCGTAATTTCACTAATAAAAAATTGAACTGCAGGCGGTATTTTAGTAAAGATACTGATATTTATGACAGAACCGAATTAAAAAAACTATTTTCTATGCACTTTAAAAAAGTATAATCTAAGCTTTTTGAATAATATTTAAATTTTAACAAATCTCAATATGCTTGTTTGGTACTTAATATATATGCGAAAATCTTTAAACTTTATTAAGTATTTAAGTAAACTCATGAAAAAATTAACGACAAAACTGCTGAATCTACCGGGTGTGATAGTAGAGGATAGCTGGGACACTGAAGAGAGGATTATTTTATCGGTTAGAGTAATAAAAAGAAAAGTAGTTAGCTCAGTATGTAGTGCAACCAATTATTGTCTTTATCAAAATAAGGTAGTCTTGCATGGTCAGCACTACCTTATTTTAACAGGAAGAAATGGCTGTACTTGCTTGGAATTACCGATTTTTGTTATTTTGGTTAAAACTCAACTAACTTTTTATGAAATCAACTACTAGGGCGCTGAAAGAATGGAATGTAGCAGTTAATGCTTTGGAACAAGGTCAAACGATTGTGCTGTTGCGGAAGGGGGGAATTCGCGAGCAAGCAGGACAGTTTAATGTCACTGACAAACAGGTTTTGCTGTATCCAACTTTTGAACACCAACAGCCGGGTTTATTAAAGCCGGAGTTTGCACATCAAGTCAAGACTGTCGAATCTGGTTGGCATCCTGAAGTTATTAGAATTGGCAGTTGGGCGGAGATTACTGATGTTTTTTTGGTGGCTTGGGAACCGGCAATTACTGCGCTATTTCCTTACCATATTTGGAATGAAAGTTTTGTCAGCGATCGCCTAAAATGGAAACAAGCTCAGCCAATTTATATTTTATTGCTGCGGGCTTATCGCCTTGCAGAAAGCCGCGAAATTCCATACCTTCCTGAATACGGCGGTTGCCGTTCTTGGATCGATTTAGCCGATGCTATTTCGATCGAGGGAAGCCAAGCTGTTTTGAGCGATCGCGAGTACATGGAACGCTCCAATGAAATCCGCAATCTGATAGCAAATCCTGCGAATGCTTCGGGTTCGCAGATAGTGACAACGCTGACGGAAGGTAGCCAGGATTCTAGTCCTCATTAATAGTTTTTAATGTACTTTTCGAGAGGCGCGCTTCTACCAAACCCAGCCCAAAATCCGCAGCTAAGGCCATTAAAGCCGCCGGAATTGCCCCAGCCAAAAGTAACTGATTGTTGACGGTAGCAACGCCACGAAAAATAAACACCCCCAAGCCACCCGCGCCAATTGCAGCGGCGATTGTAGCGAGTCCGATCGCAATTACAGCAGCAACTCGCACGCCCGCCAGAATCACGCCCAGCGCCAGGGGAATTTCCACTTGCCATAACAGTTGCATATCAGTCATCCCCATGCCTCTTCCGGCTTCCGTAATCGCTGGATCGACCCCGACAATACCAGTATAAGTATTGCGGATAATGGGCAGTAAAGAATACAGAGTGAGGGCGATAATTGCCGTGCGATCGCCTATTCCACCCACTACCGGCACCGGGATTAGCAAGCCAAACAAAGCTAAACTGGGAATTGTTTGCATAATATTAGCAAATCCCAAAATGGACTTTTTCAATTTGGGTTTTCTCGTGGCTAAAATCCCCAGAGGAATCCCCACAATAATAGCGATAAAAATTGCAACAGTTACTAAATATAAGTGTTCACTTGCGTGCTTAATTATCTCAGCGCCATAGCGGTTGATAAAAATTATCATTGGGTAATTGGTTATTGCTGATTGCTGTTAACGTTATAAATCATTTTCTATTTCAGGACTTGGTGCACCAGGATAGAAGTGAAAGTCCAGAATTTCCTCTAAGCTGTAAAGGCAATTTTGAGGAAATGTTTTGAGAGGTAAATCGGTTTCTCCTACTGCCAAATCTCTACCGTTTTGATAAGCTTCTTGGAAAGCTTCTTGCAAGTAAGGTTTCAGACTTGGGTTATCATGTATCAGTCTCTGAGTGTCCCGCCGCTGCACTCGAATTGTAGACTGCCAGCTACGACTCCGCTGCTGGGGATGATATTGCCACTTCAGCAAATGTCCCAGCAAAATGCTCAAACGATTTCTAAGTTCTTGACGTTCTTGTTTGCCCAAAGATTCAATCTCCTCAATTAAATTTGGCAAGTCAAGTTGACTCCACTGACACTTGCGAAGTAACTTGGCTTGTTCTTGCGTCCAAGCATAGAAGTCTGTCTCGTAAAGACTGTGCATTGTTTGATTATCAGCTTAGTTACTAAAACTATAGTATCAAAATTTTGCTAAAATTATTCAAATCTAGCTACTTGCAAACATTCAAGAAATGCCCCAGCTTCTGGATGCTGAGATTTTAGAAAATCATCCGGCGATCCCAATTCAACCAACCGTCCATCTTGCATCAAACCAATTCTAGAAGCTAACAAAAAAGCTTCTTGAATGCCGTGAGTCACAAAAATCACAGTTTTGCCGAGTTGCTGCTGCAATTGACCGAATTCCCGCTGTAATTCCAGACGAGTAATCGGGTCTAAAGCACCAAACGGTTCATCCATTAACAATATCGGAGGGTCAGCCGCCAGTGCTCTAGCGACGCCTACCCGCTGCCGCTGTCCGCCAGATAACTGATGGGGATAGCGTTTGGCGAAGTGCTGGGGGTCGAGGTTGACTAATTCTAACAGTTGGCGGACGCGAGATTGAATACGATCGCCCTCCCAACCTTCCAATTTCGGCACTAAACCGACGTTTTGCTCGACGGTAAAATGGGGAAACAAACCAATTTCTTGAATCACATAACCAATGTTTCGGCGCAGTTGAATTGGGTTCCACTGAGTTGTCGGTTTTCCCATGACAAGAACTTCGCCGCTGCTTGGCGTTAGTAAATTGTTAATCAATTTCATGGTAGTAGTTTTGCCACTCCCGCTGCGTCCCAGCAATACTAAAACTTCACCTTGCAGCACTTTGAAATTGAGTTTTTCTACTAAATGCCTGCGGTTAAGGCGATATGTCACGTCGAGGCATTCGACAGCAACTTCATTATTAAGAGGCATGATTAGTTCCGGTGATTTGGGTTTTCAGGAATTTTAGAACTTACAGACAAGGGGCTATAAACCCGGTTTTTTTCTTAGATAATTTGCTGCTTAACCCAAGATTTGTCAGAGAAACCGGGTTTATGAGCGTAAGTCCTAAAATTCAAATCAGCGAGCATCGGGGGACAATTCCCAATTTTAAAATCTAAAATCTAAAATCGACTTGATTTTGCCATTCTAGCAGTAATGCTCGACACTGGAGGCAAGTTAATTTTTTAAGCAAGTCGCGAATTCCGTCTGGGGTGACAGGATATTCAGCACCGATCAGTTCGGGGTTTACTATTGCTGTCGGATGCAATTCTGCAACAAAACCGTAGAGTTTTTGATTGGAGAAGGAACTGTTTATTGCCCAGCCGACGGTGTTGATCGGTTCGATGCGGGCGATCGCACTTTCTGTCACGCCTAGTTCCCTCTGAATTATAGGTGGAACTGCTTCTGCTGGCGTCGCTTCGGCTGGTACGCGACCGCCGGGAAAATCCAGGGTTGCGGATGCCACGCCGGGGCGATACATCGGTGAGGGAAACACAAATTTTTCAGCTTTAATTGTCAAGATTACAACTGAATCTGCTCTTTCTACTCGCCAATATTCTACTGTTTTTCCTTCGGTTGTTTCGAGATGTTCGGCGATTAGTTTTACCCAATGAGACTTGATTTCTACAAAGCGATCTAGAGTTTTCCACTGGGATTTGGCAGTTGGGTTCATGTGGGAATTTTTGAAATAAATCATATCAATTCCGGTTGCACCGGAATGATGTTGACTGTTGACTGTTGACTGTTGACTGTGAATCGAACAACTGAAAATTGCGCCGAGATAGGTGGCGACTTGTAACAATCCTTCATGAATTGCCCTCTAATTTATCATTCCGATGCAGCCGGAAACGATATCAGGTGTTGTTTGTTATGGTAGGCGATCGTTGCCGAACCCAACAATAAAAGATCGACCTTTTCAGCTTTGAGCCCGTTTTTTCCTCTCGATTGTAAATTTTTGCTACAACGTTACACATTCGCCTATATAATTCGGTAACATAGACTACATAATCAAAATTTATCTGCGCCTTCGCTCTGGGTTGTTTCAACCGCGCCCTGGTGCAGACTCTTAGCTAGACAGGAGTAGTTATGCAACTGCAAACAGATATTCGTACTTGGCAATCCCAACCAACCCCCGGAAGCTTCGCTAGTGTCCGCGACTGGGAAAGATTTGGCTGCGCCGTACCTGCACCAAAATTGACTCCTTCTATGTGGGTTAAATTGTTCAATCCGCCAACCGCATTCAGCTTTGACGAAGCGTGGCTGTTGTGTGAATGTTCGGAAGAACAGTGGCTAGCTTGGATTCCTGATTATGGCGAAATTTTACTGAGTACACATGAATTTTGCGCTACTAAATCGTGAATTATGCAGACAAACTTTCATAAACCAGGTGTTAAAATCCATATTCTTAGGGTTTCACGGGATTTTTGGGAAAAAAGCTGGTTTCTGCGTAATTATCTCGTTTGCAGTGAGGAATGCAAGTCCTTAAACTTTGATAAAGACTTGCATTCCTCACTACAAACCTCTTATATGATGTCGTTTCAGCCGATATCATAGAAGTCCTAATAGATATTAATTGCAATTTCGCCAACAAAAAGAGCAATAGGTTTTCTATTGCTCTTTTTGTTCAAAAACACTCTCTAGTTTTTATCTTTAAGATAGCGGAAGTTATATCAACTGGCTTCGATTGACCCCAATATCGCTGCGGTGACGGGTTTACTGTATCGATGCTTGCATGGGAGATATTGGTGAACCCGCCCTTACAGCAATTACGGTCAATTTAGCCGCCGTGATATTGCTGGCTTATTTGCAAACTGCACGGTTATTTGCGTTTCTGACAATCGTGCCTACTCTACCATTAATCTGAATCGGGTTCTTAGTGCTGGCTCGAATCAAGAGTGGTTGTTTGGCCAGACATTCTCTGATTGATGTTGCCCAGGCGGTGAGAGCTCCGGTGTATTCTGTACGACCCGCTGGGGCACGAAACTGATCGGTAATTAGGAAATCCGAGGTGATGCTAGTGTCAGTACCAACATTGGTAATAATGGGAAAGTCAAAGGCTCTGGGCAAGGTTCTGTCCTGGATTCTGCCCGGTACCAACTGGTAATTCTTAGAGCCACCCTTGTAGTCAATACCTGCTTGAGGGCTTGTAGGAGGGCTTGTTTGAGCCAAGGCGGAAACAGGCAAGCTTGCTACCAAAACGGTGCAGCAACTCCAAAATAATTTCGATTTCATCTGATTCATCTCCTCAACTTTATGACGATTAGCACTAATTTAGGTATGCTCAAAAGACACTAGCTTTTATTGAGAAAGCGCCTGATGATATTGAGCTTTTGAGTTTGAGTTCAACTTACCTAATTTATTACCAAACATCTTCAAAAATGTTAAAACTGGTTGGCATGACAAACTGTAAAAGAGTTTCAGTTGAGTTAGACATTTACACATCTGAAGTTGTTACAGCATTGGGGAGTCGGTTTTACCAGAATGATTCATTTTTGAGCGATGTCATTGGAACTTTATCAAATTTTGTCTCAGATATCAAGTTTTGCCGCTCGCGTATCACGTTTTAACACTGGTTTGTGGCTCGATCGAGCTTTGAGTGTGGCGCGCTATACCAGGGCGAGAAAGATGCTAGAGTGCACCAATGGCCGTTTGAGTATTTTCAGGCGACAATAGACAGAGAAGGGGCTTGAAAATAGGTGATTTTAGTGGAAGACAGTAAATTTATCGACGTATCGGACATTATGGGTGTTCCCGCGGCTCCGGCGGGTTACAAATCGGGCTTTGTGGGTATTGTCGGACGCCCGAATGTCGGAAAATCAACGCTGATGAATCAGTTGGTGGGGCAGAAAATTGCGATTACTTCGCCGGTGTCTCAGACGACACGTAACAGGCTGCGGGGCATCCTAACGACACCGGAAGCACAAATTATTTTTGTAGATACTCCCGGAATTCACAAGCCGCACCACCAATTGGGCAAGGTTTTGGTGCAGAATGCCCGCACAGCGATTCAGTCGGTGGATGTGGTGCTGTTTGTGGTGGATGGTTCCGTGGAATCGGGAGGGGGCGATCGATATATTGTCGAAATTCTCAGCAATTGCAAAGTTCCGGTGATTTTGGGGATGAATAAGTTGGACGAACAACCGGAGGATTCCGTGTTGATCGATCGAACTTACGAGCAAATTGTCAATCCTGAGTGGCCGGTGGTGAAATTTTCCGCTCTCACGGGCGAGGGTGTCGAGCCGCTGCAACAATTGTTAATCGAACATTTGGAGGCTGGGCCTTACTATTATCCGCCAGATTTGGTGACTGACCAGCCGGAACGCTTTATTATGGGCGAATTGATTCGGGAACAGATTTTGCTGCTGACGCGGGAAGAAGTGCCGCATTCCGTAGCAATTGCGATCGACATAGTTCAAGAAGAAGCAAAAATAACTCGCATTCTGGCGACAATTCACGTCGAACGGGATTCCCAAAAAGGCATTTTAATCGGTAAAAGCGGCAGTATGCTCAAGTCGATCGGCAGTGCGGCCCGGGAACAGATTCAAAAGTTAATTGAAGGCAAAGTGTATTTGGAGTTATTTGTCAAGGTGCAGCCGAAGTGGCGGCAGTCTCGCACTCGTTTGGCGGAATTGGGCTATCGGGTAGAAGAATAAAACTTTATCTGTTGGCAGTTTCCCTCTCTTAATCCTGATGTGCTCAGAAGCAGATTAAAAACAAGATTGACAACCTGGCCAGATCCGCAGCCCCAGGCTAAGTTTTTGCAAAGGTCGAGAACGCAATGACGATAATTCCAACTATGAACTACCGAAACCACATCACGATCGAAGCAAATAAACGCGGTGGTAAGCCTTGTGTGCGCGGCTTGCGAATTACGGTTTATGAAGTGCTTGAGTACCTGGCTTCCGAGATGACCGAAGCGGAAATTATCGACGATTTTCCCGATTTGACGCGAGAAGATTTAAAAGCCTGCATTGCTTATGCTGCTGACCGCGAGCGTCGGTTTATGACGGCGACCTTATCCGCATGAAATTACTTTTTGATGAAAATTTGTCGCCCAAGTTGCCGAATCGTTTGAGCGATATTTTCCCAAATTCGCTAACCTCTCAGAAATAGTATGAGTCCGGTCAAATATTGCAAGTTCTGAACAACGAAAATATGAAGAAGTATAATCCGCATTATGTTCCCCGCTCAATCCTCAGAAATTTTGTCAAGACTCAAGGTGTATTTTGTTTGATGAAAGATCAAAATGGAAAAATTATCAGTAGCAGTGTCGATAATCTGTGTGCTGAAAAAAGTTTTTATAGCTTCTCTTTAGATATAGAAGATGAAAATACAAGCAACACTCTTGATTATGACAAGCAGGTTTTTGACAAAATTGATGGGGAAATCGCTCCAGTTATAAAAAAATTAGTTGAGCAACACAATATCGATGTATTGAACGATGATGATAGAGCAAAACTTGCAACGTATGTTGTTTATCAATATATGAGATCGCCTGCAGTAAAAAATATCGCTGTATTTCTAGCTCAAAACGACAAAGATGCAAGGCAAATACAAGGATTAAATTTACTAGAGGGAGAGTATATTAAACGCATATCTGAAATTATCTCTAATTTCAAATTGGAGCTTATAAGAGCTACTCAAGGTGTAAATTTTATTATCTCGGATTCCCCCGTACTATGGTCTCCAACAGCAGAAGGAATTTATTTCCCTATAAGCCCTGATTATTGCTTGTTTTATCAACAACTAGACAACGATTCTCAATCGTCCTTCAATCTTTTAGATTCCATATGCATCAATGAGTTAGAATTTTTAGCCTCAGTTAGATTCAATATTGCTAAAAGCGAAGATACCCTACAAAACATTTGGCAGGGAACCCATCAAAGTCATATATCTAATTTTTGTCAATCAGGTACTTCTTATTGGAGATGCATTTTAGAAAGTAAAAATTCTTTGCATTGTATTGAACGTTTTAGGGAAAATATATGCGAGGAATTTAAAGCATTGCTGTTTTAGTTGCTTGAGGGAGCCTAACAACCGCGCTGCACCGGAACGTTCCAAATTTGTTGGTTAAGTTGCGAATGTTATTTGCGTCCGGTGAGCGCGATCGTTATCTCGTAAACACGGCCTGACCTTGGAGATGATTCGGAAGCTCGATCGAGAGCTTGACCTACAGAAAATTGGTAGAATAAACAGAGCTGTAAGGCAATGGCAGCCGGTTTGACTTGTACGAATGGGAAAGGTAATGGCTTTTTCTTGAATCGTGAAACATGGCGGGCATTGTAAGCCTGCATAATATTTGCTAAAACTATCAATCGGACATAATGGCCAATGAAGAAATTCCTGACTATCCTCGCCAGTATGATCGCGATCGCGACACCCACCCTATTCGTAGAACACAGTACCCTACTCGCCCAAGCCCAAACCCAAGAATCACAGCTCAAAACCCACGCGATCGGCAATCTGACCTTCAAAGCACCCCGAAATTGGCTCGAAAATCCAAGGGGCGCAAGTGCGAATAGCCTTGAATTACACAACAAAAATTTCCCCAACAGAGGCGGTGGATTTGCCCCCAAGGGTTTGATTCGCGTGGTTGCAACCATCAGTGAGGAAGACCTGGAAACCGCGACAAAACCGAATTCTAGAGCTTGGCCTAAGACGACGACTAAAACCGAACGTCTAACGATTAACGGCAAAAAAGCAGTGCGCTTATATGAAGACTATAACGACGGGTTTCCCGCAGGCATTGTCACCTATGTTGCCACAGGGAAAAAAGAAACAATTATGCTACTGACTCTTTACTCCGACAGTGATACGGAAAAGCAAGTTCAGCAAATTCAAGATTCGATTCGCATTACTGAATAGCAGTCAAGGACTTAAATTCGGCACGTTGAACAAGAAGGCTTTGTTCATCTGATTGAGCCAACAATCCCCGTACCTTGATAGTCGGGGAGTGTCAACAACAACTATCAAGGCAACTCAACCGAACTCGGTTTAGCAATGTGAGGCAAGCCCCAGCCCAATTTTTCCCGCAAAATGTGGAAAAACTCAAAAGATTGCACCCGAATAAAGCGGGCTGGGTACTGAGCTCGCTCGACTTGCACCCAATCCTCCGGCAGAACATAACATCCGCCGTTCCCGTCTACCACCATTACCAGGCGGTTTGGACTCGCCGGCAAAATCTTGATCGGCTCAGTGTTGGAAAACACCAAAGCCCGCGAAGCCATTGAATGCGGGCAAATAGGCAGCAACTGCAGCACCGGCACTCCGGGAATGATGACAGGGCCACCGGCAGAAAGGGCGTAAGCTGTCGAACCTGTGGGAGTCGCGATGATGACTCCATCTGCGGCAATGTCAATAGAGGCGTGCTGGCCGATCGCCACTTCAAAATGACACATACAAGTCAGCGGTTCCCGGTGCAGCACCATTTCATTGAGACAAAGGGCTTCCCAGAGGCAGTCGTTTTCTCGAAACAACCGCACCGCTAGCATTGATCTTTCTTCTATTTCGTATTCTCCAGCGATTACCTTTTCCAAAGCTTGCGGCAGCAAGTTCAGGTAAGTTTCTGTTAAAAAGCCCATGTGACCCGTATTGACAGTCAGCAGCGGCACTCCAATCGGAGCGACTTGGCGAAATGCCGACAGCACCGTACCGTCGCCGCCCAAAACCACTGCAAACTCCATGTCGCTGTCAAAACCGGGGGGGACGAGTTGTTCGATCTGAGTGTGGCACAGGGGGCGATCGGGGCTAGAATAGCCCAGAATTCCTCCGGAACCAGAAACCGAGCAAACCTCCCAGCCGCGGGCAGTCAGCTTGTCTTCCAACTCTGCGGCGATGCGACAAGCCACAGGTTTAACGTCGTTGTATATAATCCCTGCTTTCGGCACTTTAAAATGTAAAGGGCATTTTTTGTTTACTCCGTTTTTTAGTCTTAAGCTGCTCGTACTCTATTTCCTTGAGCTTCTTCATAATCAGATTAAAGTATTCTTCGAGATAAGACTCCAAAGTAGTAGTTTCTTTGGGGTCGATTCCGAAGACACTGTAAACATCATCCATCGGAGCTTTCAAGGGTTTTCCGGCTGCCAAAACTTCTGAAAAAGCCAATCTGTCAGCTACGTTCCAACTCCACTGAAAGAAGGTAGCTAATTTACGAGTAGCCTTCAACAAGGCGTCTGGGGTGCGCGTAATTTTGGCTTGCTTCCCTGACAGCCGTTCGCACAACCGCACGATTTCGTCAGCATCCCAAGCGCGATTTCCCACCACCGGAAAGCTTTTTTTCTCGGTTTCAGGAACCGAAAGAGCCCGGACGGCAAATTTAGCAACGTCCTGAGTGTTCATGTAGGCAAGGGCGGATGGCTTGTTGGGCAGCCAGACTGCCTGATTGTCCAAAATCGGCATTGCATACAGGCTCACCAGTCCTTGCAAAAAGCCGCAAGGTCTCAAGATTGTGTAGTCTAAACCGGATTCTGCTAAAAACAGTTCGGTACAACGCTTGATTTCCAACAACGGGACTTGGGGATATTTCTCGGCGTCGAGAAAGGAAAAGAATATGTAACGCTTGATGCCTGCTGCTGCTGCTGCTTGGATCAGCGATACTTTTCCGTCCCAGTCTACTCTTTTGATGCTGACAGAATCTGCTGCACTGGCTGTTGCTGCATCGATAATAGCACTGACGCCTTCTAGGGCCGGAGGCAGACTGTCTGGCTGGCAAAGGTTTCCCGGTACGAGTTCAGCGCCCCATTCTTTCAAAAATGCAGCTTTTCTGTAACTTCTGACTAAACAGCGCACCTGGTAGCCCTCGTCTAGGGCGCGGCGGGCTATTTGGCGGCCGAGAGTGCCGGTGGCACCTAAAATCAATAAAGTCATCTAGGGATTAATTATGAATCTTAAACTTTCTATAAGATGGTATCAGGTTTTTGTTAAGTTTTTATAACAAACTTAACAAAAACCTGATATTTTCTCATTTTAGGCTTGAGATATTCGCCAGCAGGCTTGCTTTCGGCAGCAAGTAGACTCTAGAAGGCAGAAGGTAGAAGGCTTCTGAAGGATTGGTTGAAAAAAACTTATTCTTCGCCGCCTTGCAATTTGAGCAGGAGGAAGCCTCCACCTATACCCACGAAAATTAGGGAAAAGGACAAAAAGGCTGCATTGAAAATTTCAGGATTCATGATTTGATAAGTCTAATTGGGCGATCGCATTAAATAAAGATAATATAATTTGGGGCAACCCGGTACATGAATGCTAAAATTTCAGTGCCGCAATTCCTGTATTTTGTTGGAGAAAACTGCCTTGAGTCTCGATCGGGAATCAAAACTAGCTGTAACTCTGGGAGATCCGGCGGGAATTGGCCCGGAAGTGATTCTCAAGGCATTGGCAGATCCCGCTGCTGCTTTGATGGTGACGGTTTTCGGATCTAAGAGAGTTTTGCAGCAAACTTACGATAAGTTGCGATCGAGCAATCCCGCAGCAGAAGCGGTAAATCCCGAAACATTAAATATTATTGATATCGAACCAGACAGCAAGTGGGGCGAAATAGTACCCGGTGTCGGGAGTGCAGCTAGCGGGGCGGCTAGCTTTGCTTATATGGAAAGTGCGATCGCCCTTACCCTCGCCGGCGAATTTTCCGCGATCGTCACAGGCCCGATTTCCAAAACTTGCTGGCAGGCTGCCGGTTACAATTATCCCGGACAAACAGAACTCCTCGCAGAAAGGGCGAAATCGCAGCGGTTCGGAATGCTGTTTGCCGCCACATCTCCACACAGTGGCTGGACGCTGGTAACTTTACTGGCTACCACACATATTTCCCTCCGTCAAGTCCCCGATGCGTTGAGTCCAGAATTACTCAGCGAAAAACTAGAATTGCTGGTAGAGTGTTTGCGGGAAGATTTTGGGCTGGAAAGACCGAAAATTGCGATTTCTGGCTTAAATCCTCACAGCGGCGAAAACGGCAAGCTAGGAAATGAAGAGCAAGACTGGATGATACCTTGGTTGGAAACGCAGCGCGATCGCTTTCCTCAAGTGCAGTTAGACGGGCCAGTCCCCCCTGATACCCTGTGGGTAAAACCGGCTAAAGTTTGGTACGGTTTAGCCAAGGAAGCTCACGACGGTTACTTGGCAATGTACCACGACCAGGGGTTGATTCCAGTAAAATTGATGGCTTTCGATAAAGCAGTCAACACTACAATTGGCTTGCCTTTTGTCCGCACGTCTCCGGATCACGGCACAGCTTTTGATATTGTAGGTCAAGGGATTGCAGATGCCTCCAGCATGAAGGCAGCATTGCAGTTTGCCGCCCAGTTGGCTAGTCGCAGAACAGCAGTTAAAATAGGGCGATAGGTTTAGTACGCCTGACGCTTGGAACAATTGTGTCATTCCTATTGATTTTCGCTGGGGTGAGGCGGCAAGCAAGCTGGTAATTTCCTTCGGTCGATTAAAATCAACTATTGGTAGCGCAGTATGGCAGCATTTAATGATAATTCCGGCAAAATATATCAGTCAGAAAAAGAGGTTTCTGATGCAACTCTGGCAAGTTCTAAAGCTGGAGAGCAACTTCAGGAATTGCTAACCATATTGACTGAATTTCAGTTATTAAAGAAATCCAAAAAAGAGCCAAGCGAGCTGAAATTACCGCTTTCGGAAAAGTCTGTTCAGCGATTAGAGGATGAGGAAAATCGGCGCCAACAATTGTCTTTCCTGATCGAATCACCGAGTATTGTACCGGAAGTATTAACTAACGATGAAGAGATCCCATCTCAAAGACGAGAAAACAATAATGAGGAACCAGATTTATCTATAGCCGGGAAGGTAGCAAAAAATAATCGGCAGTCGGAGGAAGAATTAGAACAAGCAGTTGAGCAGTTTAAACAGTTGCAACAACTACTGTTTGAAAGAGATTTACCGGAATTTTACAGTAATGTTTTGAGCGTGGAACAAAGGTTAGAAAATTTTGAAAAGCTGATGTCTCAACCCGAAGAGTTGATGATTTTACTGAGGCCGTTAATTCCTGAGTTAGTCAGAGAAGAATTAGAGGAGTTGAAGTCGGAATTAAAAAAGGCGATCGACCTCGCGAGCAATAATAAAATTAATCCGATCGAGTTGGAGGCAAAATTAGCAGATTGGGAAAATCAAATTGCTAACTTGAACCAGCAGCCACTGCCGAATACAGAACACTTAATCCAACGGCTGATGCCAGTGGTGGGCGATCTGCTAAACCGTAAGGTAGAGGAGTCTAAGTTAGAGGTAGCTTCGGCGATCGCACCGAGAGTCAATCAAGTAATTCACAATCAAAACGGACTTGAAGAACAGGTAGTAAGAATTGAAGATAGAGTAGCGAATATTCAGCAGCGTTACCAGCAGCAACCGGAAGATTTAATCAAGCAGCTAGTACCAGTAGTTAGCGATTTGCTGAACCGGAAAATTAGTGAATTAAAATTAGAGATTGTAGAAGCTGTTGCTCCCTCAGTACAGGTAAGAATAGCTTGGGTAGAAATAGAAGAAAAAGTATTGAGCATCATCGAACGCCGACTGGCGGCTACGCAACAGTCGCCAATTCAGAAGCCTGAAGAGATAATGGCGATGCTAATGCCGGCAATAACTGATTTGCTGAATCAGAAAATCGATGAATCAAAATTACAAGTAGCAGCGACGATCCAACCTTTGATAGAATCAGCAATTCTTCAAAGAGAAGTTCAAGGAAAATTGAGCGACGTAGAAAGTAGACTCAATAATCTTCAGCGACAGCAAAAAACTCAGCCGGAAGATATAATGGCAAGGTTAATGCCGTTAATGATTGAGTCGCTGAACAGAAAAATCGAGGAGACAAAGTTAGAGTTGAGAGAGGCGATCGCACCTGGTGTCAACACTGCTATTCAAAACAGCGGTATTGCAGCACAAATATTAAATAATGAAACTAAGATTGTCGAAGTTCAGCAGCAAGTTTTAGCCGAGATAGAAGGGTTGATGGCAAGAATAATGCCAGTGATTGTAGAAATGCTGTCTCGAAACATCGGGGAAGCAAAGCTAGAGATAGAATCTGCGATCGCCCCCGCTGTCGATGCCATCATTCAGAATAAAAATATCGATCAAAGACTCGGGAAGATCGAACAACAGATTGTGGCGATCGAACACCGGATTTATGAATCCACAGACTTGTTTACCGATTTACTGAAACCTTTGATTGATGAGCTGATGGTTAGCCATCACGCCCAACTACAAAAGTCGGTCATCGAATCTATTTTACCATTGTTAGATGAAGTTGTAAGTTATAATTACAGACTCAACGATAAAGTAGGGGAACTCGATCGCAAAATTACTGATGCTGAATGGGGAGGCGATCGGGAAGAATTAATCGCCCGAATTAAAATCATGTTTCCCGAAATGATGCTCCAAACCATTAATGAGTCGAAACAATCATTTGTCGAAACCATAGCTCCGATAATTGATGAAATAATTAATACCAAAACCCGAGAAAATCGACAATCGATGGGAGTAGCCATATCGCCGGCTCTGACTGTGGGAATCAGCCACAGAATGAGTGAATCGCCCGATGAAATTGCCATGGCGATCGCGCCGGAAATGGCCGCCGCTATCAAACAGCAAATTCATCTCAAGCGAGAAGCAATGTCGGATGCACTTTATCCGATCATCGGCAGCACGATTTTAAAATACATTGCCGAGATGATGCGGGAGATTAATGAAAAACTCGAAGCATCTTTAAGTCTAGAGGGAATTAGTCGCAAAATTAAAGCCAAATTACAGGGCATTTCTGAAGCAGAATTGCTGATGAAAGAAACAACACCACTGAGTGTTAAAGCGGTTTTTTTAATTCAAACGCAATCGGGCTTAGTAATTTCAGCAGTGCAGAAGTCTGAACGCGAACAGCTAGAATCAGAGATGGTAGCAGGGATGCTGACTGCTATTCGGGCTTTTGTTAACGATTGCATATCTCAGTCGGGAAATATTGCAGAGATTGATGCTATAGAATACGGGACATCTAAGATAGTATTGGAAGTAGCGGGTTCGTGTTATCTGGCCGTAGTTATGCAAGGAGAAACCCGCCAGTGGTTTAAGTATAAAATGCGATCGATATTCAACAATATTGTTCAAGAATACGGGGATCGAATCCAGTCATTCAACGGCGATCCAGCGACTGTGCCACCCGAAGTAAACTCGAAATTGCAAAAATTAATCGATACAGAGGTAAAAGTTAAATCTCGTAAACGTCCAATTTTACCCATGATCGGTTTGGCAGCGTTAGGTTTAATTGGCGTACCTTGGGGAATTCATCAATACCGCAGCAGAGTTGCAGCGAGCTTAGAAGCAGATACAAATTTAGCATTACAATCTGCTCCCGATTTATCAGTTTATCGCCTCGTGGCTGATGTTAAAGATAGAGTATTGGAGATTTCGGGACGAGTGCCGAATCAAAATCTGCGATCGAAAGCGGAAAAAATCGCTCAGCAAGTGGCTCCCCAATCAAGAATTGAAAATAAAATTATAGCCGTTGAAGTACCGCCAGATCCGGTTTTAGTCGAAGCCGATGTCAAGCGGACAGCAGCTCTTTTGAATAAAGTAGAAAGCATTAATATCTCAGCTCGCTATGCAGAGGGAAAAGTCGCCGTTGCAGGCAGCGTAAGCAAAGTACCAGATGCTCAGAAAATAACTCAAGCTTTTGAGAAAATTCCGGGGGTGAAGTCTGTAACAAATACAGTGATAATAGGAACTCCACCGCCACCCAAGATAATAATGCCAGTTCGCGTATATTTCGGTGCAGGTTCGGCAAGTTTGCAGGCGAAAGATGTAGCAGAAAAGCTTAGCAAAGTCAAGGAATATATGGAGAAAAATCGCACGAAGAATTTAAGGGTAGTTGGCTACAGCGATTTTAAAAGCACTCCGGTAGAAACTCAAAAGTTGGCACTGGAAAGGGCGACAAATGTGAAAAATATTTTGGTTAGACAAGGGATAAATGGCAACAGAATACAAGTTGCTTCTACCAAGGGTCGTCCCGAAGGTGTGGAGGCCAATCAACCGCTGTGGCTGAGCAGATTGGTAGTATTTGAGGTGATAAATTAGAAATAGGGAATGGGGAATTGGGAATTGGGAATTGGTAATTGAGAATGGGGAATTGTTGACTGTTGACTACTGACTAATGACTACTGACTAATGACTTCTTCCTCTTAAATTAATCGAACTCGCCCAGAGGTAAAGGCTTGTATTCGATCGCCCGCCAAGCATACTAACAAGCGGCCGCATCCATCAATGCCGGCGGCTTCTCCGCAGATGGTTTCTGAGGAAAGTTCGATCGCCACCGGGCAGCCAATCAACGCATCGCGGCGGCGCAATTCCGGCAAAAGTAGCGCTAAACCGGACTTGGAGGCTGGCTTGTCTGTGGTAGAAAACATATCGGCTAGTTCGAGTAAATAGTGCCGCAGTCGATCGAGCAAACACAGTTCATCTGGTACTGTACTAGCAATAGAATGCAAGCTTACCGCATTGCCGAGATCCCTTTCATCCAATCCCGCAGCCGCGAAATCTACGCAGCGGTTGAGTCCAATTCCCACAACTGCGCGAGTTTTGCCCAAAGCATTGCCCGAAGAGGCTTCGCAGAGAATGCCGGCTAATTTGTGGCGATCGATCCAGACATCGTTTGGCCATTTCAGGCGCAGCATATCACGACAGTCAGGAACTAAATCTTCGATCGCGTAAATCACCGCTAAACCCGCTGCTAAACTGAGTCCCGGCAACAGAGTAGGGTTGAGGTTTTCGAGTACAAAACTAACAGTCAAGACACCGCTTGGGGCGTGCCAGGTGCGCCCGTGTTGGCCGCGCCCGCTGGTTTGTCGCTTCGTAAATACTGCATCTCCGTGGTGGAGTTGGGCCGCGCGGGCGATCGCCCAACTGTTGGTACTCGGACAGGTATCTAACGAGTGTAGCCAGTGATGGACGTTTGGGCGATCGGGTTCTGGGGATGCGGGCACGGGAGTTAAGGGCAATTCCGACAAGGTTTGATTTGTAGTATTTGATATCTAAAAGCTGATTATCGCATTTTCCAGAAGTGCCACCTCGCGCGACGGCGAGAATTCTGCGAAATTGGAGTGTAGTACAGTTTCAGCATCAGATTTACCTTACGCTACAACATCAGTTGAGCCGCAATATCTCTTTATTTATAAGGGTTTTGGCGAACGTAGAGGGTTGGGGGGAGCGATCAACACCCCTTTAAAAAACCCAATTTAAAAAAAAGTTGTATTACCCCCTTGACAGTCTTGTATTACGCAATGTAGTATAAATGTATGGCGAAGGGGAAAGAGCTTCAAAGCCTTGCCCCTCAAGCAATATGAACCTTGAAAACTGAATAGGAAGTTAATCATGTCACATAATTGTGGACATCGGCGGTGTAGACTCCGGCAACAATAGCCCGATCGGGTTGTAGTACGCGGAATCAACCGCCACCCCGTCCCAACTTGAGTAATTCAAGGACAGAATATTGTTCATTTTCGCGGGGGTATAGCTCAATCGGTCAGAGCAGTCGCCTGTCGAGCGAAAGGTTGCGAGTTCAAGTCTCGTTACTCCCGTCACTCGATTTTAGATTTTAGATTTTAGATTTTAGATTTACTCCACAGGAGAAGAATCTGGGAATTGGAACTTTGGTCTAAAATCCACACCTCCTGTCGGAAAGCAAGTATCCGTTTTTCGGCGGGGGTCAAAGTCCCGTAGGCAAAAGTCAAGCCGTCTCCCCCTCAAGGAGAAGATTGCGAGTGCAAACCTCGTCGGGACTCCCAGGTTAGGTGGCTGAGTGGCTCAAAGCGTCGGTCTGCAAAACCGATTTTCGCGGGTTCAAATCCCGCCCTAACCTCTGTTCCCAATCAGAAATTAAAAATTAGAAATTAAAAGATTAAACTAACAGTCTTTTAATTGAATTTTTTAACTTTGAAAAGGAACGAAGTGAAAGTGACAGTGCAGCGTAGCTTAATAGTAAAGCGCCAAGTTCATACCTTGGTCAATGCGGGTGCAAATCCCGCCGCTGCCACCAAAAGCAGGGATGGTGTAACTGGCAACACTCTGGTCTCCAAAACCAGCATTCTGAGTTCAAATCTCAGTTCCTGTGCCAATTTATAGTGCTGTAGGCAAATGGTTTAAGCCGCTTGGTTTTCACCCAAGTGATTGCGGGTTCAACTCCCGTCAGCACTTCTCGTGGGTCGTTGGCAGAATGGTTTTGCAGCCGCCTTTTAAGCGGATGGATCGAGGTTCAATTCCTCGACGACCTACCAAAATTTCTATCTTGGGTCGGCCCTCCTATTGGCGTGGGTAGCTGTCTGTAAAACAGTAGCTTAAAGCGTTGCTGGTTCAATTCCAGCCCGACCCATTTGTAACTGCATTTAATCCGCAGTTGCAATTTTGAGAGCGTGGTGTAGCCGGATAACATCTCAGTTAATAAAACTGAAGATTGAGGGTTCAAATCCCTCCGTTCTCGCTCGCTGAGGAGAGGTGGCCGAGTGGCTTAAGGCGCTTTCCTGCTAAGAAAGAGCGGTTTAACAGCCGTCGAGGGTTCAAATCCCTCCTTCTCCGTTTTCCCCCGATAGCTCAGTTGGTAGAGCGCTTGTCTGAAGAACAAGAGGTCGTCAGTTCGATACTGACTTGGGGGATTGCGTTGCCTTATAGCTCAATGGTAGAGCAAGCGGTTGTTAACCGCTAGGTTGTAGGTTCGAGTCCTACTGGGGCAGCCATTTTTTTAATTGCCGGGTAGACAAATTGGTAAAGTCGCCTATCTCTGAAATAGGAGTTTCTGTAGGTTCAAAGCCTACCCCGGCACCCAATAATTGGGAAGTCGCCTAATCGGTATGGCACCGCTCTTTGAAAGCGGCAAAATGCAGGTTCGATCCCTGCCTTCCCAGTTCTGCTATTACCAAAGCAGATAAATTACACTCCTGTAGCCCAATTGGCAGAGGCCGCAATTTCAAAAATTGTGGTGTGTGAGTTCAAATCTCACCGGGAGTACCAAATTTTCAACTAAGTTTCTACTTGCTCCTGTGGCGGAATTGGCAGACGCGGCAGACTTAAAATCTGTTCTATTTTGATTGTGAGTTCGAGTCTCACCAGGAGCATGAACGGGATGTAATTCAGCGGCCAGAAGCCATGCTTTGGGAGCATGGAGTCGTTGGTTCAAATCCAACCATCCCGACTTTGCCCCTGTGATTTAATTGGAAAACATCGCTTACTCAGAATGAGCGTCTTACAGGTTCGACGCCTGTCAGGGGTATTAGGTTTTATTCAATCTAAAATCTAAAATCTAAAATCCGTTTTGCCCCTGTAGCCCAATTGGTAGAGGCGCTAGACTTAGGATCTAGTTAGTGCTGGTTCGATGCCAGTCAGGGGTATTTGGTGACATCGCGGGTGAAGTAGCCTGGGTAGGCTTGGAGGTCTCATAAGCCTCTTAATAGCAGGTTCAACTCCTGCCCCCGCAACCAAAAATGCAGGTGTGATGTAATTGGCAACATGAGGCTCTTGTAAAGCTTTCTTGCAGGTTCAACTCCTGTCACCTGCTTGGGAAAATACGATCGCTATTTAGCCAGAATTGCGATCGCCACCTTCCCAAATTTGCAGTTGTCGTTCTGCGGCAACAAAACAGTTTACATACGGCGTGGGATAAACAAAATAGTCGTAAGCCAGCGCCATTTGCCGCGCGGCTTCGCGATAAGGAACTCTGCCTATCCCCGTTCCTAAACCCGGACAAACGACACTCTCAATTTTACGTTCTGCGTGTCGATTGTAGCGCCGAATTGTTAATAGCATTGCCCACATTGCCACATACGGAACGTCTGTACCCACAACAGACATAGGTACGCGCATGGTGGGAGTATGAGCGAGAAAAGGATGTTTGGGATGGTGAGTTTCGATGATGAATGACGTGCCAACTGGTTGTTCGCCTAAATAGTCTTCCAAGATATGCTGCTGAACCCTAACCATCAGAGAATGACCGAAAAAACTAACGATAGCTGCGTCGATACCGCCATCCATCATGCCAAATGAATTAGCGGGACTCACCAAACAGTCATACTCGGTTAAATCCTCGAAACATTTGTTGGTAATTTCGAGATTGGGTAAGTAGAAAAAATGTTCTTGGAATGCCGCGAATAGTTCGGGATTTGGTGCTGTAAGTATAAGTTTCATGTGTTTTATCTCCGAACGCTAGTTTAGCAAATAGCTAAGGACGATCGTACTCATTTTTCCAAAAACTTGTCATAATTGAGGTTGAGTAGTTCAAGGTTAAACTATGCTAGCAACTGACAACACCTCAATGGGAAAAATTATTACCACACTCACCGTGACTAACCGCGCCGATCAAAATGTCGCAGCCAGAGGATTTATGCCTTCCGACCAAATCCGTTCAGTCACTCTAAATAATGTGCTAGTTGATACAGGTGCAACAACATTGTGTTTGCCTGCAAGTATCATTGCACAACTCGGTTTAGAATTGCTCAAAGAAGTGGATGTAGAGACTGCTAATGGCATTGGTAAAGCCAGAATTTTTCAGGATGCTAAAATTTCTTTAGTAGGACGCGAAGGCACGTTTGAGTGTTTGGAATTGCCCGGAGGTATGAATCCTTTATTAGGCGTGATTCCTCTCGAAGCCCTGGGAATTGAATTAGATTTAAAAAATCAGCGATTAGTAACTTTACCCATCAGTCCAACGCAAACTTACTTGACAATTTTGTAAAGGCTGTATGTTGAGGTTAAAGAGATACAATCGCTAAACTAATTGCGGATATGGTGTAACGGTAGCATTCGAGTCTTCCAAACTCTAGGCACGAGTTCGAGCCTCGTTATCCGCTTGGCTAAACGAGAGGTTTTTTCAATCCAAAATCTCAAATTTCCAATCTAAAATCGGTTTGCGGATGTCATGTAGCGGCTAGCATCTGAGTATGCCATTCTCAGCGCATGGGTTCGAGTCCCATCATCCGCTTTTGTAGTCCTGAGCTTCGATGGTAGAGCGTTTGCCTTACAAGCAGACGCGGGGTAATCTCCTGTCAGGACTACTAATTTATGGGAGTGTAGCTCAATGGATAGAGCGCCGCGCTTCGGACGCGGATGTTGTGGGTTCAAGTCCTGCCACTCTCGTTGTTTTTGCTTTAATTTAAGGAGGTTGATTCCATTGAATGGATAATTTTTTCTAGTAAGAGCGATCGCCCTTTGCGTGTCCCTATCTTTGGAGCCTACATACTTTAGTACGAGAGGAAAGGTAACGCTGTCAAATTCAGCGGGCGTTTGAGAACGAGGAGTGCATTGAACCCGGCAGGTTGGCTTAAAGGTAGCCATCCTTTAAAGAGTGTGTAATAACTCATCGGCCCAGTCCCTCTAGTAACTGAGAAAACGCAATGCTCTGATAACTTGCACGTCAAAGTGCGTGAAGCGCAGCTATCCCGTAGGGAATCGTACAAATCAACAAAAAATACGGGAGTGTAACTCAAGTGGATAGAGTGTCGAGCTTCTACCTCGAATGTTGTGGGTTCGAGTCCTACCGCTCCTGCTGTCTGGGGTTCGTAGCTTAATTGGTAAAGCATCTAACTGGCTGTTAGAAAGATATCGGTTCAAATCCGATCGCAATCCACCACACCAATTTTAGATTTTAGATTTACTCGACAGGTGAATCTTTTACCCGGGGTCATAGCTCAATTGGTAGAGCGCTTGCTTTGCACGCAAGAGGTTAGGAGTTCGATTCTCCTTGATTCCACTGCGGTGTCTGAAGCCAAAGCGGTCGCGGCGCTGGTTTGTGGAACCAGTAATAGCGGGTTCAATCCCCGTCAGACACCCCTTGGAAGATGCCGCTAAATGGTTGGCAACCAGTCTTGAAAACTGGGGTACAGGTAACTGTAAGGGTTCGATTCCTTCATCTTCCTTTTAACCACCGGAAGTCGAAAAGCGAGACACCGTGCTGATAACGCGGGGATAGGAGGGGCAGTACCTCCTCGGTGGATTTCTTATGATTTTATATATAAATAAGGGAGAATTATGGTTAATTATTTTCACGAGATTTACTATCATACAGCGAGCAAAATTATGGGGAGGTCACCTAAGTGGAATGGCACCGTAAAAACTTTGGAAAAGCGGCTCCCAAAAGGACGATCGGGTTTGTTGAGTAGGGTAAAAAGTTGCTTCGCGACGTTCCCTGAAAACGCAAACTGGCAGCGGGTTGCGGAGGCACTGAAAGGAACTAACAGTCCGAGATGGGGGCAGTTCCCGTCTGCTTGCGGGCAGTAAGGAAGCGCGTTTCCTGAAAGTTGCTGTCGATTGATGCGGGTTCGAGTCCCGTCCTCTCCATTCAAGGTTCAAGTCCAAATCGAAGAGTTTCAACCCGTGCCCTAACAGTTAAAGCATACATACTCGGCTGTTAACCGACCAAAACCAATGCTTTACGCACTTGCACGGGTTGAACCTCAGAACCTCAGTTGTTCTTGAGGTCTAAATCGCGATCGTAGCTGCCGATTGGCCGCAGTCTGGTCATCAACTGCTTCAGCAAGAAGCCATTGCTGTTCCAAGCGGTATAAGGAGTAGCCCCTTGTCCTTTCAGGCACAAGGTTTGTCGGGCTTTGTTGTGGCAGATATTTGCCAGCAGGCTGACGACTGACACTAAGCCGAGTTCATCGACAAGGGCTTCGAGTTCTTCTTTATTCACAAGCACACCTCCAGGGTTGACTATTCCTGGATTGTACCATATAGTACCTTTCAAGGGTACTTACAGTATGCTATTAGTTACTTAGTTTCAGTTTCCTCCACGAGGTTGTATTCCTTGATAGCCGCCATGACTAGCAGAGTGGACATAGGAACTCCTGTCTGCTGGGAGATGTTTCTCAGTTTTTCGTGCAAACGCTTGGGAACTGTGACTTTGATCACAGCAGTCTCTTCTTTGTCAGCCATTTCAAGCAGTCATGTTTAGTTGACATCAGCTTATCCTCTTTCCGAGTACCGATCGCGCTTTGCTCTGATCGTCTGTAGGGATGCGGGCGCAGCGCGATAAAATGGCTGCTGCTGCGAAACTGTGCGCTAACAAATAAAAAGGTCGATCGCAAATCTCTAACCAAGGGAGCGATTGGATATATTAGTTACATTCAGAAACAAGCAGTAACCAAACAACTTAATAAAATAAGGTGAAACATGAGAAAACTAAAATATTACGTTGCTTGCACCGTTGACGGGTTTATTGCTCGCGAAGATGGCTCATTTGATTGTTTTCCCATGGAAGGAGAGCATTTCGCTGATTTGTTCGATTCCTTTCCTGAAACTTTTCCGGCTCACTTTCAGGAAGCACGAGGCATTCGTGCAGAAAACAAGCAGTTTGATGCGGTTTTGATGGGACGGAAAACCTATGAGGTAGGGCTAAATGTTGGTGTAACTAATCCTTATCCCAGCTTGAAGCAGTATGTATTTTCGCGCACTATGGAAGCCAGTCCTGATGAGAATATTCAACTTGTTGCGGACAATCCTGTTGCATTTGTTAGGGAATTGAAAAAAGAAACAGCTAAAGACATCTGGCTGTGCGGTGGTGGGGCTTTAGCGGCAACTCTTTTTTCTGAGATTGACGAGATGATTGTGAAGTTGAATCCGGTAGTAATTGGAGCGGGAATTCCTCTTTTTTCCGGTGCAATCGAGCCGACCAATTTGGAAGTTGCCGATCGCAAAATCTACAGCAACGGTTTCATGTTGCTTCATTATCGAGTGAAGCATTAGCGATAAGGACTTTATTAGTTGCAATTACTGCGGGCGAAAAAAGACTGAAGTCCTTACTACAAAATGATCTTCTAGGAATTACACAAAAATTGTATGCGGTATTTTCTCTATTTCAATGTTGAGTCAGACCGATCGCCACAAATTTTTACAAAAAAAGTTGATTTTTCAGAACGGTTGTGTTATAATAGCTTAGATGCGGGAGTATAGCTCAGTTGGTTAGAGCAGGTGACTCTTAATCTCAAGGTCGAAGGTTCAAGTCCTTCTACTCCCATCCCCAATAACCTACTATTCACAAGGCTTTGAGACTTTAAACTGTCTCTAGTATGTCGCTTTTAGCCCATTTTTCGCTCACGATAGCAGCCAAGGGCGGTAGCGGTTGGATTACAGTGAGTGTTTGCGTTTTCGGATTTTTAAGGTCAATCGACCCGCCCGATCGATAAAAGTGCGATCGCCCAAGCTATTTTTAAACTGAATAACGACAGGAAATGGTGATTAGCTATGATGGCAAGTCTCTCGACGCGCTGCTATGGGGGCGATCGCGATTTAGATGCGATCGCACATTTAATCAATACTTGCGAAGAAGTTGATCGGCTCGATGAAGGTACTTCCATCTCGGAATTAGAACAAGAATTTAACCAACCGTCCCTAGACAAAGCCCGCGATATCCGCCTTTGGGAAGATGCGGAAGGAAAATTAATCGGTTTTGCTCAGTTGTCGGTTTCTGAACCGGGGGAAGTAATTGACGGTTGGCTGTGGTTTCGCGTCCACCCCGACGCGCGATCCGGCGATGTGGAAGCAGCCGCGATCGCCTGGGGTGAAGTGCGGATGCGCGAGGTGTCTGCGATGCGGAGCGCGCCCGTGAAGCTGCGATCTTGGGCTCGCGCTGAGGATTGCGATCGCATTTCTGTGCTCGCAAGTTGCGGTTTCAGGGCCGATCGCTATTTTTTCCGCATGGCGCGATCGCTCTGTGAACCAATCCCAGAACCGCAATTTCCCGAAGGTTTCTTGCTGCGTCAAGTCTCCTGCGAACAGGATGCGGAAGCTTGGGTAGAAATGTTCAACCAGTCGTTTATCGACCACTGGAACCACCACGATTTTACAGTAGAGAAATCCAATTACTATTCAACTCTACCCAATTATAGAAACGATCTAGATTCGATCGCTGTTGCAGCAGACGGCACTTTTGCCGCTTTTTGCTACTGCGAAATTAACCCCGATGAAAACGATCGCACCGGCAGAAACGAAGGCTGGATTGGTGTTCTCGGTACGCGGCGCGGCTTCCGCAAAATTGGATTGGGACGAGCAATGTTGCTGGCTGGTTTGCATCGACTCAAAGCTGCCGGTGTCGAGACGGCTATTCTCGGCGTCGATGCTGAAAATTCCTGCGGTGCGCTGCGGCTTTACGAATCAGTAGGCTTTCACAATATTCGCAAGAGCATTTCTTATGTTAAGGATATTTAATTGATAGGGACTTACTCACATCTTGCACCATTCTCACGAACAGGCAAGATGCCTGTTCCACAAGAAAATTCACTCTTTGTGGAACAGGCATCTTGCCTATTCATAAAAAGCTTATTGAGAATGGTGCAATATCTCAGGACTTACGCACTCCGACCCAAGAAACCCGGTTTTTTACCGGATATGCGGGTAGCAACCAAATATTTTCGTGAAAAAACCCGGTTTCTCGCCACTCGTGTAAGTTTTATCTAAAAAACTTTTGCTACCCCCTTGACACCTGTGTAGTATGTATGTAGTATATAAGTATGGAAAGCTCAGGACAAGCAAAAACCTGTATTTTTCGTGCAAATTATGAACGTTGACAACTAAATATTGCTCAAAATTTCAACGAACATCAATTTGAAAGTCTTGTAATATAGACTCGATGGTCATGTTGTTACTTTATACGAGACTGTTCGGTTACAAACTGACTCGAGCAGAGTCAGATATTGTACGAAATCAGTCTAATTTCGACGAATTTCATGCGGATTCAGAACCGACAATTTCAGCCAGATTTAAATCAAGCAAAAAGGCTGAGGAAATCCGCAAAATTAAACAAGCTTATCATTTAGAACGGCGCTTCTTTCAGTAAAGATTATCAGATTTCGTGAATCTTTACCGATACTGGCAATTTGCTAAGTCTCACAAAAAGCCAAAGTCGAGAGCAGATAAGCTACTAATCCCAAATCCAAAATTGCTCTAGGAGGTATCGGTGATGGTTCACATTCGTTTTGAAGGACGTTCCTACGATCTGGCAGAAGACCAACTGGGTATCGCGGCAGGAATGAGCGACAAGGCTATTAAGGAACGTCTAGCAAATCATTTTGATGTCAAAGGCGATCGCTTCGAGTCTTACGTTCTGGATCGCCGTCCCAGCGGCGATTTAATTGTCCGCCCAGAAGCTGTTTACGGCTAGAAATTCATTTAAAGCACGTATTAGGCAGCGCACCCTAACAAAAGAAGCTTACAAACTGGATACGTTCGACTTAAAATCGAATTGTAGGTTCAATTCCTACTTGCCGTGAGGCTAAAGCTTCTCTGACTTGTGCGCTGCCTCTTATAGCTGAATTTGTTATATCTATCCGGCGCTTAAAAGTTCCACTTGGCGCCCCAACAAAGGAAGCTTACATACTAGCTCATTGGTAGAGCAATTCCCTCTTAAGGGACTGGTCGCGGGTTCAACTCCTGCGTATGTGCCAATGGCTTTCTTAACTTGCGCGAAGTGACTTTTTATGCGCTATAAACTCTTGTTGTTAATTCAGGATAATAATTAAGTAATCCTGTTTGTATTGAAGACTTCCGTCCTCAAAAATAAATTGGGTATTAGCCATGAGAAAAAAACTGGCAATTTACCGATCGCCCAAGGAGATAGACAGTCTGATTCATGCCTTCCAAGAAGGCAACCTGTCGCGAAGTCAATGGACCCACGAAGCACATTTAACTGTTGCCCTGTGGTATCTGTGTTATGACTCGGAGCAAGAAGTGATAAATGCGATTCGCAATGGCATTAAACGTTTCAACTCGGTTCAAGGAATTGAAACCACAAAAAACAGTGGATATCACGAAACGCTAACGCTGTTTTGGGTACGAATTATTCGCCGATATCTCGCCGATGAAAGCCAAAATCGCTCGATCGTATATCTGGCTAATGGTTTGATTGCCAAATATGCCGATTCCCTACGGGATAGCTCCGCTTCACGCAATTTACCATTTCGCTACTACACGCGCGATCGGCTGATGTCTTGGGAAGCCCGAAATAGCTGGGTTGAACCAGACTTGAGAGCGATCGAATTAGAAAGAGTTTCCCTGAAATAGTTAATTTAAAATCGCAGTTTTTGCCGCGCCCCAATCGCGAGAGCTTACATACAGACCCTATTAGGTTTAGCCATAGGTTTACTAAAAAAAAGCTCCCCAAACTTGCGCGGTGATTTTTAAATTTCACTTGCTAGCGTGCAACAACTGCCAACCACCGATTTTGAATACTTATCAAATCCAAAATCCAAAATCGAATAGGAAGGTAACACCAATGAATATGAATACAGCAGAGCGCGATTTGCGTTTGGAAATGTTCAACAGTCTCCTCACAACTCCGCACCGTCAATTAGAAAAAGTAGCAGAAATTCACAAGTTAATTATCGAATTAGACCCAATATTTTACGGTCATTTAGCAGTGTGGTATCAACGTCACGGCGACGTGCGCGATCACAAGGAAGTTTTTGCCGGAAATTTGCTGACTTCGGCGCTGACGGAACACCGAGATGCCGGTTTTATGATGCTGCAAGAGTTCCCTCCCTACGAGGTTTCGCGGATTGTGGACTTTATGAAGCAGCACCAGAATAAGGTTCCCCGCAGCGCGCGCACTGCTGTCACTCGCTATCTGAAATCGCGGGAAAAGAATGCACAGTTTTTCGATCGCGCCGCCATCCGCAACCGCAAGGCGATGAAGCATTTGTACGCAACGCTGCACGTCAAGCCGAGCGATCGCGCTAATGCTATCCTGTTTAAAGACAATCCGCCGGAAGACTCTCTGGCATTCGTTTTGAAGCAGTTAGCAAAGGCGGCGACACCTGCGGAACAGGCGAATTTGATTGTTGAGTACAAGATTCCGTATACGATCGCAGTTGGTGCGATCAGACAGCTAACGCCAACGGTTTTGGCCGCGCTGATTAATTCGATGTCGCCGCAGGAAGTCATCAACAATTTGAAATCGATTCAGTCGCGTGGCGCGATGGATCACACCGAAGTTAAGCAGTTGATTGACTCGAAGCTGGATGAAGCGGCAAAGTGCGATCGGGTTTCTGCTTACAAAGCGAGTGTTGCGGGCGCGGGCGCGAACTTCGACGCAGCAACGGCGGCGAAGCTGGAAGCGGTGACAAACGAACAGGTGAAGAAGCGCGGCAAGATTGCGAAAGCAACCGGTTTGTTGATTGACAAGTCGGGTTCGATGGAAAGTGCGATCGAAGTCGGCAAGCGTCTCGCTGCTTTGATTTCGGGCATCTCCGACGCTGCACTGTTCGTTTATGCCTTTGACACGATACCGTATCCAGTGCAAGCAAACGGCAGCGAATTGACAGACTGGGAAGCCGCTTTCAAACACATTCGCAGCGGCGGCGGCACAAGTTGCGGTTGCGCGGTGGAAGCAATGCGAATTAAAAAGCAGGTTGTCGAGCAATTCATTATCGTAACAGATGAAGGCGAAAATGCTGCACCTTATTTTGCAGATGCTTATCAGAATTACTGCCGCAGTTTGGGGGTAGATCCTGATGTTGTGATTGTGCGAGTTGGTTCTTGGTGCGAATATGTCCAGAAGCAATTGAAGGACAAAAAAGTATCGGTGGAAACCTTTACCTTTGCAGGTGATTATTACTCCTTGCCGAATTTAGTGCCGATGTTGAGTCGTCCTTCGCGACTGGAATTGTTGATGGAAATTATGGACACGTCGCTGCCTGTGAGGGATGACAAGTGATATAATTGAGCATGGCTCGTGAGTTAAGCTTGCGGCCAATGCTCACTTTATTTTTTCTAGGAGGGAGCATAAAATTGAAAAAATGATTCAGGGTTTGCCAGATGAGTGCTGAGGGTGAGAGCGATCGCGTAGAACGTCAGGCCGTTTTTCAGCCGGAGTTTTTAGAAGACCTAGAATATTGGGTACAAACTGACCGCAAGATGGCGTTACGCTTAATCAAAATGGTCAGAGAAATTCTGCGAGACCCGTTTGAAGGCATTGGCAAGCCGGAACCCTTGAAATACGAGTTTTCGGGCGCGTGGTCGCGTCGCTTGAATAAAGAACATCGTATTGTTTATTTAGTAAGTGAGGACCGTATTGATTTTCTGAAAGGGCGCTATCACTATTAGTAAAGTGAGAAAAGTTGAGTCATTAAATTAGTCGGAGTTAGAATTTTATGTCAACTGAGATTACATACACTGAAGCAGAAGCAAATTTAGAAAATCTCTGTAATCGCGCTGTTGAAACTGGGGAAGTAATAGTTATTACTAGGCCTAGCGGCAAAAATGCCGTTTTGATTTCTGAGGCAGAATTAGAAAGTTTGCTAGAAACGCTTTATTTGCTGAGGTCGCCTGCAAATGCAACTCGTTTGTTTACAGCATTAAAAAGAGCTAAAGCAAGAGTCATTCAACCTCAGACACTCGATGAAGTTTGCAAAAAATTTGGGCTTGATGAAGAGAATGATACTGAAAAAATCCTACAAATGAGAGTAAACTCATAGAGTGAGGAATCCGATCGCCCTTTATTCCCAAACTCCCGACTGCCTTTCCTCAAGCGATTCGTATTATTGCATTTTCACATCGACTTCTTTCTTCTTCCTTCTGCGATAATTTCTTGTAATTCTGGATTAGCGATGGATGACAGTAACTGGGAATCAGCAGCAGCCAAAGCAGCGCGCAACTTTCCCTCAGTCAGTGCAGGATATTTCTCTAACACCTGCTGTTGAGTCCATCCCGCAGCAAAGAGCCCTAGCAAAAATTCTACAGACAATCGAGTTTCTGGGGCTGCTGGTTGACTTGTTGAAGCTTTCGGGTTTGGATTAATGAGCTTTCGCCAGTCCATTGTTTTACTTAAACGATTGGGGAAGATTCCGCCAATTATACTGCATTTGGGCACAGTAGAAACACGGGTCTTGTGGACTGACTTTGTAACAGTGCCACCGCAGGTCCTACCATTTTAGATTTTAGATTTTAGATTTTAGATTGGGCATCACTGATGAATTAAGGGTTTGAACCTTGGCTAGAGTCGCATTTTTTGCGAACTGGTGTCATTTCCCGATTTTGCGATTAAATTGTTATTACGATCGCAGTACAGCACTTTCTTATAGACTAGAGTAATGGGGTAGCGAGGGGGCGATCGCCCTTTTTCCTTTTGTCCGTTTCAATACCAAACCGCGTTAGCGAAAGCGTTGCGATCCGAAAGAAAGCCCGCCCCTACGGGGGCTACGCCAACGAAGAGGATCGCACTAAATCTCAACCCACGGTTCAACGAACTGTGCAACCCACAATACAACTACTTTAACTTCTTAAAACTATGGGAAAAAAGTCGAAAGCCAAAAAATCCCAGGTCAAAAAATCCAGTTTGCTTTGCACCAGACTGCAAGAAGCTCTCGATCGAGGCAGCAAAGTTTGGATTAAAACAAATAATAGCAGTTTTGGCGGCATCCCGATTAATTTGTTTGCGGACTTCGTGGAACTTTTGGTGATAGTCCCCCCTAACGAACAGGCGGAAAATATCGATGCTTACGGACAAGTTACGTGGCTGATTCGACTCTCTGATATTATTGCACTCGCTTATCCTACTGAATACTGGTCTAAAGATAGATTAGAAAGTTTGCTGCCACCTGATGCAGTTACTTCCGAAGTAGGAGATTAACTGTAAGGTGCGCTCTGATAGCACCCTACGTTTAGCCGAATGGTAAGTGGAAGGTGCGCCGAAGAGCACTTTACACTTACCATTTTATAAGCTGTTTTACCAGCGAAAATATAAACAACTCCGACCGATTTTTATCAGTTTAATTATTCGTTGCAAGCTGAAAGCTTCACTTTACAACGGCCACCCTCTAGTTCGCTGCAAGCGGCGAGAGCTTGAGCTTCTGCTGCTGATTTGTCGTCACCCCAGCCCGCACCTGCTCCTCCTTCGCCTAATGCGATCGCTCCACAATTATTGGTATTATAGGTCAGCGCTTCACAGTCGTCAGCACCTCCTGTTTCTTCATTGCAAGCGGCTACTGCTGCGTTTAGTGCGCCTCTCTGTGAATCATGATTCCAACTAATACCAGTGGCGCCAGAAGTCGCAGAATAAGCAGTAGCTCCATAGGTGGTCTGAGCTTTAGCTACCTGGGCTGACCCCAAAATAGGAAGTGTCAGAGCTGTCACTACAACCAACTTAGAAAAAAGCTTTGGCAGCATATTTACTTGAGATATTTACAAGGTTAAAATTCTATCCTCGCTCAATATTATATTAGGATATTCATTCGTGTCAAGAGTGTTTACAATTCTTTGTAGTGGCTTTAATTAAAAGTGCGTTATGTACAATAAGTAAGATTACGGAGGTCAATCCATTGGCAGATATTCGCAGAATTCTCAGCCAACTTGCGGCCAAAGAAGGGCAACTACTCGATACCCAATTCCTGGCTCCCTGCGTGCGCGGGGGAAGCGTGCGGATAAGAGTTAGCTCAATGGTTTATACTTTTCAACCGCAGCCACGCAACTTTGAAGGATGGGCTATTTTTGCGCCAGTAAATGAGAAAATTGTTGCGGTAATTGAGGAGCCGATTTTGCCGCAAGTGGCCGAGTATTTGCAACTGCTCGTACCTGTTCGCTTGCACTTGGCTTGTGTGCTGCAAGGGCAAAGTTGGCTGGCTTATCCTGTTAACGAATCTGATGCTAAACAGCGCACAGGTGTTGCGAAACCCGTACCAGTTCATTTAGTAACTGAAGGTTCGCAATTTGAGCCGATTGTTGCGCGGTGGGACGGTCATTGTTTGTGGTTTGAAGAGATTGACAGGCGCGCCGATCCGCTGCCATCTGAAAAGTTGAAAGCAGCTTTAAGAAAGTTGATTTTGCCTCAAGAAGTTCGCTTCAAAGGGATGACACCGGAAATGCGAACAGTTTACGAATTGGTGTCCCGAAATATTAAAGGTTTCGATCCGAAAGTGCGGGAAGAAAAGCGCTTGCAGCGGGCGTTGAAAATGGGAGGCGGTGAATTGCGGGATTTTTTCGATCGCGAAAATTATTGGCTAGTTGAATGGACTAGCGGAACAGGAGAACACCACACTTCTGCGATCGCCAAAAATGACTTGACAGTTATGAGTGCTGGCATTTGTCTCAGCGGATTGGACAAAGACTTCGACTTGCAATCATTAGTTGGAGTAGTTGAAGATAGATAGGAAATAATGACTACTGACTACTGACTACTGACTACTGACCATGAGTATATTTTTTCACGAACAACTTTACAGAAGTGCCGCAGTGATGTCGCAGATCAAAAATTTCCCGGTAACGGTGTGCGGCGCGGGCGCTTTGGGTGCGAATATTACAGAAAGTCTGGCGCGATCGGGCTTTTGTCAGTTAAAAGTCATCGATCGCGATCGCATCGAGGAACGCAACCTTTCCACTCAACCCTATTATCGATCGGACATCGGCGCATTCAAAGCCAAAATTCTCGCCAACAACCTCTACCGCGCTTTGGGAGTCAGCATTGACGCGCACTCAAAAGAATTGACACCCGCAAATGTCGATCGGCTGCTTGCCAACAGCGCCACAATCATCGATACTTTTGATAACAGTGTCGGGCGGCAAGCAGTCAAGGATTACTGTGCGAGTGTCTCCCTTCCCTGCGTGCACGTCGGATTAGCTGCCGATTACTCCGAAATAATTTGGAACCAACACTATCGGGTTCCTTCAGCGACGAATGATGACGTTTGCGATTACCCGCTGGCGCGAAACTTGGTAATCCTGACAGTTGCAGTTGCCTGCGAAGTTATTGTTACCTTTGCTGCTACCAAACAGCAACAAAATTTAACTTGCACGATCGGAGATTTTGCAGTAAAGCCACTTATATTGTAGAATGTCGGTTGACTGTTGCCAGAAACCAGGTGAATCGAGATTGGATGCCCCCATCCCAGAAACCCGGTTTCTCACCCTCAAACAATCGTCCAACTTGCAAAAAACGCTTGAGAAAATTAACAGGGAAAGTATGGTTGGATCGCAGACTTTTTATTATTTACTTGCAGTTCTGGGCTTATTAGTTTTGACTGGCGCAAATGCAGCAAACTATACAGCGGGCAGCGCAATTTGCCCCACTAATGATTGCCACGAACCAGTAGTAAGACACCATAAAAGGATTTTAAAATGTGGCTCGAAAGGGCACGATGTGAAGAAACTGCAAAAGTTGTTGAACGCGCGGGGCTTGTCCCGACACCCGATCGTAATTGATGGCGTTTTCGGTCCGACAACCGAAGATGCAGTGAAAAGATTTCAGCGGCAAGCTCATATTCCTGTAGACGGAGTTGTGGGAGGCAAAACTTGGGACAGATTGTTTGCTAGTTCGTAAATTTAAGCACTGGACAACAAAGGTTCCTAAGTCAGTCGATTTTAGATTTTAGATTTTAGATTTTAGATTTTAGATTTACTCGATAACAGATGAATCTGGAAGCTTAAACTCTGTAATCTAATTTTTTTTCTCGACCCTCGATAGCGTCGGAAAGCAAATACCTGTGTTTGGGTGGAGTCATCTTTGGTAATAATTAATCCCTGGGATTTGTAGTTGCATATTAAGTAGATTTTGTGCAACTACAGATACCTAAATTCCCATCAAGAATCAATCGCACACTAGATTGGTAATGAATGAAGTTTTAGATTTTTGGTTTGGTCGAGCGCACTCTCCTGAGTTTGGCAAAGTCCACAAGAAATGGTTTGAAAAAGATGCGGATTTTGATGCAGAAGTGCGATCGGGCTTTCTCCCGCAATACGAACTAGCCGCCTCCGGTCAACTCGACTCATGGCAAGATTCCCCCGAATACTGCCTAGCATTAATTATACTGCTCGATCAATTTCCGCGCAATATGTTTCGCGGAACGCCCCAAGCATTCGCCACAGACAGCAAAGCTTTAGCCACCGCCGAATACGCTATTAATCATAACTTCGATCGCGAATTGGTTACTGTACAAAAATGGTTTATTTATCTGCCTTTTGAACACAGCGAAAAATTAGAAAACCAGCAAAAATCTGTGGAACTATTTCGCCAACTCAGCGGCGAACCTGACAGCGATTCAGTCATTGAATACGCGCAGAAGCATTTGGAAATAATCGAACGTTTTGGGAGATTTCCCCACCGCAATGAAATTCTAGGACGCGAAACAACCCCCGAAGAAGCGGAATTTCTCAAACAACCCGGTTCTGGATTTTAAAGGGCGATCGCAAAATCTCGATCGTTCTGATATATTCGAGGTTGTAGAGGCGGTTTTAGCGCGCAATCACAACCAACAGCAGGCAATCTGTCTACAAAACCCGCCCCAACCCAGCGAATCTCAAATTGAATAGAAATTAGAAAAGAAGATCCATTGTTGATTCAACAAAAAGTAGACGCTGGTGAAGAATTTATTAATCCCCCCATCGTCACCCGCGATACTGCACCCGATAAATCCGGTTGTTCGCTTCCTCAGTAAATAGCAAACTCCCGTCAGGTAAAACCAGCAAACCAACCGGCCTTCCCCAAGTTGTCGGGCCCGACGGATCTGTGAGAAAACCAGTCAGAAAATCCTCATAATAACCTTGAGGGCGCCCGTTCGCGGCATTAAAAGGTACAAACACGATTTTATAACCAGTTCCAGCGTTCCGGTTCCAACTCCCGCGAAACGCCACAAATGCCCCGTTGAGAAATCTTTTGGGAAACGTTTTGCCGTCGTAAAACTGAAGCCCCAAAGCCGCCGAATGCGCCTGAAACAAAACGTCCGGCATTAATGTTTTAGTCGCTAAATCAGGTCGATCGCTATTGCCATTTCTGGAGTGGCGCGGGTCGAGCAAATTCGGCTTAAAATAAGTGTAAGGCCAGCCGTAAAACTCGCCTTGACGAATTCTTGTCAAGTAATCCGGCACCAAATCATCTCCCAAACCGTCGCGTTCGTTGACTGTCGTGTAGAGTTGATTGGTTTTTGGGTGAAAATCCAATCCCACCGGATTTCGTAAACCCGAAGCAAAAATTTGCTGGTTCTTGCCTTCCAAATTCATCACTTGAACAGACGCCCTCGGCAGCGGTTCGACATCGGCATTAGACTGCGATCCAACTGAGACGAAAAGCTTGCTGTTGTCGGGGGAAACGACAACATTTCGCGTCCAGTGTTGGTTGTAGCCACCGCCCGGTAAATCAGCAATTTTTTGACCAGTACCGGTCAATTGTTCCTGCCCTTTTGTGTAGGGAAATCGGCGAACTTCATCGGTATTTCCGAGGAAAAAATAGCGATCGGCAAAAGCCATGCCAAAGGGAATATTTAACCCGTTTTGAGCACTTGCAAAAGTCTTGCGAACCTCAGCAACGCCGTCGCCGTTGGCATCCCGCAACAGTGTAATCCGATTCTGCCGGGTTTCTGTTACCAAAACATCGCCTGTCGGCGTCAAAGCCAGCCATCGGGGAGCGTCTAAATTGTCAGCAAAAACGTTGACGACAAAGCCAGGAGGCACTCGCAGCACTGGCGATGCGGGAATCGGTATTACTTGAGGAGGTTTTGAGGCGCTTTCGCTGGCTCCTGGCCGCGGCAAAGAAGTAGCAACAATGCGGATTGGCTGCGGCGAAAGCGGTTTGGTCGGTACAATTTGATTTGTCCCAACATTTCCCAGCGGTGCACGGGAGGGAATTTGCGACACGGGGCCGTTGTCGCCCACAGCAGGGGCGATCGCATCTGTAGCTCGATCGCACGCAATCATCGGCAACAGCAGAATTAGTAGCAAGAAACGCAGGTAATACATAGCAGCGATTTCTCCACAATTGCTAGACAATTATATTATTCTAACTGCTATTAAACAGCGAAGCCACCGCGTGCGCGGTGACTTAATTTCGCTTACTCATACCAGTTGCAAAAAAAGAAGGCAACTGTAGGCCCGTGTTTCAAACCTTGAGCTTCATCAGTCAATCGATTTTAGATTTGCGATTTTAGATTGTTGATTGAAGAAAGCGATCCTACTAATAAATCCGGGGGGCCCGGATCAAATTGCTTGATTGTCATTGCCAATTTTCAATCGAAAATCGACAATCAAAAATCTAAAATCGTATAACCTAGGTCTACCAAAGTCCTCTCACAGGAGCCGGAGCCGGAGCCGGAGCCGGAATTGGACGGGGAGCCGGACGAGGAGCCGGAGCCGGAGCCGGACGAGGAGCCGGACGCGGTGGCGGTTCTGGAGCCGGACGCGGTGCCGGTGCTGGGGTTGCGGGACGAGCAACCGTTGTGGCGACCACCTTATAATCGGGGATCACCGCGATATTTTGGATCTGAGATCCGGCGACGGTGGCTCTGACTTTCATTCCCGGTACTAAGCCAATAATTCTCAGGACGCATCTTTGAATCCTGAGAGTCCTGTACGGCGCGCTTTCTTCGCGAATAGTTACTACATCGCCGACAATACTTTTGACAAAACCGACAATGGTTGTAGTGTTTGCTGTTGTGGTGGTCTGCGTTTGGGCTATTTGAGTTGCAGGGTTAGCCATCGCAGGATTTACTGAGACCGCCGAAATTACCACCGACAGTGTTGCACCTGTCAATAATTTGATGTTCTGAAGACGCATTGAAACCTCACATTAACTGCTATTCAGGGTCGGGTTTGCTTCCGCTGCACGAAAGTCCCAACTTCTATACCTAATCCAGTTTAATCCCCAGAGTAGGAAATTTATGACAATCTCAAAAAAAGATTATCGAACAAGTATTGAAAGACTAAATTTTACATCATAAGTTCCCGATTTACAACAAGTTCAGCGGTTTGCATCTCTAGAGTGTTGCCGTGATATATTGAGTTTATTCGATCGACCGTTGCAGTTTTTTTCCGCCCACCTAACTGTTGCTGGGGGGAACTCTACCCAAAGACAGATTGTGCTTGCCGGATACAGCAGCGCCATAGTTTGAATACTCGATCGCCAGTCGGCCATTACTAAAAAATCCAATTAGTCGGAGGGAAAACTTAATCATTTTCTTGCAAGATTTACCCATAAACCGGGTTTTTTAACGACATTCTATTGCGTAACTCCACTGAGCTACTTATAAAAACCTTGTTGTTTTGGTATTATTGCTTAAGCTTTGTGTTGAGCTACAAGTTATCAGTGGTGAAATTTCAACTAAAAACTGTACAGCGCAGTTGCCGTCAAAAAGCCATCTCAAAAATTTTCTCATCAGGTGCGGTTGGCGGATAATTAGATAGGAACTTTGTAGGAAATGCTGGTGAGGAGTTTAGCGAAGAAAACAATGGTGAAGAGCAAATTTTCGTTTAACAAGTTAATTGTACTGAGCTTGAGTGCAGCCGCGCTGTCGGTCGGCCTACAGCAGCAGGCGACTGCCGAATTGGTGGCTAATTCAAGTAATAGTGCGATCGCAGCGCAGCGGCCCACATCCGAGACACAATTGCCGAATCTTGGAACCCCAGAACTGCCGCCCTTGGGAGAACCATTTCGTTATATTCCCCAGGAACCAAAGCCTGCGGTAAATCCTATTGAGGAAGTACGTTTAGTCCTGAAATTGCGAGAACGCCGCGTCTATGTTTACCGACAAAATAAGGTGCAAACCAGTTTCCCGGTTGCTGTGGGAAAAGGCGGGTGGGAAACTCCTACAGGCAATTTTAAAGTGATGCAAATGATCAAAGATCCAGTTTGGCAAAATCCTTGGACAGGAGAACTTATTCCTGCTGGGCCAGATAATCCATTAGGGAGTAGGTGGATGGGATTTTGGACGGATGGCAAGAATGTGATTGGTTTTCATGGTACTCCGAATCCAGAGTCGATCGGGGGGGCGGCTTCTCACGGTTGTGTCAGAATGTTTGACAAAGACGCACAGGCTTTATTTGAGAAAGTCGCAGTTGGCACACCGGTGATAGTTGAGCATTAGTTATTCCGAGGTTGGGGTGCATAAAAACAAATGAACAGGCAAGATGCCTGTTCCACAAAGACTTAAATTTGGTTGTGGGCTGGGCATCATGCCCGCCCATGAAAGACTTATTGATAATGCAGCTATTGGGTGAGTTAAAACTTACATTTTGCACCCCCCTCAGCAACAGGCTTTTTGGCCTGTTCCACAAAGAGTTAAATAGATTGCTGATATTTTTCCAGCAACTCCGGGATGTAATCGTACCCATCAACACCGATCGCCGGAATGATATTCGCTCGACTTTTAGCCAAAGCTTGTTTAAAAGATTCAGCCCCCATTTGACCCCGCAAAATAGTCAACAAGCCAGCCGATTGACGCCACTCCATCGCACCAATTTGCTCCAAAGTATACATCCCCAAACTGCCAGCAAATATGGCTTTTTCTAGTGAGTTGATTCTGTAATAAGCTTGAGCCAAGTAAGCCAAATTCAGACCTTGCAAATATAAATCCCCTGAGAATTGAGCTGCTTGCCAACCTTTGAGCAAATATTCGATCGCAGCTTCAGCATTTTCCAGGGCAATTTTAGCGATACCGAGACTGCTGGAACAAAAAGCTTGACTTTGGCGATCGCCCAATTTTTCCGATAGCAACAAACCTTGTTCCAAATAACCGATCGCACTCTCGTAAACCTCCGGTTCCACCTCCTCCAACTGCCGCGCTTGAAACACTTCACTGTAACCCAAATTAGCCAGAGCATTTGCCTCGCCTTGTCGCTCTCCCGCTTGTCGTGCCATAATTAAAGCCCGCTGGCTGTAATTAATCGCTTCCTGATAATTTTTTTGAGCAACATAGTTGCGGCTGATGTGATTGAGATTGGCAACTTCGCAAGCTTTGTCCCCTTCGGTACGGGCAATTTCCAGCGCTTGCTTGTGCAACAAGATCGATCGCTCGTAAGCCCCAGCCGCCTGCATCGAATAACCCAAAAGCGTCAGAATTCGAGCTTTTGCTTGAGTGCCTTCAACTCGCCGCAGCGGTTCATCTAAATAATCCAAAGTATGACGCAGAGCTTTACCATCAAATGAAGCAAAAATTCCCCCGTAAAGCGGAAAGTATTCTCGTTGAGAAAAAGCCCGCAAAATTTGCAAAGTTACTTGAAAACAAGCATTGGCTAACTGCTCCCCGCTCTTGGTAGAATTATTAAACCCACTAGCTAGCTGACTCCAAATTACCGCAAAAGTAATGTAAGTAGAAATAGAAGCTTTCGTTGACACTTTGGAATCGTAAACTTGCTTGTCAAACCATGTCGCCAACGCCCGCTGCAAGCACTGCAAAATAATCGCTAATTCCACCAATATGCCTAAATCTAAATTCGATTGCTGGGCTGCGAATTGAACTACAGATTCACCGATCGCAATAGTATTCAAAAGAGCCTGGGGAAAGGGACTGTTAACTTTTTTTGCCCAAAAAGCCCAAGGCCCATTTTGTTCGGGACTACCGGCAAATCCTAGCTGCTGCGGCTGATAAATCCAGCCCACAAGTTCCGGTTCCAAACGCTGCCAAGATTCTAAACCTTTGGCGATGCCGGCGGTGATTTGCTGCAAATCTTGTTCGGTTTCGGGATTGGCAGTTTGCAGCATTTGTTGGTGCAGAGATTTGGCTAATTGCTGCAATTGATCTAGAGTCAGCGGATGTTCTTTATTCGGATCAATTACTTGCAATAATGCCAAGAGGCGGGCATTAGATTCAGCACTAACGATTTGTTGGATTGAGGAGGCAATTGCGCGATCGACGCGGTTATCTTTCTGCCAACGTTCCCATTCTCCTTGGATGGTTTTGAGAGCTCTGAGGGTGCGATTTGCCTTTGCTTGTTTGATTTCGTCTTTTTCATTTCTGAGTTGATTTTCGGCGGCATCAAGGCGTTCGCCGAAACAGCGTTCAAAGATTTCGCCAGTACCGGTACTAATGTCTTGCACCAGCATTTGATAAACTTGTTCTTTGGAGCGAATTTGACCTTTGAGGGTGATTTCGACAATTTTGTCGATTAGGGCTAGGTAGCGATCGCGCAGTGAGGTAGAGTCTGGCATAATTTATTTTTAGTTAATAAGTTTTTATGGACAGCGCTTGCAGCTTGCACCATTTCATGCTGCTATTTAATTTTACAGCTCATCTGGATTAATGCCCATTGCTCTGAGGCGATCGGCTAAACGATTTGCTCGCTGACTTTCTAATTCGGCTCGCTGACTTTCTAATTCGGCTCGCTGCCTTTCAAACTCCTCTGGAGTCAGAACCCAATCGCCACTGACATCGTACCAACGCAGCCACAACCTCGAACAACCTTGATAACAACCTTCCCACAAACCTATACCTAATTCTAATTCCGGTATCCAGAATCGGGGTTCGGTTAAAACTTGTTCGCGGTAACGATTGCTAATCAAACGAAATACTCTCAGTTGATTGTTGTACCGACTGAAAACAAAGTAGTAAGGAATCTGCAAAATCTGTTCGTAAACTCGCCACTTAGTAGGCGGTTTATTTCGGGATTCTTCTGTAATTCCTAAATCCTCATCTTCAGTTCCAGGTGATAGCAGTTCTATTACTACCAGAGGACTGACATTTTCTTGCCACATCACGTAGCTGAGGCGTAATTCGTCACCTCGATAAAATCTCGGAACCCCCAAGACGACAAACCAATCAGGTTTTTTGTACCAATTGAGATGGTTAGAATCGTAGTAGAGATTAAGGTCTGTCGCTATAAATATTTGTTCTGGCGGATGGTTTGCGGGGCGACAGGTTAAACGCAGCAGTTCAGGTTGAAAGTCGTGGAATTCGTCAGGCAAACCGGGTTCCTCCGGGTCTTCACTGGGTAAATCATACATCGTAGGGAGGACTTTTGTTTGGGAAGGTGGCGAATCCGGTTCGTACATCGTCATAAGATTACCCAGGCGAGACGGCTTGAGGAGATTGAAGCGGTACGGTAATTGTAATATTATAGCGCGATGTGATTTCTTGCGGCAGAAAGTCAGTATCTTTTGGACCGGGAATTTTATCGAGATAGCAATTTTTTACGGCTAACAGAAAGCCTGCGATCGCTTCTGATTAATTTTGGGAGTCGGCTACCTTCAATAAATCTTGCCATTAACTCTCATCGTTGCCGTTAATATCTAGCGGTGTAATCGCTGACTTTATCCTCTGTTACGCTGCGGTTTGTTCGGTTTAAATAGTGCAGTATTTACTCAAAAATAGTAGTGGGTGAATTGCCTTCTGCTGTGCCTTTTTTCTTGGCAATGAGTTGTTTGACATAGAGTTTTGCTAGCAAGACGGTGATGTCTCTGACGCCGACTATTTCGGTTCTAAGGTTTCGTAGATTTTGAGCAGCCACAGTGGGCAGATGCCAAAGATTCGGAAGAGGAAAAACAAGTAAACTTCCCAGATGTAGGGACTTTTTGGAAGTGATTTGATGCAGTGGCAATTGCTTGGTTCAGCTTTGAGAGCATTGATGTATACACGGAGATTTGCGATTTTTGGTTGTGACAAATTAGCTTTAGGTTCATCCAAAATTTTTAAGGCTGATTCTAGGTTTGATACAGCCTGATTTAACTCCGGTGAGGTTAGCGTCTTTGCTTTTTCTTGAAGGTGAAGAGCAATACTTAGCAAGACAGGGGCCGCAGGGCTACGCAGATTGGCATCGGAGTCTTTCAGCAGCGGAACTATTTGTGGCACAACAGTTTTAGCTCCTGCACCAATCGTCCCCAAAGCAGAGGCTGCACTACCTACGCACATTTGGATTGGAGTCTTTCAGCAAGACTATTAGCTGCGGCAATGCAGTTTAAGCTTTTGCACGGATTTTATTCAAAGCAGAGGCTGTACTACTACGCACATTTGGATTGGAGTCTTTCAGCAAGACAATTAGCTGCGGCAGTGCAGTTTTAGCTTCTGCACCGAAACTTCCCAAAGCATTGGTTGCACTACTACGCACAGTTGCATCTGAGTCTTGAAGCAGGGAAATTAGCTGTGGTAGTGCAGTTTCAACTTCTGCACGCATCCTTGCCAAAGCATAGTCTGCACGGCTACGCACAGTGGCATCGGAGTCTTTCAGCAACAGAATTAGCTGCGGCACAGCAGTTTTAGCTTCTGCACCCATCTTTCCCAAAGCATTGGCTGCACGGCTACGTACAGTGGCATCGGAGTCTTTCAGCAACAGAATTAGGTGCGGCACAGCAGTTTTAGCTTCTGCACCTATCCTGCCCAAAGCATAGTCAGCACGGCTACGCACAGTGGCATCGGAGTCTTTCAGCAACAGAATTAGCTGCGGCACAGCAATTTTAGTTTCTGCACCAACCGACACATCTGAGTCTTTCAAGGTTTTGACAAAGGCAGGAATAGCAGGAAGACCGATTTGTCTTAGAACCTCAGCAGCACTCTGAGCGACTGACAAATTCTGATCCTGCAAAGCTTCCATCCTATCAGGGATGGCTGGTTCACCTATTTTTCGTAACAGCTTAATAGCTGGATCAAGTGCTATTTCATCGTTAATATTTAACTTCTCGGTGAGGAAGGCAATCTGTTTGGGATTAGCTGTGGGTTCCTCCCCAATTCCAGTCGCAGCATTGCGAGTCAACAGCAAAGGCGATGTGAAAGATAGAAACGAGAGGGCAATTACGGCAGCTAATCTGTGTCGGTAGTGCTTCGTCATGGGCTAGAATCCTTGTGTTTGATGAGCCGTCTCAGCCATTTGAATAATTGTGTATACATTCTCATCAAACTGTTTCAGGACTCCGGGCGATCTAAATTTGTGCTTGCCCGTGGTGCAATCGATCGCCCTAAATACTGCTTAAAAAGGGTGACTTTAAGAACATTCGGCAGTCTAAGGCATAATTAGATATCTTATATTCGTTCTATGATGTGTTTATGATTTCCGAACCCCTTACCCTCTCAACAAGCAATCCTGTTTTAGCGGCAAAAGGATTAACTCGTCGTTTTGGTGGTTTAATTGCTGTAAACAACGTATCTTTTACAGTTGAAAAACACGAAATTTTTGGATTAATCGGCCCTAACGGCGCGGGCAAGACAACTCTATTTAATCTAATGACTGGACTGATACCTGCTTCTAGTGGCAACCTGATTTATCAAAATGAAAATATTTCCCAATTGAAGCCTTATCAAATTGCTAATAAAGGTATTGCCAGAACTTTTCAAAATATCCGGTTGTTTGGGGAACTTTCTGCTGTGGAAAATGTGGCGATCGCCCGACACATCCACAGTCGATCGGGCAATCCAGTTTTATCCGTGCTGGCGGGGATTTTCGGCTTGCCAGCATCTAACGCAATGGAACGCAAAACCCAGCGAAAAGCCTTAGAATTGTTGGATTTAGTCGGATTGGGCGATCGCGCGGGCGAACAAGCCAAAAACTTGCCCTACGGCGACCAGAGGCGCTTAGAAATTGCCCGCGCTTTAGCCTTAGAACCGCAAATACTCTTGTTAGATGAACCTGCAGCGGGGATGAATCCCAATGAAAAGCATAAATTAAGCGAATTTATCCGAGAAATACGCCAGCAATTCAATTTAACTGTAATATTGATCGAGCATCATGTACCGCTAGTTATGGGATTGTGCGATCGGATTGCCGTGTTGCATTTCGGTCAGCTTATTGCTTTGGGAGAACCTGCTGTTGTGAGGAATGACCCGGCGGTAATTGAGGCTTATTTGGGAGATGAAACGTAAAAAATATAAATGTTTGCCTGCTCTGACGGGAAACGAGTAAAATTAATAGTTAGCCTTAAATGAATCTTCCAGCCATCTGAAGAGTAATTCAGCTATGAGCCAGGTTTCAACCCCTGGCCCACTGCTAGAAAAGAGACAGTTTTGTTATCAAAAATCCCGTCAAACAAAATGCAACATAGCCCACCTAAAACAAACAAAAACATCCTCTTAGAACTCAAAAATGTTTCTGTAAATTATGGCGGAATTCAAGCCATACAAAATATTGATCTCACGATTAATGCAGGCGAGGTTGTCAGTCTCATCGGTGCCAACGGTGCGGGCAAAAGTACCACCCTGAGAGCAATTTCTAAAATAGTTAATTTGCGGCAGGGACAAATTCTTTATAGCGGGCGCGATATTAGCCGCCGTCAAGCTCACGAAGTTGTGAAATTGGGAATCGCCCACAGTCCCGAAGGGCGGCGGGTTTTGGCCCAGCAAACGGTGTTAACTAACTTGGAATTGGGGGCCTATATTCGATCGGACTCAGCGGCAGTAAAAGCCGATTTAGAGCGCCAATTTGAGATATTTCCGCGCTTAGCAGAAAGGCGCCGCCAGCTAGCAGGAACCCTCAGCGGTGGGGAACAGCAAATGTTGGCGATCGCCCGCGCGTTGATGTCGCGCCCTAAACTGCTATTATTAGACGAGCCTAGTTTAGGCTTAGCACCTGCGATCGTCAAAGAAATTTTTGCAATCATTCAAAACCTCCGCTCCACGGGCGTTACAATCCTTTTAGTGGAACAAAACGCCAGTTTAGCGCTGCAAATTGCCGATCGGGGTTACGTGCTAGAAGCTGGTAACATTACTCTCACAGGTATTGGAGCAGATTTGCTAAACGACGAGCGAGTCAGGAGCGCATATTTAGGATGACTTGGTTAATTTTGGCAATTTTGAGCGCTTTTTTTGAAGCAGTAAAAGATGTTGTTAGCAAACACAACCTGAAAGCAAACGACGAATATGTCGTAACTTGGTCGCTAACATTTTTTACAGCAGTCTTTTTAACTCCGTTGCTATTTATTATAGAAATACCTCCATTAAACCAACAATTTTGGATAGCTTTGTTAATCGGAGCCAGCATGAACGCAGTCATTGCTCTCCTCTACATTAAAGCCATCAAACTGTCGGATTTATCCCTCGCCGTGCCACTGGTAGCTTTGACGCCCTTATTCATGCTGCTGACCTCACCGTTAATTGTCGGCGAGTATCCCAACTTTTTTGATGGTATTGGAGTTTTTCTCATTGTCATGGGATCTTATCTATTAAACATCAAAGAAAAATCTCAAGGCTACTTAGCCCCCTTCAAAGCACTTGTGCACCAACCAGGGTCAAAATTGATGTTACTCGTAGCTTTTCTCTGGAGTATTACCACAAATTTTGACAAAATCGGCGTGCAAAACTCTTCCCCGATTTTTTGGGTGTTCGCTTTATTGACGAGTATGAGCGTCCTATTGCTGCCAGTTTTACTGCACAAAACCTCTAACCCCAAGCGCCAAATTCTCCAATACTTACCGATGCTAATGGCAACGGGCTTTTTCAATGCTTTAGGAGTCATTTTTCAGATGCAAGCTTTGACAATGACTTTAGTCGTGCAAGTAATAGCACTTAAGCGTACCAGCGTATTAATGGGTGTACTGTTCGGCCATTTCATTTTCAAGGAAAAAGATATTAAAGAAAGATTTTTAGGGGCTGCTATCATGATGGGAGGAGTTTTATTTATAACATTATAAATTTCTCATGTTTTATGTAATTTTTTTCGCAGCCTCGGAAGGCAAGCCCTCTCCAAAATCCGAGGACTTGCATTCCGAGGCTGCGGACGCTTTTTTCGTGGCATAATTAAGCGAGAGGCTGTGCCTCTGAGACTTCGTTTAATTTCGACTTGTTATATATAGAGGAAAAATTAATGCACAAAATAGCAGCCACACCCGGAGGTTGGAACCCTCAAGCAGAAGGAGTAATTTTTATTCAGCAAACCCCAGCACCAATAGTATTTATTAGTGCTGCTGACACCGACATTCAAACTCTCGCAGCGGCGGCATCCAAAATGCCGGCAGCATTCCCCAAAGTGCGCGCTGTAAACCTGCTTCAATTGCAGCAACAACTAACAATTGACACTTATGCCGAAGAAGTTTTAGAACGCGCCGAGGTCATAATCTTAAGACTTTTAGGAGGGCGTTCTTATTGGTCTTACGGGTTAGAGATTCTGCGGGAAACGGTGCAAAAAACTAACGCATCACTGATTGTAATGCCGGGAGAAGACAGTCCAGATCCCGATTTAATCAGCCATTCCAATGTATCGCTATCAGCAGTAAATCAACTGTGGCGCTATTTCACAGAAGGCGGAGTCCAAAACTTTATTAATGCACTAAAATTTGCCGCCGATACTTGCTTGAAAACTGCTTATAATCCGCCCCTCCCTCAAACAGTTTCCCGCGTGGGAATTTATGATTGGATGGGGCGCGGGGAGGAGTGTTTTGCAACTTTCAAACCTGATTCAGAACCCCCTACATCCCCCTTAACAAGGGGGAGTTTGACAACTTCTTCCTCCCCCCTTTTTAAGGGGGGCTGGGGGGGATCTCCGGGTTTGGAAACACTCCCTAAAGGGGACGGCGAGGGCGAACACGGGGGCATCGCCCCTACGGTGGGAATCTTATTTTATCGCGCTCATTATTTATCCGGAAACTTAGCACCAATTGATGCACTTTGTCAAGCTCTAGCAGAGCGAAACTTAGTACCAGTTCCCGTCTTTGTGTCTTCTCTACGTGAACCAGATTTGCAAATAGAATTGCTGGAATATTTTCAACCCAAAGAATCAGAACCTATTCAATTATTGCTCAACACTACAAGTTTTGCAGTCTCCGGTTTTAGCAGCCAAGAACCGGAACAAAATAGTTTAAAATCCTTAGATGTCCCTGTATTGCAAGCAATCTTCAGCGGCGGCGGTTTGGGACAGTGGGAAACTGAATTACAAGGACTTTCTCCCCGCGATGTGGCGATGAATGTAGCATTGCCGGAAGTAGACGGAAAAATTATTACTAGGGCTGTTTCTTTTAAAGCGGTACAGACTTGGAACAGCGAATTAGAAACAGATGTAGTAGGCTATGTAGCAGCGGGCGATCGCATTCAATTTGTAGCAGATTTAACCGCGAACTGGGTGAAGATGAAACAAACCCCAGCCGCCAACAGACGCATCGCCATAATTCTAGCAAATTACCCCACCCGCAACGCCCGCTTAGCCAACGGCGTCGGCTTAGATACGCCCGCTAGCTGTGTCGAAATCCTCAAAGCTATGCAGCAAGCAGGCTATCAAATTGAAAACATCCCTGCTAACGGCAACGAGTTAATTGAACTCCTGACTTCGGGCGTGACAAATGACCCGGAAGGACGCGAATTGCGGCCTGTTCATCAATCTTTGGATTTGGCAGAATATGAAGAATATTTTGCGAGTTTGCCCCAGGAAGTGCAAGAGAAAATTTGTAAAAGATGGGGGCTTCCGGGAAGCTATGCACAAGATTTAATAAGTAACAATAGGTCTTTTCTGATTCCGGGGATTCAGTTTGGGAATGTGTTTGTAGGAATTCAACCGTCGCGGGGATATGAAATTGACCCCGCATTAAATTATCACGCCCCAGACTTAGAACCAACTCACAATTATTTAGCTTACTATTATTGGCTGCGCGAAAAGTTGGGAATTGACGCTATAATTCATGCTGGAAAACACGGAAATTTAGAATGGCTTCCCGGTAAAAGTATAGCCTTGTCTAACAAATGTTATCCAGAAGTAGCGTTAGGCGCGATGCCGAATTTTTATCCCTTCATTGTCAACGATCCGGGGGAAGGTTCCCAAGCAAAAAGACGATCGCAAGCCGTGATAATCGACCACCTGACACCGCCGATGACTCGCGCCGAACTCTACGGGCCTTTGCAGCAGTTGGAAACCTTAATCGACGAGTATTGCGAAGCCCAAAGTTTAGATCCGTCTAGATTACCGATGATTCGCGATCGCATTCTCGCCCTCACCAACAAAGAAAACTTAGATAAAGACTTAGGAATACAACTAAATAAATCGGAATTTACAGAATTTATCACCCGCACAGATGGCTATCTTTGCGAACTCAAAGAATCCCAAATTCGTGACGGATTGCACATTTTCGGGCAGTGTCCCGAAGGTAGACAGTTGAGAGATTTGATAATTGCGATCGCCCGCCATCCCACCAACGGGCGATCGGGCCTAACCCGCGCCCTAGCAGAAGACTCAGGCTACGATTTCGACCCTTTAACCTGCGATCCAACGTCGATAATTCAGCACCGTACAGCAGGTGATTTAACAGCAGAACTCGAAGAAAAAGCCGCTGAATTAGTAGATAGCTTAATCGAAAATATCCGCGTTTATCCGCGTTTATCTGCGGTTAAAAATATCCAACAAATAGGAGAAGCAACCCAACAAGAATTAGAGTGGATAAATAACTATCTTTTACCTTCCCTCCTCCAAACAAACCAAGAAATTACCAACCTTTTGCGCGGATTAGATGGGCGGCACATACCAAGCGGCGCATCCGGCGCGCCCACTCGCGGCAGACCAGATGTATTGCCCACCGGTCGCAATTTTTACTCAGTAGATATCCGCGCCATTCCCACAGAAACCGCCTGGAGAGTTGGCAGAGTTGCTGCCGAAAATTTAATCGAAAGATACACCCAAGAAAATGGCGAATATCCGAAAACTTTGGGTTTGTCAGTGTGGGGAACATCCACCATGCGGACGGGGGGAGACGACATCGCCGAAGCCTTGGCACTGATAGGAGTTCAACCAGTTTGGGATGGCCCTTCGCGCCGGGTTGTAGATTTTGAAATCTTGCCCGTTTCTGTGTTGGGGCGACCGCGCGTTGATGTTACTTTGCGAATTTCTGGCTTTTTCCGCGATGCTTTTTTTAATTTAATTGATTTGTTTGACAGTGCGGTAAAAGCTGTGGCTGATTTAGAGGAATCGGCAGAAGACAACCCTTTAGCAGCACAAGTTAAGGAAGAGATTTTGTATTGGGAATCTACAGGTTTGAGTCAGGAAGCGGCGCAAGGGCGATCGCAATTTCGAGTGTTTGGCTCAAAACCAGGTGCTTACGGCGCAGGACTTCAAGGCATAATTGAAGCTCAAAACTGGACAGACGACAGCGATTTAGCAAAAGCTTACATTAATTGGAGCAGTTACGCCTATACAAGTACCCCCCCAACCCCCCCTTATCAAGGGGGGGCTAAATCTAATTCTTCTCCTTTACAAGGAGGGGCTAATTCCAACTCTTGTCCCCCCCCTTTACAAGGGGGGGCTAGGGGGGGTGAATGGGGATGTTCTGCACCCGAAGCATTTGAAAAACGCCTCGGCCAAATGCAAATAGTTCTGCAAAACCAAGACAACCGGGAACACGACATCCTCGACTCGGATGATTATTATCAATTCCAAGGGGGAATGACGGCGGCAATTCGCAATTTGCAAGGCAAAAATCCTGAAACCTATTTCGGCGACAACTCGATTCCCGAAAATCCGAAAGTGCGGCAACTGAGAGAAGAAATTGCGCGGGTTTATCGCAGCAGGGCTGTAAATCCCAAATGGATAGAAGGTGCGATGCGACACGGTTATAAAGGTGCATTTGAAATTGCAGCAACTGTTGATTTTTTGTTTGCTTACGATGCTACGGCAAATTGTGTAGAGGATTTTATGTATGAAGGAATCGCAGAGGCTTACATTTTTGATGAGAAAGTGCAGGCATTTATTCAAGAAAACAATCCTTGGGCACTGCGAGATATGGCGGAAAGATTGCTAGAAGCTCGTCAGCGCGGGTTGTGGGAGAGTGCGAACCAGGATACATTGGATAAATTGAGGTCGATCGCCCTGCAAGCCGAAGCAGTTATCGAATCCCATACATAAATACTCAAAAGTCACGATCGCGGCGGCAGACGAATGGGCAGTTTGCGGTAATATCTAGTAATGTTTCGCGATCGCTGAAAGCTTTATGATTCGCCGCTACATTGCTAGCATCAGCACCAGCATCCTCAAACGTACCTGCGCCGCAGCCGCTGTATTAGCCGTAACTTTGGGATGTTCATCAACGAAGCCGCCCAACACCGCAGCGCCATCGGGTTCGATCGACGAATCCGCAGTCCTAGCGCAGTCCCCAACGTCTTTGTTAGCTCAAAACCGCAACAAAACCAGAAAAACCCTCAGCCTTCCCTCTTGCCCGCAAAACGATGCCTTCACGGAGTCAGTTAACTTTGCCACCCAAGCTTCTAATTTGGCTCAATCAGCCAATTCAAAACAAGACTGGGACGAAGTAGCCGCCCTGTGGGTGCAGGCCGTCGCTTGGATGCAAGCCGTTCCCCCCGGCAGTCCCAGACGGGCGTTTGCGGAGAAAAAAGTAATCGAGTACATGAGAAACCTGGTTTATTCCCAGCAGCAAGCGAGCGCAACCAGATCGCAAGCCAGTACAGTCAGCTTCAGCAGCGATTTGCTAAACGAACAACTACAACTTTACCTATCCTACGTTGCTGCAGTCGGCCCACCAGATGTTTTGATTGTCGGCAGTTCCCGCGCATTGCAGGGGGTCGATCCCAGACAGCTAAAACAATCTTTGGCCCAAAGGGGCCGTCCGGGCTTAAAAGTATTTAACTTTTCAGTCAATGGCGCAACTGCACAAGTAGTTGACTTTCAACTGCGGCGGCTTTTGCAGCCCGGTCATTTGCCTCAAATGATTGTCTGGGCCGATGGTGTGCGGGCATTTAACAGCGGCCGGGACGATCGCACTTTTAATTCGATCGTCGATTCTGAAGGCAGTCAACTTTTAGCCGCAGGCGTTCGCCCCGAACTAGAGTTGGATGAACCGAATGTGATTCCCGAGTGTTACAGATTCCCGCAGCCATGCGATAACAACACTTTCCGCAAAGCATTGGCATCTGTCGATCGACCTTTCAGGGGCGGGGAAGATGCCCAACCCCTATTCCCCACAATCAAATCCCTGTCGAGTGGAACGGGCATCTTGCCCATTGCTGACACCCACCCCCCAATCAAATCCCTGTCGAGTGGAACGGGCATCTTGCCCGTTGCCTCAAATGCTACAAGATATGAGTTAAAACCGATCGCAGCGAATGCAGCAACTCATAAAGCACAATTGATTCCAGTTTCGCGACGCACAACAGTAGCCATCAGACAACTCAACCAATTGGCAGAATCGATCGACTCCAACGGATTCATGGCAATGTCGGGCAAGTACAATCCCAACACTTATTATCGAGAACGCGCTTACGTTTCAGGTCAGTACGATGGCGACTACAAAAACTTCAACCTCGGAGGCAAACAAGCAGTAGCCTTTAACTCAGTTGTAGCATTTACCAAAGCTCGCAAAATTCCCCTAATTTTCGTCAATTTACCCCTCACCAACGACTACTTAGACGGAACTCGCCTGCGGGCAGAACAGCAGTTCCGGCAACGAATGCAGCAACTCTCGCGGCAAAAAGGCTTCGCTTTCCGCGACTTTTCGCAGCGGTGGCCGGGCCGCAATGACTATTTTGTTGACCCCAGTCACCTCAACCGCTTTGGGGCGAGTGCAGTTTCTAGCCTACTCGCGGCCGACTCCAGCATTACATGGCCCCGCCCGAAATCCCGAGGTATGGAAGGGTAATACAATTTTCGATTAAAGAATGGGGAATTTTTCTCGTTACCAGGCAGAGCCTGGTAACGCAGATCCAGCTTTCTATTGAGGAAAGAAATTTCCGTCACAAACAGTTTATTGGAGTGCCTGTTGTAGTTCCCCTTGTAGAGTGTTTGGCAATGTCTCCAAGTGAATGCCCTGGAGCTGAGCGACCTTACGCAGTTGCTCACCAAACTGTATGCTGAGTGGTTCAGCAGTGAGTTCTTGACCTGGAGAACCGCCTTTGGCTCGATAGACGGTGATTTGCAGATCCGGTAGAGATGCCAAGGAGATATCCTGCTGCGGAATCCGAACCGTAAATTCATCGCTCGATAGCTCAGTGATATGATGCATCTGCTGTTCTGGAAGACCATCAGGATATGGTAGTCCTCGCACTTCACCCAGTGTGGGGAGCGAGCCAACCGCTATTAGCGTCTGACCAGAGTTGACTTCATAGAGTACCTCACCTTGTAAGTGCTTCTCCATAGTCAGGGAACCTTCCACTGCACGTACACCAATGACAGAAAGTTCTCCGTTCTCAATGTGCAAACGCAAACGAATATATTTCTCTTGAGCCAACTGCTGCTGCATGAGCTTGTCTGATTGCTCTACTTGGTCTGGTCTAGCCTGGGTTTCCAACGATACTGGAGCCATCAATCCCATACCCTCTTCTTCTGATATGGCTGACATGAAGCTCAGACCTTCGCTACCAGGTTCTGGCTGGCTGGGCATGACTCCCGGTTGAATTTGGGCTACCTCACTCATCTGAGGAAGTTGAACGTTCTCTCTGGAGGAAGGCAGTTCCTCTTCCTTCCTAGATTTGGATGTCAATTTATCAATCATGGTTAGGCTCCTTCTTATTACCAATTGCGACCGTAGCGATAGTTGTGAATCCAGCGGTAGTAAATTTTCTGGAGTGAGAGGACGGGATTTGCTCGGATCATGCCAAACCAGTTTTGGTTATGAACAAATAGATCGCGCTTGCCAGCAACTCCCTCGTAATTACAAGGAATAAACTGGTCAACTGCTCCTAAATTCCATTCGCCGACCCAATCCTCAACCCAATTAGAGCTTAGAGCAGAACCATTGGAAATCATCGTTCCAAGGTATTCCCGCGACCAGTCTTTGCAGTTGTATACAAAGAGATCGACTTTGCCATCACCATTGATATCGGCAAGGTAGTGAGAGTCATTTTTACGCATCTGCCAACCAGGAACGGTGTCATCATAACGCTTCACCATGTTCAGGACAGCACCATTCGAGCTGAGCATCCCCAGGTATGCCATCGACCAGTCCTGCCCATTGAAGATATACAGATCCGCTTTCCCATCTCCGTTGAAGTCACCCACATAGTGCTGGTCATTGGGTTTCATTTGCCAGCCCGGTAGAGTATTGTCATAACGCTTCACCATGGATAGGAAGGTACTCTGTGAACGCAGAATGCCTAAATACGGTATGGACCAGTCTGAGCCATTGAACACCCACAAGTCTTCTTTTCCATCTCCGTCGAAGTCACCCACGTAATGCCGATCGTTCTTGCCCATCTGCCAACTGGGGAGGCTACCGTCGTAGCGTTTCACCAGGGAAAATCCTGACCCTGTAGACCTCAACATTCCCAGATAGGGGGTAGGCCACTCCACACCGTTGAAGACAAACAGGTCTTTCTTGCCATCGCCATCAAAGTCAGCCACATAAAAGCGATCGCTCTTTTGGAATTGCCAACCGGGCATCGAGTCATCGTAACGAGCAACCAACTCTAGACCATTGTTGCCATCATCGACAAGCAACCCAAGATATTCCATCCCCCAATCAGTACTATTGTAAATTACGACTTCATCTTTACCGTCCCCATTAAAATCGCCGATATAGAATTGGTCATTCGGTTTAAATTGCCAGGAACCTGGAACTCTTTCCACTACACTAAAAACCATGTCGAGTTTAGAGCCATTGGAGCGGTAGATTTGGATCGAGTTGTCGTTATGAACGAGCAGGTCGTCCTTACCGTCGCCGTTAAAGTCCCCCGCATAGCACTTGGAAAAGGTTCGTCCCGTATACGGGTGATGTTTTTCTTTGAGCGCAGTGTAACATACCGGGCAAAATGGGGGCGAGTTCCCGCGCATGCGACAATTTTCCACTGGTCGGTAAATACCCTTGTCGCGATATTGTGCCCCTTCAAATAGACCCACATCCTGACTACTGCTCCAACCTAACGGTTTCGTTCCCTGATTATGGTTAGTGCAGGCTCCCGAGTTTGGCGAGGCATTGACTCCCGTGGGAACTGGGGTCGCGGGGTTGACAAATCGCCTCCACTTGAGCGTTGCTCGGTTACTATTGACGGTAATATTGACAGATCCTGGCTCTCCACCAATATAAGTGCCTGGTTGGCAGTACTCGTCTGCTAAATTGCCAATCCCATGTCCAAATTCATGAGCCATCACTTCCCAACTTGAGCCAAGGGTAACGTGTTGTTTATTCCCCCACGCGCAGCCACCGAAGCCAGATTCATTGAGGATAATCAAAACAAGGTCGTAATCGGGGACCCAGGTGTTGAGGGCATTTTGAACGAGGGTTGCCGTGTTAGCACCCTCTTCCAACCAACAGTGCGCCCAAGAACCGTTGAAAATGTACCTAAGTGCTGTATTTCGCAGGGTCGTACTGACAATTACGTCATCGCTGGGGTCGGCGGGAGTTCCCTTTTCGTCATAAACTCGCTGGCTGACCCCTGAATCGTTAGAGATCAGGTTGACTCGGTAAATGTTGAAAGCTTGAGCATCTTCATAGAAATAATCATGACCGAACACTCCATCTAGAAGAATCTCTTTGACTTTTTGGTTATAAACGTTCTGGTCGGCTTCTGCGAAGCCGTCTCCAAGGACAGCGATGTTGCGTTTATTTCCTGGAGGACCAGCTTTGAGAATTTGCGTCATGCTATCAGGCATAATTAACGCCTCCTTTATTTCTGCTAGTTGTAGATCAATACTGCTCAAAATAAACTTTGGAAACAATACGACGATCCGCGTATATGATTATGAATAAATTGCAACAAACTACCTTTTGAGTAGCCTCAACCTTTCCAGCACCACCATCACAGCCACCGTCCGGGTTTCCTTGTTATTAGTGGTTACCACCCCACGAGCGGCAGGGCTGTGGTTTATTCAGATAAAAATGTCAGCAAGTTGTTTGATAGCAATCCCAATATCGTCCCAATGATGAATATTTATCAATTTAACCGCAGTGAGTGCGATTTAAATTACAATCAGAAAGGATTAGAGGGAGTTGTCAGTGTCGATAGAGCAGAGGGTTGATGTCATTGCCGTATTTGCCGATCGACAATCGAACATTTTAAGATCTTTCACTCACTCTAAAATCTCACAATCCAAAATCTAAAATCTAAAATCGATAGGTTGTGCAACTAAAACAAGTAATTATCGCCCACAAAGCCAGAGATACCCTCAGCCAGCGGTGGGCAGAACAGTGTGCTCGCCAATTAGAAAGTCGCGGGTGTCACGTTTTAATGGGGCCCAGTGGCCCGAAAGATAACCCGTATCCTGTGTTTTTAGCTTCTAGTAACAGCCCAATTGATTTAGCGGTAGTGCTGGGCGGCGACGGTACGGCCCTAGCTGCCGCGCGGAATTTGGCGGCTGACGGCATTCCGATTTTGGCAGCGAATGTGGGGGGACATCTGGGTTTTTTAACCGAGTCTTTTGAGGATTTCCAAAATACTGAGGAGATTTGGGACAGACTTTCGGAAGATAGGTATGCTGTGCAGAAGCGGATGATGTTGCAGGCAACAGTTTTTGAGGGAAACAGAAGCAATCTCGAACCCCAAAGCGATCGATTTTTGGCACTAAATGAAATGTGTGTCAAACCTGCTTCAGCCGATCGAATGCCGAGCTGTATTCTAGAAATGGAAGTTGACGGCGAAGTAGTCGATCAGTATCAAGGCGACGGTTTAATTGTGGCAACTCCCACCGGTTCGACTTGCTACACCGCATCTGCCAACGGGCCGATTATGCACTCGGGAATGGAGGCGATCGCCGTTACTCCGATTTGCCCTTTGAGTTTATCTAGTCGGGCGATCGTCCTCCCCCCCGGTTCCGTCGTCAGCATTTGGCCTTTAGCAGATTACGAACTCAGTACCAAACTCTGGACAGACGGCATTTTGGGTACTGCAATTTGGCCAGGACAGCGCGTAGACGTGCGGAGGGCGGACTGCGAAGCCAAGTTTATCATTTTGCGGGAAAACTATTCTTATTTCAACACTTTGAGGGAAAAACTTCACTGGGCAGGAGCCCGAATTCGGTACAGCAACAATCACCGCAATTAATCCGAATCATTCAATAGACATCGCAAGAATTGCTAGTCTTGAACAGGCAGGATGCCTGTTCCACCATAATAATGATTGGAGAGGTCTAATATCAACCCGCATTAACCCGTGGGGCCCGTAAGCGTGAAAAAACCTGTTAAATCACCAACAATCTAGATACAAAAACCACCTTCAGCCAACCCATAATCTTTGTACTTTGTTAAGATCGCTCAATATCTTGACAAACAGCCTGATCTATGCAGCTTTTCAAAAAATCAACCCGACCTTTCAACCCTCAAGATACATATCCCTGTCCCGTGTGCCGCACCGGTCAAATTTCCACCCTAGCGCTGATGGACGCCCTAGCTTGCAACTTCTGCCAGCACATTTATACCGCAAGCGTTGAAAGACAATCGCTCCAAATGGCCGATCGCCAACCGCCCGTAACTTGGCACTGGAACGGCAAACAGTGGATAGGAGCCCACCTCGAAGGCGTAGAATTCGGATGGCCCTACTTGGCAGCGGCTTTGGGTCTAATTTTCCTTCCCACCACCTTGCTGGGACTTTCAGCTTACTATTTTCCCCCGGTTCCCGGCAGCCGGTTGTCATGGCTGCCCCTAGCTTGGACAGGCTTAGCTTTTTTGTCGCATTTAGGCATTGTGCTGTGGTTGGTAGGTGAATTTTATCAATTCCCGGTGGTCACTTACTTCAGAGCTTGGAGGCGCAGGATAAGCCGACGCTAGCTTCAATGCTGTCCAACAGCCGATCGTCCGAGGACTTTGCACCGACATCGATCCAGGTAAAATTAGAGGCGATCGCAAAATTCAATTCCCAATCAGCACTTAAGCAGCTATAATCGTTAGCTATTCTAAATAGTCAAAAGCAAACGCATTGCGATTTGTGAGGAGAGCGATGAACATACTTGGAATCTCGGCGTACTATCACGACAGCGCCGCAGCCTTAATTCGCGACGGAGAAATTATAGCAGCAGCGCAGGAAGAAAGATTTTCCCGCAAAAAGCATGACGCCAGATTCCCTAAGAATGCGATCGCTTATTGCTTGAAAGAAGCGAAAATAGATTTGCGGGAACTTGATCGAATAGTCTTTTACGACAAACCTTTAGTCAAATTCGAGCGCCTTCTCGAAACTTATTTAGCCTACGCACCCCAAGGTTTTAGCTCTTTCCTAAAAGCCATGCCAATATGGCTCAAAGAAAAGCTTTACCTCAAAACCATGCTCAAAAGAGATCTGGCAGCAATAGCAAACTGCAAAACAAATAAACTGCCATCTCTGCTATTTACCGAACACCACCAATCCCACGCAGCATCGGCATTTTTCCCCAGCCCGTTTCAAAAAGCAGCAGTTTTGTGCCTCGACGGCGTGGGCGAGTGGGCCACAACCTCGGTTTGGTTGGGAGACGGGAACCAACTTACACCTCAGTGGGAAATCGATTTTCCCCACTCCTTGGGTTTGCTTTATTCAGCTTTCACCTATTACACTGGCTTCAAAGTCAACTCTGGTGAATACAAACTCATGGGTTTAGCACCTTATGGCGAACCCAAGTATGTAGACAAGATTCTCAACTATTTAATCGACCTCAAAGATGACGGAACTTTCCGTTTGGACATGGATTATTTCAACTATACTGTTGGCTTAACCATGACAAACAAGAAGTTTGACGAACTGTTTGAAGGACCGCCACGCCAAGCTGAAGGAAAATTGACTCAGCGAGAAATGGACATTGCGGCTTCGATTCAAGTTGTTACCGAAGAAGTTGTTTTGCGGCTTTGCAGAACAGTTAAAAAAGAATTGGATGTCGATTATCTTTGTCTGGCGGGCGGCGTTGCTCTCAACTGTGTTGCTAACGGCAGACTCTTGCGGGAAGGTATTTTCAAAGATATTTGGATTCAGCCGGCAGCGGGAGATGCTGGTGGTGCTTTGGGCGCGGCTTTGGCGATTTGGTATCAGTATTGCGAACAAACTCGCACTGTGAGCGCCAACTCGACAGCAAATAGTATAGAATCCCTCAAAACTGAACTTGCCACTACAAACGCAGCGGTTGAGGAGAGGACTGAAGTTCTCACTGCCAACCAAGCGGTGGCAACTGTGGCGAAGTCGGTTACTCATTTAACTTGTCACGATCAAATGCGGGGCTCATATTTGGGGCCGAGGTTTACTGACGCAGAAATTCTCGAATATTTGGATGCTGTCAAAGCCAGCTATCACCGATTGGACGATGCTGAATTAATGCCGCAGTTGGCTGAAATTTTGGAACAGGGAAATGTGGTGGGATGGTTCCAGGGGCGGATGGAATTTGGGCCGCGGGCTCTGGGCGGTCGATCGATCATTGGCGATCCCCGCAGTGCTAAAATGCAGTCCGTGATGAACCTAAAAATTAAATATCGGGAATCTTTTCGACCTTTTGCTCCGTCAATCTTAGCCGAACGAGTTGCGGATTATTTCGAGATTGACCATTCTAGTCCTTATATGCTATTGGTAGCACCTGTCAAATCCAGTCTCCGCATTCCGATGACTCCCGAACAAGAGCAGTTGTTTGGCATTGAAAAGCTCAACATTCCCCGTTCCGAGATTCCGGCTGTCACCCACGTCGATTACTCGGCTCGCATTCAAACAGTTCACAAAGAAACTAATCCTCGGTACTATGACTTAATTAGCCATTTTGAAAAGCGATCGGGCTGTTCTATTGTGGTAAATACTTCTTTCAACGTCCGAGGGGAACCCATTGTTTGCACTCCAGAGGATGCTTACCGCTGTTTCATGCGAACCGAAATGGACTATCTGGTTTTGGAAAATTACTTGCTTCCCAAGTCCGAACAAATTCCTTGGAAACAAGATGATGCTTGGAAAAATGAATTTGAACTAGATTAGTCATTAGTCATTAGTCATTAGTTATTAGTTATTAGTTGGAACGAATAACTAATAACTAATTCCCCATTCCCCATTCCCCATTCCCCATTTCTAATGAGCGACGAAATTAAAAAACTCGACAAAAAAGGCTTGCGCGATTTCGGGCTGCTAATTGGCGGCTTGATTGCAGTGCTGTTCGGTTTAGCAGTACCTTTACTGCGGCGGCATTCTCTACCTTGGTGGCCCTGGGCAATCGGCGCAGTCCTAATCGTGCTAGGATTAGTTGCGCCGAAATCGCTGAATCCCATCTATCACGCGTGGATGCGCTTTGGAATTATTCTTAACAAAATCGAAACGCCGATCGTCTTAGGGATAGTTTTTTACCTTATAATTTGGCCGATGGGAGCAATCAAAAAGATTTTCGGCGAAGATGCAATGCGGCGAAAACTAAATCCGAAAATGGATACTTACCGCGTCCCAAGTAAAGAAAGAACCAAAGTTAGTATGGAGCGTCCTTTTTAAGTGTTTGAAGCAACTTTAGATTTTCTCAAAGATTTGTGGGCGTTTATGAAAGAACGCCAAAAGTATTGGCTGTTGCCGCTCATTGTGACTTTAGTCTTTTTGGGAGCTTTGATTGTATTGAGTCAGGGTTCTGTGATTGCTCCATTTATTTACACGCTGTTTTGAAATAATGAGCAAGTTGAAAAATTTGGGTGTCAATTTGGGCTTGACACTCGGTGGTTTATTGATGGGGGTGGTAATTGGCGAAATTGGATTGCGAGTTGCTAAAGTCGAGGGCTATCCAAAAATAGGAGATTTTGTAGACTCGGCGCCAACTCGTTTCCACACTTCCGATCCAAATTTGGGCTGGAAGCTGAAACCGGGCGCGTCGGGGGAGTGGAATGGGGAAGGTGCAAGTTTTGTGCAGGTGAATAGCGAGGGTTTGCGCGATCGTGAACATACAAAAGCAAAACCTCCAAATACTTTGCGCGTTGCGGTTTTGGGCGATTCTTTCACCGAAGCAATTCACGTACCTGTCGAACAAACTTTCTGGTCAAAATTGGAACGAAAGTTAGGCAACTGCGAAACTGTTAAGGGACGCCAAAATGTTGAGGTAATGAATTTCGGGGTGCAGGGCTACGGTACTGCTCAAGAATTGATAATGCTGCGAAAAAAAGTATGGGATTACAATCCTGATATTGTAATTCTTGCTTTTTTTATTGGCAATGATGTGATAAATAATTCGCCACAATTGGAATACGATCGATACAGACCATTTTTTGCTTATGATGCTAGCGGCAAGTTATTACCGGATATGTCTTTTCGCAATCTGGCGCCGATCGATCGCAACGAAAGAGCAGTTTCTTTCGTAGACCGAATGCCCAGTTTTATCGTCAACAATTCGCGCATTTTGCAGGTCATTAAAAAAGTAGACTTAGATCGGAAAAAGCGGGAGTTATCGGGACACTTTACCACTTTAAGTACCCTGAACCTCAAAGAACCTCAAAATGCAGCTTGGGAAGAGGCTTGGAGGGTGACAGAGGGTTTGATTGTGACGATGCGGAATGAAGTCGTGCAGAAAAATGCTGATTTCTTGGTTGTGACGATCGGCGATCCGATGCAAGTTATACCGGAGGCCGAGAGGCGAAAAAATTTTATGAGAAAGAACAACATTCAGGATTTGTTTTATCCCGATAGGCGGCTGGAAAATTTGGGCGCGCGCGAGGGTTTTCGGGTACTGAATTTATCCGAACAGATCCAAGGTTACACTGAAAAATATCAAGTCTGCGCCCACGGTTTTGATAATTCTGTCCCCTGTGGGGGTCACTGGAATGAACTCGGACACCGACTGGCTAGTATCCTCATCAACCGAAATTTGTGCGAAAATTTGAAGCAGTCTCAAGTACCCAAAAAACAACCGTAATCAGTCAAATTTCATGAAAGATTCAACGGCTTTGAAAAAAGGCAAAAACATATTAATTATAGTCGCGGTTAATTTGGTGATCGCCTTTATTTGTCTGGAAGCTTTATCGCTAGCTTTTTATTTTATCAACCAAAAGCAGTTTTTTTATACCCGAACTAAAGCCAAAGAAAAAGTAGTAGAAGATATTGAAAGGATCGGCATTAGACTTGATGAATCTATCGTAGAAAGACTGCACCCACTTTTTGGCTATGTACTCAAACAAGGTGCTTTTACTAATGAAAAATTAAAGTTAAAAGTCAACAAACACGGCTTTTTTTCACTCTACGAATATCCGTTTATTAAAACCAATAAAAATCAAGTTATTATCGGAGTTTTTGGCGGTTCAGTTGCGAATAATTTTGCAGTTGATGAATACGTAACTCGCAGATTGTCTAACAAATTGAAGACTTATCCAGAATTTGCAAACAAGGAAATTATTGTTTTAAATTTTGGGAATGGCGGCTACAAACAGCCCCAACAATTATTAGTTTTAAATTACTTTCTGGCTTTGGGTCAAGAATTAGATTTAGTCATAAATATTGATGGTTTTAACGAAGTAGCCCTGTCAAATTTAAACAACAAAGCCCAAGTAGAAATAGGAATGCCCAGCGTTCAGCACATACAGCCTCTGACTGGTTTAGCAAACAATAACTTGTCACCGGAAGCGATGAGCTCGATCGTGAAAATTAACGAAAACAAAAAACAATTGAAAGCAGGTATTGACAAATTGCAAACTTGTCAACTTGCTTTGTGTCACGCTGTCACCTCGCTACAGGTGAAACAATTAGTCAACAATTACCAGCAAGCAGTTGTCAAGTACGATCAACAAGTCAAACAATCCAACCCAGACACGGCAAATAGCGGTATAGTATATATTCCCAAAGCTGACTTTGTTTTGCAGGATGCCGCTGCTTTTGACAAAATGGCATCGATGTGGTACCAATCGTCGATCGGGATGAATCAAATTTTATCAAGTAGAAAGATTAAGTATTTTCACTTTATCCAGCCCAACCAGTATTATCCCACTAAGAGAGCGTTTACCGCCAAGGAAAACGAAATCGCGATCGACCAGAAGAGTCCTTACATTGAAGGTGTGAAAAAAGGTTATCCAGTATTGTTGTCCAAAGTCGATGATTTGCAAAAAGCTGGGGTTAATGTGTTTAGCGCAGTGAATATTTTAGACAATACAAAAGAAACGGTTTACAAAGATGCCTGCTGCCACTATAATTCAGTCGGAGACGAAGTATTGGCAAACTATGTTTCTAGTTCTATTATTAAAGTAGTAAGAGAGTCGAAATAGAGGTTTATGAAAGATTTTAAATTTATCAAAAAAGGGCAAGGATTTCTAAAAATTGCTTTAATTAACTTAGCGTTTTTACTGTTTTTCCTGGAACTTGGCTCTTTGGCATGGTATTTTGTCAAGCACAAGCAATTTTTCTATACTAGGGAAAATACGCAAGATAAGTCGGCTTTAGGAATTAATTTAGAAGGAGTGCGGCTGAATCAGTCTATTGTTGAAAGGTTTCATCCTTTTTTGGGATTTATTCAACAACCAGGCCCCGATTTTCGCCCTGGTTTTAAGGTTAACAACTACGGATTTATCTCTCCTTACGATTACCCTTTGAAAAAAACTAAGAAAAATCAATTTATTATCGGAGTTTTTGGCGGTTCTGTGGCTTCTAATTATGGAGTATTTGAAGTTCAAAACAAAATTTTACCTCAATACATAAAGCAGCTTCCGGGTTTGAAAGATAAAGAATTTATAATTTTGTCTTTTGCTACCGGAGGGTATAAACAACCGCAGCAATTATTAATTTTAAATTATTTTTTGGCTTTAGGACAAGAACTGGATATGGTCGTCAATATAGATGGTTTTAATGAAGTAGCACTTTCTAATTTAAACAATAAAAATCAAATCGATTTGGCGATGCCAAGCATTCAGCATATTTTGCCGCTGACTAGCTTGGCCAATAATAGCCTTTCTACCAAAGCAATGAAAGCAACTATCAGAATCCAAGAAAATAAAGCTAGGATTAATCAGGGCTTGGAACGTTTGCAAAACTGCTCTTTAGCTGCGTGCGATGCTTTGACTTCGGTTTACGTTCAAAATCTAGTTAATAACTATAAAACCGATGTCATTAAGTTTGAAAAAGAACGGACTCAACAAAAAAAAGATGACAGTGGTAGTGTTATTTACATCAATACTAATAAGTCTGTTTTACAAGATTCATTAGCTTTTGAACAAATGGCACAGAATTGGGTGAAAAGTTCAATTTTTATGCACAAAGTTCTGTCTGCTAGTAACGTGCCTTATTTTCATGTTCTTCAGCCTAATCAATATTATCAGACGAAAAGGGTGTTTGGTGAAGCCGAAAAGCAGATTGCTTTTAACAAGGATACTCCTTATGCTAAATCTGTACAAATTGGATATCCGGCTCTTTTCAATAAGTTTCCGAATTTGAAAAAAAATAATATCACTCTAGTGAATGCTGTTAATGTTTTTGACAACACTAAAGAAGCTGTTTATGTAGATAGCTGCTGCCACTACAATCAAGCTGGAGAGGTGGTTTTTAGCAATTATGTGGGCCGTTCTATTCTGGAATCTTTGCGGAAAGATGAGGGTAGAAGCAAAAAAAAGTAGGTCTGAAATATCCGCTGAATGGTGGATATAGGGTGCGCCTAGCGCACCTTACCGCTGAGTTTAAATTTTAGGTTTTTGGTTGGGTTTTAGGTCGATCGCCCGTTGAGTCGATCGGCATTACCAAGATTTTATCAACTCGATTCCCGTCCATATCGACTACTTCCACGCGCAAACCGTTCCACTCAAAATGCTCTGCTGCTGTGGGAATTTTGCCCAAATTTGTAATCACAAAACCGCCCATTGTGTGGTAACTTCCTTTGTGTTCTGCTGACTCTTCGATTCCAAATAGCTCAAAAAAATCTTCGACTGCTAGCATTCCGTCTAACAGCCAAGAACCGTCTTCGCGCTGCACGGTTTGAGGTTCGTCAGCATCTTCAATCGAGGGAAAGTCGCCAACGAGTTCCACTAAAATGTCGTTGACTGTAACCAATCCTTGAATGACACCGTATTCGTCTACTACCAAGGCAATTTGATTGCTAGATTGTTTGAAAAGTTCTAATACTTTTAAACCTCGCGTGCTTTCCGGTACAAATAACGGTCGTCGTAAAGAAGCGCTTAAATCTAGCGGTTGACCAGTTAAAGTCCGAGACAGCATATCAGTAACGTGTACTAAACCGACAACGTTGTCGAGTCCTCCCTGACACACGGGAAACCGAGAATGACCACTGCCGAGCATTTTTTGGCGGTTTTCTTCTACTGAGTCGTCGAGGTCGAGCCAGGTAAGATCGGGACGCGGAGTCATTAAGGCGCTGACTCGCCGATCGCCCAAACGAAACACTCTTTCCACCATATCTTGTTCGGCTTCTTCAAAGGTTCCGGCTTCTGTTCCTTGCTCGATCAAAACTTTAATTTCTTCCTCTGTAACTTGCGGTTCTGTAGAAGGCACAATTCCCATGATCCGCATCACTAAGTCAGTGGAATAGCTTAACAGAAAAACCGCAGGAGCGCCAATTTTTGAGAGCATTCGCATGGGAATTGCTACGCTTGAGGCGATGGGTTCCGGGTTGTTGAGCGCTAGCCGCTTCGGCACAAGTTCGCCAATAATTAAGGTCAGATAAGTGATGGTTAAAACTGCTACTACTGAGGCGATCGTCTGAGAATAGGGCGCTAGGGCAGGAATCAGCCGCAACAAAGGCTCTACCCTTTTAGCAATTGTCGTTTCTCCGAAAGCGCCCGACAGAATGGCCAGCATCGTAATCCCGATTTGAACTGTCGGCAAGAACTGATTGGGGGCATTAGCCAGATCCAAAGCTACGCGGGCATTGATCGAACCTTGGTTGGCCATCTGTTGCAGTCTCACCTTCCGTACAGAGATGATGGCCATCTCTGACATCACAAATAAGCCATTGAGGAAAACCAGCAGGAGAACAATCAGAATATCGGTACTTGGGGACATTTCTAAAATTTTCGGTAGTAACGGCAAAGCGCTGTGCCCGGTTAGTCGATTTTAGATTTTAGATTTTAGATTGACGACGCCGCCAGTATCTGGGGGATTTCCCTAAAGTCTAAAATTCTTCGATCTTCACAACTTGAGTCGGGGGCTTGTATCCGTCTTTGGGTGCAGTCACAGGAGAGGTCTGGAAGCTGCGAATCTCGATCGCAAAATCGAAATTTTTTCTAAACCTGGCCCTATATTAACGGAACTGGCTTGATCGCGATCGCAGGATCGACATATTAAAGCAGAAATCTATCTCTAGTTAAGTTCCCATGCGTCAACATCAGAGCGGCACTATCATGGATGTTTGTCGTACAATCTCCTTAACAGGCAAAGGGAAAGAGCCTTCGCCGATCAGGGATTAAAATTAAAAGCGCATGACTTTCTCTTCAATAATTCGTACCCTGGGGCGATCGCCCCTAGCAACAGAACTCCTCAACAAGCTCAAGCGCCATCGCTACGTGCAACTGTCCGGCATCGCCCGTTTGCCTAAAGCTTTGGTAGCTTCTGCCCTCGCACAGCAAGAGGGGCGAAACTTATTGGCAGTAACAGCAACTCTGGAAGAAGCCGGCCGCTGGGTTGCCTCTTTAGAGGCGATGGGCTGGCAAACCGTACATTTTTACCCGACTTCGGAGGCTTCACCCTACGAGCTATCTTACTCTGACGAGAACGAAATGACTTGGGGACAAATGCAGGTGCTGGCGGATTTGGTCGAGAAACGAGAAACAAACGCTAATTCTAAGCCGATCGCGATTGTAGCTACCGAAAGAGCTCTCCAGTCTCACTTGCCGCCACCTGCTGCTTTTGAACCCTACTGTCTGACGCTGAAGCGAGGTGCGGTTCAAGACTCGAAGATACTTGACCGACAACTGGTGTCGATGGGGTACGATCGGGTGACTCTGGTGGAAATGGAGGGGCAGTGGAGTCGCCGGGGCGATATTGTCGATGTCTTTCCGGTAGCGGCGGAGTTGCCAGTGCGGCTGGAGTGGTTTGGGGATGATTTGGAGCAAATTCGGGAGTTCGATCCATCTTCGCAGCGATCGCTCGATAAGGTCGATCGATTAGTTTTAACTCCCACTAATTTTAACACAATTATTAAAGCAGTTTTATCTGAAAAAAATATTGACGAAATTAACCAACTAGGCTCTGTAGATCCAGAAAATGAAGCCGAAAAATTTGTCCGCAGACTGTTGGGTTTAGCGTTCGAGCAACCTGCATCTTTGTTGGATTATTTGACAGAAAATACTTTAGTTGTTATTGACGAACCGCAAGGGTGCGAAGGTCACAGCGACCGCTGGTATGAGAATGCACAGGAACAGTGGAATAATTGCAATCGGGAATCGGCAGTTGCTGGTGAGGCTACAGAAAAATTGCCAATTGCTAATTTGAAAGTTCCAAAAATTCACCGCACGTTTGCTGAATCTATGGCAGATGTCGCAGCTTTCGAGCGGCTAGAACTTTCTGAATTAGCCGAAGATTCTACGGCTAAAAAACTTCAAAGCTCTGCCGAGGGCGACCAGCTACCGTCTGCGATTAATTTGGCTTCTCGGCCTGTGCCGGTGATGCCTCACCAATTTGCGAAGCTGTCTCAAATGCTCAGGGAAGAGCGCGATCGGGGTTTTACCATTTTTCTGGTTTCTGCTCAACCGAGTCGATCGGTTTCTCTGCTGTCGGAACACGACTGTCCGGCTCAGTTTGTGGTGAATCCGCGCGATTACTTGGCGATCGACAAGTTGCAATTGCAGCACGTTCCGGTTGCTTTGAAGTACAGCGGGCTGGCAGAATTGGAAGGTTTTATTCTGCCGACTTTTCGGATTGTTTTAATTACCGATCGGGAATTTTACGGTCAGCATTCTCTCGCTACTTTTAGCTACGTCCGCAAGCGCCGTCGTGCTGCTTCTAAGCAAGTAGACCCGAATAAATTAAGCCCTGGTGATTATGTGGTGCACCGCCAGCACGGAGTGGGTAAATTTCTCAAGTTAGAACGCTTGACGATCGATCGCGAAACTCGCGAATATTTGGTGCTGCAATACGCTGACGGTACTCTGAGAGTGGCGGCCGATCAATTGGGCGCTTTGTCGAGGTTTCGGACTGTAGGCGATAAAGTACCGGATCTCAACAAGCTGACAGGCCAAACTTGGGAAAAAACTAAAACAAAGGTTCGCAAAGCTGTTAAAAAATTGGCAGTGGATTTGCTGAATCTTTATGCTAAAAGAGCTAAACAAACAGGTTACGCTTTTCCTCCTGATATGCCTTGGCAACAAGAGTTGGAGGATTCTTTTCCTTACCAGCCAACCCCGGATCAGTTGAAGGCAACTCAGGATGTGAAACGCGACATGGAGGGCGATCGACCTATGGATCGCTTGGTCTGCGGCGATGTCGGTTTTGGCAAGACAGAAGTTGCTCTGAGAGCAATTTTTAAAGCCGTTACGGCGGGCAAACAGGTGGCTTTGCTCGCGCCGACGACGATTTTAACCCAACAGCACTATCACACTCTCTCGGAGCGTTTTTCCCCTTATCCGATCGAAGTTGGTTTGCTCAATCGCTTTCGGACTGAAACCGAGCGCCGGGAGATTCACAAGCGTTTGGCGACTGGGGAATTAGATGTGATTGTGGGTACTCAAGCTGTTTTGAGCAAAGCGATTAAATTTCGGGATTTGGGCTTGTTGGTGGTGGATGAAGAACAGCGGTTTGGAGTTAAGCAAAAGGAAGCAATTAAATCTCTCAAAACAGAGGTAGATGTTCTGACTTTGACAGCAACGCCGATTCCCCGGACTTTGTATATGTCCCTGTCGGGGATTCGCGAGATGAGTTTAATTGCGACTCCGCCTCCTTCCAGGCGCCCGATTCAGACGCATTTGGCTCCCTATAACGCAGAAACGGTCCGATCGGCAATTCGTCAAGAATTGGACAGAGGCGGCCAGGTTTTTTACGTGGTACCGCGGATTGAGGGGATTGATGAGTTGGCCACTCAGTTGCAGGAGATGGTTCCGTCTGCCAGAATTGCGATCGCCCACGGTCAAATGGAGGCCTCGGAACTAGAATCAATCATGCTGACTTTCAGTGCGGCAGATTTCGATATTTTGGTGTGTACGACGATTATTGAGTCGGGTTTGGATATTCCGCGAGTCAATACCATTTTAATTGAAGACGCGCAGAAGTTTGGTTTGGGTCAGCTTTACCAGTTGCGGGGACGGGTGGGACGCGCGGGGATTCAAGCTCATGCTTGGCTGTTTTATCCCAAGCAGAACCAACTTTCTGATGCGGCAAGGCAGCGGCTGCGGGCAATTCAAGAGTTTGCCCAGTTGGGTTCAGGCTATCAGTTGGCTGTCCGAGATATGGAAATTCGCGGTTCGGGTGATGTTTTGGGTACTGAACAATCTGGTCAAATGGAGGCGATCGGTTTTGATTTGTATGCTGAAATGTTAGAGGAGGCTATTCGGGAAATTAAGGGTCAGGAAATTCCGAAAGTGGAGGACGCGCAAATCGACCTCACTTTGACGGCGTTTATTCCTGCCGATTACATCGCAGATTTGGATCAAAAGATGAGCGCTTACCGGTCTGTGGCTTCTGCTAATACCCCTGAAGAATTACAGCAGATTCAGGCTGATTGGTGCGATCGCTATGGGCCAATTCCTCTGCCAGCCCAGCAACTTATCCGTGTGGTCGAACTCAAACAAATTGCTAAAAAAATCGGTTTTTCTCGTATCAAACCGGAGAATAAGCAGAACATAGTTTTGGAAACTGCGATGGAAGAGCCTGCTTGGAATTTGCTCAAGGCTAATTTGCCGGAACATTTGCGCTCTCGTTTTGTCTACAGCAAGGGGAAGGTTACTATTCGAGGTATGGCGGTTTTAACGGCTCAAAAGCAATTGGATAATTTGATTGATTGGTTGGGTAAAATGCAGGGGGCTTTGCCGGAAGCAAATGTTGGATTTTAATATATAATCCCCAAATCTAGCACACCGCGGAAACCACAGAATAATACCGAGGAAACTGGAAAAAATATTACTGCTGTTTTCATGATTGTTTTAGCGACAGAAAGGATTAAAATCGTGAAAAGGTTAGTGAGTATTTTTTTGGCGATCGCCCTACTGCAAGGAGTGCCTATGGCGGTTCAATCTCAAGAAATAATTGACCCGATCGACCGGGTTGTGAGTGCAGGGTTGATGAATAAAGATGCCAGTGGCAATTTTAATGCTGAGGGTCTTGTCAGTCGTGCTGATTTGGCGGTGATTTTAGTAAAAACTTTTGGTTTGGAACGGCGGAAAACCGCTCAGAAACCGGATAAAGAATTGCCGGACGTACCGAAGAGTTACTGGGCTTACAGTGCGATTCAAACAGTTTTGAAAACGGGAACAATGAGTGGATATCGCGACCGAATGTTTTTCCCTAATCAAAGGGTGACTCGCGCGGAAGCTTTAGCTATTTTTGCTCAAGCTTACGGGGTTTTTCAGTTTCCTGATGCCAGCATTTCCGAAATTTTAGCTAAGTATCCCGATGCAGGTGAAATTCCTAATTGGGCTAGAAAGTCTATAGCTACTGCACTTTATGAAGGGTTTGTTAATGTTGATATCCCAACTAATAAGATTAATCCTTTGAAGCCGATGACTCGCTGGGATATCGCTTACGCTTTGAGTAAGTATTTGGAGCGGCAAGTAAGGCCAACTTCTTTGCCTGTCCCGGACGAGCAGCCTCCTAATCGCGGCGTGGGAAGGTAAATATAGTAAGTTTCCTTTGCATGAGAATGGGTAATTGGTAATTGGGCATTGGGCATGGGGCATTGGGCATTATTCCTTCTTCCTTCTTCCTTCTTCCTTCTTCTATAAAAAGTCGATCGCCCGCAATTCAAACACTATGCAAAATCCCGGAGCTTTGGTGACTGTAAAAGCAGCCATCAAACCCCCAGGATTTAAAGTTTTCCTCTTAAACGAGGCTTAAATTATTGCCAATGGGTGTTGGCTCAATCAGCAGTAGCCAATTCGGTACTGGCACCGCCACGCTTCCGAGTCAGGGTATTAAAAAGCATCTGACCGACTGCTTTAATCAAATTGCCTTCTAACTCCATGAACATCTTCATGTTCATGCCAAAAGCTGCATTAGCTTCGTCAACAATTCGTTCTGCTGTTGCTTCGTCAATCGGCAGTTCATTCATTGCCTGACGGTAGTTAGCCTTGAATTCTTTTTCATCAGGAATATCCTGGAATTCATAGAAAGCAGTGCCTTCTCCCTCGGAAAGATTCATCCCGCGCTGGGCAATTCCCTTCAGGATTTGTCCGCCGGATAAATCGCCCAAGTAGCGAGTGTAAGAGTGAGCTACTAACAGTTCCGGTGCGGTCGCCGAAATCTCGCGAATTCGCTCCACATAAGCTTTAGCTGCGGCTGAGGGGGCTACTTGTTCGCGCCAATTCGCACCGTAGTAGTAAAATAAATCTTGCTCTAAGCTGTGTTTGCGATTCAACTCAGAAAAGTAAATTTTTGAAACAACCGGATGCTGCTTTTGGCGTTCCATTTCCTCTTCCATTGCCGAGTAGACAAAGTAGAGGTTTCCTACTAACTTCCGATAAGAAGTTTTTTCTACAACGCCTTTTAAAAAACACTTGACAAAACCGACGTTTTCTGCCATTGTGTGGGACTTTTTCGTTCCCTCACGCAATTTGGTCGCTAAATTGATGCTCATGCTATACTGTCCAACCTTCTATTTTTGTGGTAGCTGATGGATGCGCCAAAAATCTAAAATTTACCTAAGCATTTACCTTAGATCGATTTGATGAGAGATTGTATTAATTTTTATAACAAAACTTGGCAGTTGGCAGTAGTCAGTAGTCAGTTGGCAGTTGGCAGTAGTCAGTAGTCAGTTGGCAGTTGGCAGTAGTCATCAGCCACTAACTAATGACTAATGACTAATGACTCATCCTCGCCAGCAAACAACTGTCAACTGTCAACTGTCAACTAATTTAGATGTCCAAGTCGAGGAGGTTAAGTTTGGGGCCGTAGGTTTCGATGAATTCGCGACGAGGGGCGACACGATCGCCCATTAAGATCGTAAAGATGCGATCGGCCTCAGCAGCGTCTTCAATCTCCACTCGTTTCAGCGTCCGAGTTTCTGGGTTCATCGTTGTATCCCACAACTGTGTCGGCATCATTTCACCCAAACCTTTGAACCGCTGAATGGTGTAGTTAGCATTCGCCGGAAATTCATTGCGGATGAGATTGTTCATTTCGCGATCGCTGTAACAGTAGTAATGATTGCGTCCCCGTTCCACTTTATAGAGAGGAGGACAAGCAATATAGATGTAACCTTGGTCTACAAGTGCGCGCTGATAGCGGTAGAAGAAAGTCAGCAATAGCGTGCGGATGTGAGCACCATCTACGTCAGCGTCAGTCATAATTACGATGTGGTGATACCGCAATTGACCCGGATCGAATTCTTCACCTTTGATGCCCAAACCCAAGGCTGTAATTAACGATTGAATTTCGTTATTTTTGTAGATTTTGGCGTCGTCGGTTTTCTCAATGTTGAGAATTTTACCGCGCAAAGGCAGAATTGCTTGGAATTGGCGATCGCGCCCTTGTTTTGCCGATCCGCCTGCAGAATCCCCTTCCACCAGGTAGATCTCAGACAGGGCCGGGTCTCTGGAACTACAATCCGCTAGTTTACCGGGCAAAGGAGACGATTCTAAGACGGATTTTCGGCGCACTAAATCGCGGGCACGGCGGGCTGCTTCAGCAGCCTTAAATGCCTGAATAGCTTTTTCCAAAATAGCGTCAGCTACTTGGGGGCGAAACTCCAAATATTCTGTTAATACTTCGCCTACTAAGGAATCGACAATTCCCCGAACTTCTGTATTTCCTAGCTTAGTTTTAGTTTGGCCTTCAAATTCCGGGTCTGGGACTTTGACCGAAATGACTGCTGTCAAACCTTCGCGAACGTTTTCGCCCGCGAGGTTGGGCTCGTTTTCTTTGATTTTGTTGCGCTTGCGGGCGATCGAATTCATCGTCCGCGTTAAAACAGCCTTCAAACCTTCTAAGTGCGTGCCTCCGTCGATCGTCCGAATGTTGTTAGCAAAACCGAGAACGTTGTCACTAAAAGCATCGACGCACCACTGCAAAGCCACTTCTATCTGCACATTGTTGCGTTCTCCTTGCACGTAGATCACTTCTTCGTGCAGAGGCTGCTTTTCGCGGTTCATGTAGGCGATATATTCCTTGATTCCGCCTTCATAACAGTATGTTTCGATGCGAGGTTCGCTACTTTTAAGCAGTTCCAAACGGTGGTCGCTGAATGTAATTCTCACGCCCGCATTCAAGTAACCCAATTCTCGCAAGCGTCCGGCGAGTATAGTGTAATCAAATTCAATGCCAGTGCTAAATATTTGAGTATCTGGCAAGAAAGAAACTGAAGTGCCGGTGCGAGTGCCTTTGTTGGGCTTGGCAGTAAGTTCAGTAACTGGATTGCCTCTTTCGTAGCGCTGTAAATGTTCTTTTTGGTCGCGCCAAACTGTCACTTCTACCCACTCGGACAGCGCGTTAACAACAGAAATACCTACACCGTGCAATCCTCCAGAAACCTTGTAGCCACCACCGCCAAATTTACCGCCGGCGTGGAGTACAGTCATTACTGTTTCTATTCCCGATTTGCCAGTCTTGGCAACGATGCCGGTCGGAATACCCCGGCCGTCGTCTGTCACGGTAACGGAACCGTCGGCGTTGATGTCAATCTCGATGTGAGTGCAGTGGCCAGCCAGCGCCTCATCTATGGAATTGTCCACAACCTCGTAAACTAGATGGTGGAGTCCTCGCGGCCCGGTGGTACCGATGTACATCCCCGGCCGTTTACGGACTGCTTCGAGACCTTCGAGAACTTGAATCTGGTCGGCGCTGTAGCTGCTGGTCATACAAAAATAGCTCCAATAATGAGGCCTAAAGCCCCGAAAGCTTCTAAAATGGGAAAACTCCTAAAATTATAGCACAAAACCGTTAAAGGCGATGCTAGGGCTTTCTGAAGGGAAATTTATCGGGGGGACGGAGGGGAATAGTTTTGATATTGCTTCGCGACTCCCCAGGCGTAGCGCGGTGAATCAGTGTAGGAGAGAGGGGAAAGCATTGATAGGAGAGGATTTGAGAGTTTTTATAGGGAAACGTGCGACAGCTTATGCCTAAATTAATTACGATTTGCGGGGCGACGGCGACGGGGAAGTCGGGAGTGGCTTTGGCTTTGGCGGGGCGACTGCAATCCTCGATTCTGAGTGCGGACTCCCGTCAAGTGTACCGCGAATTTGACATCGGAACCGCAAAACCGACGGCGCTCGATCGCACTTGTGTACCGCATCACTTAATTGACATCTGCGATCCGACAGAAACTCTGACACTAGCAGATTACCAGCAACAAGCTCAAAATTTAATTGCTGCTGTCGATTTTCCGCTGTCTCCTCCTCTGTTGTTGGTTGGAGGGACGGGCTTATATATTAAATCGATTGTCAAGGGTTTAAAAATTCCGAGGGTAGCACCGATGCCCGAATTGCGATCGCAACTTGCAGAACTCGGACAATCTCAATGTTACGCCATGTTGCAGCAGGTCGATCGCTCTGCCGCTGAGAAAATTCACCTCAATGACCCAGTAAGAACTTTAAGAGCACTGGAAGTATTTTATGCGACCGGTCGCCCTATTTCCGAACAGCAGGGCGAAAATCCACCTAATTATCCTATTTTACAAATTGGGTTGGATTGCGCGATTGATGTTTTGGTCGATCGTATCCAACAGCGCACCGAACAAATGCTAGAACGCGGTTGGATCGCTGAAGTAGAATATTTGTGTAAAAAATACGGCTGCGACTTGCCACTGTTGAACACGCTGGGCTATCAGGAAATGAAACAATATTTGGCTGGCGACATTAAGCTTGAAGAAGCCAAAGAATTAACAATTTTGCACACGCGGCAATTTGCGAAGAGACAACGGACTTGGTTTCGGGCCTATCCTGAAATTGAATGGTTTGATGTTAGCACGCCAGATTTGCTAGAAAGAGTTTGGCAGAGAGTTGAAGAGTTTGAGGGACGCAGATCAAGACTGATGTAATTTCAATTTTTCGTTTTCAGGCAGAGCCTGGGAATGCCTGAATCCGAGGCTCTGCCTCGCGGGAATTGAGAGGCAGAGCCTCCGGATATGCGTTCCTAGGCAGAGCCTAGAAACCAGGGAAAATCCATCAATTAACTGTACAAACCCGCCACATATTCGCCGTAACCGTTATAGGGCAAAGTTGGGCGAGTTTCCCACGACCAACTGTTACCGGGGCCGACTATGCGTTCGCTGGCCTGCGACCATCTGGGGTGCGGTTTGTCGGGTTCCACATTTGCTTCAAAAGCGTACTCGTTGGGGCCGATTGTATTCCAAAAAGTGGCGGGCTGTTGTTCGACAAATTCAATTTTGACGATCGACTTTGCGCCCTTAAAACCGTATTTCCAAGGAATCACTTGCCGCAGCGGCGCACCATTTTGTTTTGGTAGCCTTCGGCCATATAAGCCTGTGGCAAAAAATGCTAAATCGTTGGCCATTTCTTCAATTCGCAGACCTTCGGTATAAGGCCAAGGATAAAATTGCGACATCAAACCTGGGCCGGGAGTAATTTTGGGGTCGTAAAATGAGGTAAAGCGAACGAATTTAGCTTTCGATTGCGGTTCGACATCAGCCATTAGTAATTTCATGGGAAATCCGACCCAAGGAACTACCATCGCCCAGGCTTCTACACAGCGAAATCGATAAACTCGTTCTTCGATAGGAAATTTTTTGTAGAGGTCGTCAATATCATAAGTGCGGGGATTTTTTACTAAACCGTTTACTTCTACTTTCCAGTTTTCTGTTGGCAAAGCTTGAGCGGCTTGCCATATAGATTTTGTGCCGCCGTATTCGTAAAAATTGTTGTATTTTGTAGCTAAGGCTTCGTCGGTAATCGCTCGATCGACTTTCGCAAAGTCGGGATTCCGGCTCAATCCCGAATATGCTTGGGTTGAGCTTTGATCCAGAGCGGTTTTTGAGCTAGGATTGCTTTGGCAGCCGGCCAGCGGCAGCAGCGAAGCTGTCACGCCGGCGCCAATTAAATTTGTCATGAAGCGGCGGCGGTTGAGAAAGGCTGTTTCTGGAGTAATTTGGGGTTCGAGAATTTCCCAAGGTTTGGGAACGCGAATTAATGGCATAAGTAATAGTTAAAAGTTAGTAGCTAGTTGGGCGAAAATTGCCTAAGTTTTAATCTGTTAGTCGATTGGAGATTTGTAGTTTTAGATTAACTCCATAGGACAAAGAATCGCGGATATTTGGCAAGGCCTCGCGATTGCTTTGCAGCGATAGCAATGCAAGTATTCGCAATGACAGTATAGCTTAATTCGGTAACAACTGAGATATTGCACTATTCTCAATAACAGGCTTTCCCACCTGTTCCACAAAGAATGATTTTCTTGTGGGGGGGGCAGGAGATCCCGCCCGTACGATCGACCTATTAAACCTTGCTCGCAGGAAACTCAGCAATAATTAACGTGCGATCGACCGAAGCAATTGTGGCGAAAATCTGGGAAACAATTATGATCAAGCAAAGATTCCAATTATTTAATTTGTCCACAGGAAGCGGCACGCACCGCCCCGCTTTCCTCCCCCACCAGCAATAATGTCGGACGGGGGTCTCCAGCGGAAAGACAAATGAGCTACTGCACCAATCCCAATTGCCAGAATCCCCAAAATCTCGATCGCGCGACAGTATGCAAAAGTTGCGAGTCGAACTTGCTGCTAAAAGGCCGCTACCGAGTCTTTCACACCCTCGGTCAAAGTCTCACTTGCCGCACCTTCTTAGCAGTCGATGAAGACCAACCTTCGCAACCCCGCTGCGTCATTCAACAGTTATGCGCGCCGGCTGCAGGTTGCACACAAGAAAACTGGGCATTTCGCCGCTCGGCCTCAGTTATCGACAAATTGGGCCAACATCCCCAAATACCGAAACTGCTGGCATCTTTTGAACTCGAAGGCTGCCAGTATTTAGTGCAAGAATACATCGAAGGCCGTAATTTAGCCGATCGGCTTTCAGAAAAAGGTGTTGTTAAAGAAATTCAAATTTGGTATCTGCTGAGCGAATTGTTGCCAGTCCTGCAATTTGTTCATGAAAATCAACTGATTCACGGAGATATCAAACCGTCGAATATTATTCACCGCAAAAATCCCCAAGCATCCCCAGCTTTGGCAGGGAAAGAGGATCTACATCCCCTGTCCCAAGAACGTTCCTCTGGGCTAGTTTTAGTCGATTTCGGCGCGGCAATTCGGGCTAATAGTGGCCCGATCAAAACAGAAACGGTGACAGGTTCTGCAGAATACGCGGCCCCAGAACAAATTAAAGGCCAAGCGATTCAGAGCAGCGACATCTACAGTTTGGGCGTCACTTGCATTCACTTGTTAACGGGAATATCGCCCTTTGATTTGTTTGACATCAAATCCGAAAGTTGGGCCTGGAGACATTATTTGAAAGTACCAGTTTCGGCGCGACTCGGCCGCATTCTGGATAAAATGGTGCAGCGAGAACCATCAAAACGCTATCGATCGACCGAGGCAATTCTCACAGACATGAATTACGGCCCGGCATCGGCACAAGTGATTCTCAGCAAACCCAAGTGGAGTTTAGCCATGTGGGGAGCAAGTACGGTTGCCCTGCTGTCCGTAGTGCTGGGTGTTCGCTTGCCATCTCCTGCACCGCAGGCTTTCACTTCTTCTGAGCCTGTTTCTAGCATTCCCGAAATTCGGTTCAATCCGCCCCCGATGCAGAATTTCAGGGGTGAGGCATCGCCGTCCCGGCCCGCAGTGCGGACTCTGGCGGATCAAGACAAAAACCCGGTTTGGGCGGTAGCAGTTGCTCCCCAGGGCCGCGTGATAGTCAGCGGGAACAACGACGGCACAATTCACCTGCTGCACAAGCGTCACGGCAAGCTGCTGAAGGTTTTAGCAGGACATTTGGGGCCGGTGTGGTCGGTGGCTGTTAGTCCCGACGGCAGGACGATCGCCAGCGGTGGCGTTGACGGTACGATTAAATTGTGGAATTTCTATTCGGGCAAGTTAATTCGGACTTTGGACGGACACACCGACGGCGTGTTCTCGGTGGTTTTCAGTCCCGATAGCCAGACCGTCGCCAGTGTCGGTAAGGACAAAACTTTGAAGTTGTGGCAAGTCGAAGGCGGGGCCGAGTTGGAAACTCTCAAGCGGGTTTTTGACGAGGTGCAGTCGGTGGCTTTCAGCCCCGATCGAGAAACTTTGGCGATCGGCAGCAGCGACGGTAAGATCAACCTGTGGAACTGGCAGACTGGGGAATTGAAAGAAACTCTTTGGGGTCATTCCGAAGCGGTTTGGTCTTTGGCCATCAGCCCAGACGGTAAAACTCTCGCCAGCGGCAGTTGGGACAAGACGGTGAAGCTGTGGGATATCAGCGCAAATAATCACTCCGGGCAGCCCAACGGTTTTTTGCTACGGACTTTGATCGGCCATTCCGACAAGGTTAAGTCCTTGGCTTTCAGTCCCGACGGAGACAAGCTGGCCAGCGCCGATTTGAGCGGGACTATCAAGCTGTGGCGCATGAGTTCCGGCGAAATCGCGGGCACGCTGAAGGGTCATTCTACCTGGGTGGATTTGGCTTTTAATCCTCAAGACAAAACTCTGATCAGTGGCAGTTTTGACGACACGATTAAGGTGTGGCGACTGTCTCCTTAATTTTTTCGATCGCCCGTTCGATCCAGTTTTGAACAGCTAGGGCGATCGAACATTGAGTTAATTTATCTATCAACACTTCGCACCTTTTCAAAGCTGACGCATGGGTGTTAGCAACCCGGTTCCTAAGCTGTTGGTAATCAAAAACTGTCCGAACTGTTGCAGGACTTACGCACAGCCTCAATCTATAGTGTTTTGTAGGGGCAAACCCCCCGTGGTTGCCCCCATACCTGGAATGATTGCGTAAGTCCTATGTTGCTACACAAACAAATTTAAAATATCAAATAGTCACTATATCCCTAGAAATCCCGGTTGCTAACTAACACATGTGGTAAAGTAGTTTCGGCTGTTAAACTAAAATATATGACCGCAAATTCCGAGTTAGCCTCACAGCATTTGTCAGCGGGCGATAGCCTTCAGAAATCAGGAAAACTTGAGGATGCGATCGCTCAATATCAAAAATCACTAGCCATTCAACCGGATAGTCCGATCGCACTCAACAAGATAGCAGAAATTTATTATACGCAACAGAAATATGTAGAGGCGATCGCCTCCTGTTACCAAGCACTTCGCCAGCAACCTAATTTCGCCGCCGCCTACAAAACTCTAGGCAATATCTTGCAAGCCCAAGGCAAAATAGACGCGGCGATTCGCGCCTACTCGAAGGCGACCGAATTTGATCCTAATTTTGTCGAAGCCTATGTTAATTTGGGCAGTATGTTTTACAAACAAGGCCAGCTAGATGAGGCCATAAGTTACTACCAAAAATCTATCGTTCTTCAACCAGATTTAGCAGTCGCTTATTGGAATTTAGGCAAAAGTTTGGAAGAGCAAGGTCGAATCAATGAAGGTTTATTTTATCAAAAAAAAGCTCTAAATTTACAGCCGGAGTTAGAAGCGAGAAGCAATTTAGTAAAAAGTAACACTTACTGAAGAGGAATGTTATAGTCAGAATAATTCAATCATTAACAATGCAAGCTGGATCAACATGGAAATTAGCCAGAATCCGCTCGAATTCCTAACGGCTAAAGTACAAAAAACTGTTGCCGATACCCAAAACTTAGCCAACGAAATCGCTGCTAAAGTTGAGGAAAATGCAACTGTATTAACGGCGTGGGTACAATCAGCGCCAAGTTCAATGGTTAGTGCCGGGGCGATCGCCACTCAAGAAGCTTTTAAAATAGCACACAACATCCGTTTTGAGAACCTGCCCAGAAATCTGCAATCCAAATTTGCTAGGGCTGGGGTACGTGACGGCATCCGAGATGTTCAAGAAGCAGCAAAAGTATTTGAATCCATACCCGCCCAAATTCGTGCCCAAGGCCCAGAAGCAATTCGCAACTTCTGTCAAGATAAAGATTGGAGTCACATCCAAGCGCACGTCAATGGAGGCGGAAGCGAAGCTGCTAACGGGATTTTTGAACATTTTTGGGTGAATCGTGCTCGCGGTGGTGTAGATATGACTGCTGCAGAATTAGCAGTCGCTAAGCAAGTTTTAGCGGATGCAGCGTTTAAAGCAGCAGTTGCCGAAATCGTTGGGGCTGCAATGAAAGGGGCGATCGCCGCCGCAGTAATTGAGTTAGTATTTTCGATATTAGAAAACTCGCTACTGTGCGTGGAAGGCAAAATTACGCAGTCAGAGTTAGTCGAACAAGTCGCCACTGCCACCGCCAAAGCTGGCATTGCTGGGGGTGTTGTTACTGGCATTCTGTTAACGCTGTGCATGATATTTCCCCCCATTGCCGCGCTTTTAGGTGCCGCAGCGATGCCCTTGGCGGTTGCAGGTATTGGTGTTATGGGAATTCGCGCCTGGGAAATCTTTTGTCACGGCGATCGACTATTTGGTATTACTGAACAAACACAAAAATTTCTGGGAATGACTGAACAGTTGACAGTTGACAGTTGACTGTTGACTGTTATGATACCCGAATCAAACCGTTTATGAAGCGCGGATTTAAGACTTTATTCATGATAGTTATTTATGTCCGCGCTTTTGGGTGGCGGTTGCTTGTAGCAACATTTTCAAATGATTGGGAAACATAAAATAGTATGGATTCAGTAGCAAAAACTCAAGATCAGCAGCATCCGCAATACAAGCGCGATCGAGCCAGTGTCAATACTTTATTAGCAGGAGAAGCAACCGACTACAATTTATCGGAATTAGCAAGATTAATAATTCGCTACCGAGGCTTTCCCGGCGCTAGAGATATCCAATCAGACTTAAAAAAAGTCCTGCAAAAATGGAATCATACCGAAGCAACTCTTTATGAACAAACCCGCAAAATTCACGCTACAGGTGAGGTTTATAGAAAGCAAAAAAGCGATCAAGAAGATTGGGTTTAATCTCAAATATGCAACTTCCAGGAAGAGCCTGGAAGTTGCAGTCAACAGTCAACAGTTAACTATCTTCAAACCATCTCTGGCGAAACTTGCATTGCCGGCTGCGGCTGGAACTGGAACAGCGAATAAACCACATTGCGACGGATATCCGTCATCATGTCCAAAAATAGCTCGTAACCTTCAGTTTTGTACTCGATCAGCGGGTCTTTCTGCCCGTAACCACGCAGCCCTACAGACTCGCGTAAAGCATCCATTTGTTGCAAGTGTTCCCGCCACAAAGTATCAATTTGCTGCAAAATAAAGAACCGTTCCGCATCTCGCATCAATTCAGCTCGGATTGCATTAACTTCCGCTTCTTTAATGTCGTAAGCATTGCGGACTTGTTCGTGCAGGAATGTTTTAATTTCCTCAACAGACAAATCTTCTAGCTGATCCGGTGTCATGTCAGCGAGCAGATAAACAAATTCCTTCACCTTGCTCACAAGTTTGTCGAGTTCCCATTCTTCCGAAGGTAAATCGGGATTGATGTATGCTCCCACGATGTCGTCCATCGTCTGTTCGGCATACTTAATTACCTGTTCTTTGGAGTCCAAACCTTCTAATACTCGGCGACGTTCCGCATAGATTGCTCGACGCTGATTGTTCATCACTTCATCGTATTCAAATACCTGCTTGCGGATGTCGTAATAGTAGGTTTCGACTTTTTTCTGAGCGCCTTCGAGGGAACGAGTCAGCATTCCAGATTCGATCGGCATATCTTCCTCAACACCGAAAGCCTTCATCAAACCGGCCACCCGTTCCCCGCCGAAAATCCTGAGCAAATTGTCTTCCAAACTCAAGAAAAACCGCGTTGAACCAGGGTCTCCTTGGCGTCCCGCCCGGCCGCGCAACTGATTGTCGATCCGGCGCGATTCGTGGCGTTCGGTACCGATGACGTGCAAGCCTCCCAACTGCACGACTTCATCGTGTTCGGTGCTGGTAAAAGCATCGTATTCGCGGCGAGTCAAATTGTAAGCTTCCCGCAACTTTTGAATTACGGGGTCTTTTGTCGGCGCTTTTTCCGAAGCTATAGCCACGATATCATCGGCTTGCAATTCCGAGAGCGATCGCTCGCCGTACTCTTTCACCGCCAATTCCACCGCCGCCTTAAGCAGTTGCTCGGCATCTTTCGATAGCTGCGTCGGGAAAATCTGCGCCGAAGCTTTCCAAGACTTTACCTTTTTGGCAGTTTGACCAAAACCTTGAGGTGCGGGGCGGCCGCCAATACCGGGCGCTTGCACCAGCGAAAACCCGTCCTCATCATCGGGCCGCACGATCCGGGGCATCAGATACTCGCGCAACTTCAGGCGGCCCATGTACTCAGAATTACCGCCCAAAATGATGTCTGTACCGCGCCCGGCCATGTTCGTGGCGATCGTCACAGCACCCTTGCGTCCGGCTTGAGCAATAATTTCCGATTCCCGCTCCACATTTTCCGGTTTAGCATTAAGCAAATTGTGAGGAATTTTCCGTTCCTGCAGCAGCCGCGACAGCAACTCCGACTTTTCCACGCTAGTAGTACCCACCAGCACCGGCCGACCGATATCGTGCATTTCTGCACAGTCCTGGGCGATCGCATTCCACTTGCCGGCCTCGGCCTTGTAAACCATATCCGAAAGGTCTGTGCGGCTCGTAATCCGGTTAGTGGGAATCAGCGTCACTTCCAGATTGTAAATCTTCTCAAACTCCGTCTCCTCAGTTTTCGCCGTCCCTGTCATCCCCGACAGCTTCGGATAAAGCAAAAAGAAATTCTGATAAGTAATCGTCGCCAGCGTCTGAGTTTCCGGCTGAATTTCCGCCCGTTCCTTCGCTTCGATCGCCTGGTGCAAACCGTCACTCCAGCGCCTTCCCGGCATCACCCGGCCCGTAAACTCATCCACAATCACCACTTCGCGATCGGGAGTCACGATGTAGTTAATATCCTTAATAAACAATTCCTTCGCCTTAATCGCATTAAAAATGTAATGCGCCCAAGGGTCAGCCGGGTCGTACAAATCCGTAACACCCAACAAATTCTCAGCTTCACCAAACCCTTCATCGGTCAACAGCACATTCCGAGCCTTTTCGTCAACTTCGTAATGTTCTTCATTTTCCTTTCTCAGAGCAGCAGCTACCTCAGCCGCCCGCATATACTTCTCACTGGGGCGTTCCACCTGGCCGGAAATAATTAAAGGCGTCCGTGCTTCATCAATCAGCACCGAGTCAACCTCGTCAATCACGCAGAAATTAAAAGGACGCTGCACTACATCTTCCATGACAGTAGCCATGTTGTCGCGCAAATAATCAAAGCCGACTTCGCTGTTAGTGGCGTAGGTAATATCGCAGTTATAATTTTTCTTTCGTTCCACCTGATCCATGCCTTGCTGAATCAGTCCCACTGTCAATCCCAGGAAACGGTGCACCTGCCCCATCCATTCCGCATCCCGCCTTGCGAGATAATCGTTGACGGTGATGATGTGTACGCCTTTACCGTTGAGGGCGTTGAGGTATGCCGGCAGCGTGGCCACCAGAGTTTTGCCCTCACCGGTTTTCATTTCCGCAATTTGGCCTTTGTGCAGGATGATGCCGCCGAGGAGTTGGACATCAAAGTGGCGCAGCCCCAAAACCCGCTGTCCCGCTTCCCGCACCACTGCAAAAGCTTCTGGCAAGATTTCGTCTAGGATCTCTTTTTCTTCGTTGAGAGATCTAGCTTTTGCCAGACGTTGTTGAAACTCGGCCGTTTTCCCTCTGAGGCCGTCGTCTGAGAGTGCGCGGAAGTCTTCTTCCAAAATATTGATATCAGCTACCCAAGGCTGAAATTTTCTCAGTTTGCGCGCGTTGGGATCGCCTAGCAGATTTTTAAACATGGCAGGAGAGGCAGATTTTTAATAATTTAGCTATTAGCTTTCAGGGTTACGGGCTGTAGTGTTAGCCACAACATATACCCTCCCCGATTGTAGCAACCATTGGCTCTCCTGGGCCGTCGCTGGGGGCGATCGGGCAAACCGGGTTTCTTGAGTCGGAGTGCGTAATTCCTGGATCAATTTCCCTGACTTGCCACCAAATCCCACAACACATCAATACCTGAACCGACATATGGTGTATCTTGAGGGCGATAGATCCATTGCACGACAGCAGGCAAAACCTCACTAGATTTCAAACTCAACTTGCCCAAGGCTTCTACTATCGACCAAGGCCTGCTATCCTCTTCATCTTCGAGACGTAACAGCAGGGCGCTGATGACTGCTTCTGAAGGATTTCCCAACTTACCCAAGGCTTCTGTTGTCTCACGGCGCACCCAGTCCTCCTCATCTTCGAGACTTCGCAGCAAGGCACTGATGACAGATTCTGAAGCATTTCCTAACTTGCCCAAGGCTTCTGCTGCCCAGCCACGCACATCCTCGTTCCCATCTTCGAGACGTAACAGCAAGGCGCTGATGACGGATTCTGAAGCATTTCCTAACTTGCCCAAGGCTTCTGCTGCCCAGCCACGAACCAAGGGAGTTTCGGGAGACTTTATAAATCAGCTCTTAACGAACGTCAACAGATATCGAAAAATGACCACTATTATCACCAGTAAGTGGATCGTTTATTCCTAAATATAATTCTCCTTCATTTATGACAGTTATCTCTTTGTCCGCACCTATTTCAAATAGTTCACCACTTGCAGATATTTTCCCAACTAGCACTCCTGCTGGTCTTCCACGAAAGAAACATTCTGCGTGAGGGCAAAGGGTGTTGGAATTACCTGCGGGAGTGGCTTCCCCATAAGATCCATGGTTTGGCCAAACAATGATTACACCTGATGCTCTTACTCTTAAAACTTGACCAGGTTTTACATATATACCTGTTGGATACAACCCAAAAAAATCTGCACGTAATGCTATATCTTTGTGTAATTGACTGGATAGAATATTTGTACCTAATGCGAAGTAGCTTATTGCTCCAGTCATAACAAACAAACCTAGAATAATCGCAGGTACATATGGCTGGAGTTGAAACTTGGGTTGCAATTTTGCTAAGGCTACCTGTGCATTAGGTAACCGCTTTTCCAGATGGGGTTCAGTCATCTGCTTTAACCATTTTGTGAAAGCAGGACTGATATTAGGAGTAGATATGAATTGAATTTGCAGGTTTTTTTGTGGTAGTTCTGTTGGGTGTTTACCAGTCACTAAATAAATTAGAGTTGCTCCTAAACCATAAAGATCAACCGCAGGAGTAATGCGTCCAGTAAATTGTTCGGGCGGCATATATCCATAGCTACCGACCAATGTCATGGTTCCTTTTTCTACAATAGTCTGTGTACCGACCGCTCCAAAATCTACCAAGTGGATTTGGTCTGCAATATCTCCAAAACCATCGGCTAACAAAATATTGCTTGGTTTAATGTCTCTATGGATTAAAGGGGGACGATGTCCATGGAGATATATCAATATTTCTAAGATTTTCTGGGCAATTTGCCGCAGTTCCGCTTCACTAAACCCATGTCCAGATTGTAAGTATTGCTCCAGGGATTTTCCTCTAATATATGTTTGAACCAATGCGATTCCTTTATTCTTTTGTGAGTTGATTTCTATATAGTCTAGATAACGAGGAATCGCTGGATGAGAAAGGGTTTTCAGTGTTTTTATTTCTCGCTTGAATAGTTTTATATCTGCCCAAGTAAGATTTTGACCAAACCAAAGAATTTTAACTAGAACTTGTTGTTCAGTTTGTTGGTCAATAGCCAGGAAAACTTCTCGGCCTGCTTTTTGACTGAGTCGTTCTTGAAGTTGATATCGATTTTTCAAAATCATAAAAATTAGGGATATATTCTAGTCAGATAGTCAATTCAATAATCTCCTAAACTTTGTCTAGAAAATGGGTGGGCTATTGATGTAAAGTTACCTTACTTAAATCAGGGCCAATCCTGTAAAAATCCCGTAATATACAAAGAGTTAGGAGAGTCGAAGTAAAAACTTAACGTTAAGTTAAATAAATGCGAGTTTCATAACTCGTCAACAACAGAAAATCTTTGATTTTCCCAAATTGCCCCTAACTGCACCCCAACATTATAGGGCAAAACATTTACACTAGAGCCTGTATCCAGTAAACCCATAACCTCAACAGAACGATTTTGATAAGTTAGTGTTAAAGGCAGATACGGAACATCAGCTAAAACACCAATTCCATCTCGTTTAGGTTGAAAAGGATATCGTCTACTATTAAACATTTTGAGTTTGTTTATGCTCTATTTATAGTAACTGCGTCAAGTGCTCTGCTGCACTATTATAAGTATGCACTGAATATATAATTTCAGCAGATTCGTGCGATTCGTTTAGCCTAAACGAGTAACAATACTCAGAGACGGCTAGTATGGCTCACAAAGCCATAACAACTAAAT